>CBDUNM010000029.1:0-41955 GCA_965368585.1 uncultured Chromatiales bacterium | reverse complement strand
CTCACAGGCGGCGTGAGATTCTCGGTCACCTTTGGTGAAATCAAGATCGCATCGACGCCGTCGGCGATGAACGCTTCCACGTCGGCGACCTGACGGTCGACTGAATCCATGGCGTCGCGCACCACCAGTTCCAGTTCCGGATGCTTGGCCGCCTCGGCCCTCAGTTCCTTGTTGAACAACAAGCGCCAGGGTTCGGTCGTCGTCGCCTGGGAGAAACCCACCAGGTAGCGATCTTTGACACCGGATTGGCCGGGCTGGGGGCCGCCGCGCTGTTTCGGCAGATTCATGGCGGTACGGTACGCCGCCAGCTGGGCCTCCCGTCCGAGATCGTCGGTGATCGCCTCCCATGACGCCGCCACGCGCTGCATGCCGTCGGTGATCGGTACTTCGTCCCGCAGGATTTCGGTGAGCTCGTCTTCGAGTGCCTCGGTATAACGGTAGAAGCCGGGAATCCGCAGGTCGAGCGCCACGTGCGGTGAATCGAGGCTGGTACGCACGACATTGAGATACTCGGACGCAGCCGCGGTGGTGAACGCCTGATTCCAGGCATCGATATTCGTGAAATGCGTGAAGCGGTAGGGATTGATTCCCGTGCCGCTGGTGACGACGTCGCGGAGACTGTTTTGCGGATTGGAGAACCACATGATGTAGTCCCAGGCGGCCCGCTTGTTGCGGCTGTTCTTCGGGACACCGGCCACCCAGCCACCAAAGGCCAGAAACGGGGCCTTATAGGCCGTACGCCGTTCACTCCACTGCCACAATCGGCCGTTCCAGATCCGCGTGGTGCCGGGGAGCACGAAATAACCGACCTTGCCCGACACCTTCGAAAAGTTTGCATTGGCCGCCATCTGTGCCGTATCGCCCCAGTCCAGCGCCAGCGCCGTACGTCCGGCAAGAAACGCATTCCTGGCTTCGACAATTCCGAACCGAATCGCATCCGGCGGACCGAACGTCAGAATCTCCTTGTACTCGCGCACCGCTCGCAGCCAACCGGGGTTGTCGATCTGAGCGCGCATGGTATCCGGATCGAAGAACTGGGCGCCGCGGTGCTCCGGGTGATTGGTGTAAGCCGCTGCCCGGCTGAACAAGGTCCAGAATTGCTGTCCGTTACGGGCGAAGGCTTCGGCCGTACCGTACAAGGGCGTACCGTCGGGCTGCTCCCGGCCATGAAAGAACTCGGCAATATCGCGATACTGACGCCAGGTATCCGGCGGATACAGCTCATACCCGTAGCGGTTCCGGAAGTCCGTGCGGTTCGTCGGATCCCAGAACAGGTCTTTCCGATAGTAGCCGCTGAACAGATCGCCATCGATGGTGACCGCAATCCACTTTCCATCCCAGGCCATCAGCCCGTCCCGGTAGATGGGGTGGATGTCGTCAAAGTTTTCGCTATCCGTCAGCTCTCCGGGCAGTTCTTCGAGGTAGGGGTAGAAATCGGCGGCCCAGGCGGAAGGAAACAGCAAGACGTCGTAGGCCGGCTCTGCCGCCGTCAGGGACGTCATAAAGTCAACGAACAGCTGGCTGAAGTCGGATTGCAGAACCTCCGCTTCCCCGCCGGTTCGTTCCGCCCAGGTTACGGCATGGGCCTTGGCAGGACTACCGATGGCTTCGACGTTTTGCACGCCGATCCGGATTCTGGTGCCCGCGAATCGATGGTCGCTCGCGACTGCCGTGTGCAGCAGCAACAGCCCAATGACCAATGCCAGCTGCATCGGGTAGTTCCATGTCATCTGAATTCCCACTGAACGCCCCCCGCGATCGCGCCTCAAAAAAAAAACCCGCAAAAAAGAGATACCGCAAGTGGCCGGGTAAGATCAAAGTACATTGACCGAATAGAGGTCGGGCGCCATTGGGCAACACGCCATCGGTATCGATGCAATGAGATATTCATCGGCCCTCCCCGTGCCTTACCTTGAATAGCGTCCGGATTTTAGGAAACTTTCACCTGATTTCGGGCTGACACCGACGGCAGAGACGACAGAATTGGTGTCGTTTTATGCTAAACGAAAGCATTACCCATTAGGAATTAGTTTCCGTTCAAAGCGTCGAGTCCGGCGCGATTAGTCGGGATCTTTTGATTTCCGACAAAACGCTGTCACGCAACCGGCCCGGGCGGGCCAGGTATCGCATCCCCGCTGTTCGGTACCGACCGTGCGAACCCCGCGCGTCGGCGTCCTTCGCAACGTCGGGGCAGTGCCGTTGAGCGCGTGTGGTGCGTACTCGTGATAGCATCGCCGGGTGGCGACTTCGCTTGACCGGGAACGCCACGCGACCCTTCCGATGTCCGGCAGGCACTGCACCGATGAACGAATACATAGACTATCTGCGCGAAGTGTTGGCCGGATTCGGCGCGGTCCAAGTACGCAGGATGTTCGGTGGCTACGGGCTCTTTTACGACGGGCTGATGTTCGGCCTGGTTGCCGACGAATCCCTCTACCTGAAAGCCGACGGCATCAACAGGAAGGATTTCGAGGCACGCAATCTCCCGCCGTTCGAGTACGACAAGCGCGGCAGAGTGGTTCAGATGTCGTATTTTCTGGCACCCGCAGAAATGCTCGACGATCCAGAAACTGCCAAGGCCTGGGCCAGTCGGTCGTTCGCGGCCGCGCAGCGCGCCAAAAACAAGACCGCAAAACAGTCGACGCGGCAACCGCAGTCTTTGTAGGCGTTTTATCGGTCGCTGGTAACGCACCCGCCGACCGGCGGAAAGCAAAACGCCCTACCCCAGCGAACTGCGGCAGAAGGTTGATCGATTTCAATGATGCCGCGACTTCAACAGCGTACTTAAAGAAGAAACGGGGATTCCGGATTACCCGGCGTCGGCTGTTTTGCTTTCTCGATCCAGACCACTAAAATCCGCTTAAGCCCACGGATGCAAATTCCTATGAAACCAAACCCGAAATACTGCGCAATGCGTTCGCGGCAAACCGGTTTCTGGCGCACGGCCAGGAACATCTCCTGGTGCCTGACCGCGCTGCTCGTCTCCTCTATCGCCCGCGGCGCATACTGGCAGGCCGAACTGGAAGACGGCCGGCAGATTCAGGTCGACCCGCAGACCAACCGCGCGGTCATTCAATCTGCAGGCGGCGCGGCGACACCGCTGTGGGACGGCGTGCACCGGCTGAGTGACGGCAGCGTGATCACGGTGCGCTCCGGCCTGATGGTACCCAACGCCGACGTGATGGCACTGCGACGCGGCGAACCGGCTGAAACTGCGCCGCCCTCGTCAGGCACCGCGTGCGACGACCTGATGCTGCAGGCATGCGGTTTGAATGACGAATGCGCGGCTGCCGAGCCCTGCGATCTCGCCAGACAGCTCAGGATCCTGCGGCGTGCACCCGCCTCAACAGACTCGGATCAGCGAGAGTGGGCCGAATTGCGTTGCCAGCAAAGTCTGGCGGATCCGCAGTTGTTTCCCGCCTGCGCGGCGGCGCAGTCGGTCGCGGGCGCACCCTGCGAAGAACTGGTCACGCGCGTGTGCGGCGAAGCGCAACGCTGCGCGGCGTCGGAAGCCTGCCAGCTGGCGCACCAACTGCTCGACTTCGAGAAACTGGCCGATGCGGGTGGTCGCAAGGACGACCTGCGCGATGCGCGCCGGCAGTGCCAGCAAACCCTCGGCCAACACGCCGTTTTTCCACCCTGTCGATGATTTGAGCATCCCGAACGACGGGTGTACTCCTTGCGAACGCAGCAGCAGGCTAACCAGCATGTTGCACCAGCCGATCGGAGACGGGCGCGAATGAATCGCCAGGGATGCGGCGCAAGTCCTGTGCGGGGCGCATTCTCGAACCCACAGTTTGTCCCCCGTCCCCGATCTATCCGGGCCCTCGCTGGTCGAGGCACGATCATCACGGATATCGGTGCAACATGCAGGTTAAACCACGCGGATCTTCGACCTGCGCTTTTCCTTGTACATCTGCTTGTCGCTGACGCTCAGCAGCGCCTCGGCCGTGGCGCCGTCATCGGGGAAGACGGCATGACCCACGCTCGCGCTGATTTCGATGGCATGTCCCTCGATCTCGATCGGCGACCGAAACGAAAAGGCCAGTTTCTTGCTCACGACCTCGACGCTCATATCGGCATGAACGTCATTCAATACGATCACGAACTCGTCACCGTGGATGCGCGCCACCGTATCCTCCTCGCGCATCAGTTCGATCAATCGCCTCGCAACAGACTTCAACAGCCGGTTGCCGGCCTCGTGCCCGTACCGGTCATTGACCGACTTGAAATCGTTGAGGTCGATAAATACCACTGCGAATCGGGTTTGCTGCCTGACTGCGCGCCGAATTGCCTGTTCGATGCGGTCGAGTAACAGCATCCGGTTGGGCAATCCCGTTATGTTGTCGTAGTTGGCGAGAATGTTGAGGCGTTGGCGTTCTGCGTCTTTTTCCAGCCTGGATTCCACGATCAGCTGTTCGAATGACTTGGCGATCATGAAGGTAATGACGGCGACCACAATAAACAGCACGAACAGACCCAGATTGAGTTCGCCCCACCCGACCTTGTAGCGCATCGTTACCACAAACGGCTGCGACACGCTCTCAATCCGCTCGGACTGTTCGAACGTCGGTAGAATCCTGTTCAGAAAGCCGGCATCGTTTCGCGTGGTATCGACGCGCACGAGCCTTTCGTCGACGCCATCTGCATTATTTCTATAGCTCAAAGAGACGTACAGATTCCGGTGGTCGCGCACCCAGTCGGGGATCAGGGTACGGGCATCGACGACGATCAGGGCATAGAGTTCCTGCTCCAATGCCAGTTCCACCATCGCCTCGCTCGGCATATCGACCAGCGGCCGGTACATGACGTAGCCGCGGCGACCTTCCAACAGGTCGAACGGACTGGAAGCAACCAGACGCTGCTGGGCGTATGAGTGTTCGAGGGCGTTCTTCAACACCGACGAAGTATCCGACAGGTCGAGTCCCAAGACCCCTTTTGCCTCGGGCAGTTCGGGTTCGATGAACACCACCGGATAGTAGACGTCCTTGTCCGGCGACAGATGCACCCTGCGGTCGCTTTCGTAGCCGAAGGTATGGATCTCGAAGCCCGCGTAACCTTTGGCGCGCATCTCCTGTACGAAGTCCGCGCGCCGCGCGTGATCGAGGCGCTGGACAATCTCGAGCATGTAGATTTCCGGAAAGCGCTCGCGCCAGCGCCGGGCAAAAACGCGCGCCCGGTCGAGATCGAGTTGGGGCATGGACGCTATGAAGTTCGCGAATCCCTCCAGCGAGATCTCCTGCATTACGACCCGGTCGGAGACCGCGTGCAGCAGTTTTCCGGTGGACGAGCGAAAGTCGTCCCTGACGCGGGAGACTTCGCCTTGCAGCAGCAGGAGCAATGAGAGCGCAAGTACGATCAGCCACACCCCGATAATCGCGATGCGATATAGGTGGTACGGGCGTGAATGAGTCGAATCGGTCAATTGCCCTCCCTGGTAGTATCTGACGGTCTTCCCGATGTCTCTGTAGCATAGCCGAAGTCATAGGGCTCGCGGCAAGGATTCGCTCAACCTCGCAGCCACAGGCCCGGCCCGGCGAAGTCAGCCGGCCGTGGGATTACCTTCCTGTTTGAATATAAACTTGTTCAGAATCAGTATGATCGACACAACCAGTCCGAAAGTGCCGAGAAAATAGAGGGCCAGGATTAGCAGCGTAGCGCCAAACCCAAGGAGATGCGACATCGTATTCACCCGTTGCTGCTCGGTTAAAAAGATAAGTTAATTATAAGTTATTTTATATATTTGAAATTGATAACTATCATTCGACGGGTGGCGAGTGACGGAATTCGTGTGCAGTGAAACAACCACGGCCGACCAGGCTCCGTCACACCTGACGACGGCCGGGTTGGCGGGCGTGATAGCCATGCCGACAGGCTCACGGCAAGGCGTCGCCGCTCAGTAAAGCGAAACCCTGCTGCCGTCGATGAGTTGGCCGCTGGGCTGGCGGCAGCACCATTGCCGGCCCAGAATCCGCTGGCGGGCGAAGCGTGGCCGCTTCTTCCAGGTCAACGCGCGCCAGGCGCCCGCTTCGAGCGGACACTCCGGGTCGGCATCGTCGGTCAGGCCTTCGACGACGAACCGGTAGGCCTCGGCGCACTTCCGGTAGCGGATATGGATCACATCCGGGCCGAACCAGTCGGCCTCCGGTTCGTAGAGTCGAAAGCCCCGACTTGCCGCCATCTTCCGCAACCCGCGGTGCACCGCCCTGGAACGCTCCACGAGATCCCGCTTAGACAGCCGGGAAGACGGGAAGAGGATGGACCGGAGGATTCTGAAACGTGTCTCGGACAGCGACTCGATTCGAGCCAACGGCAGATTGGTCACGACAATTCGCGCATCGCGCCGCTGCAATCGTTCTGCGCACGCCCCCACCCATTGCAGGATATCGTCGGGCTTGTAGCCGTAAGGAATATCGTTACCGATATCCGTCAGCAGCGCGCAGGTCGGCAGATCGCCGGACGCCTCGAGTTGCGTCCACAAGCCGCAGGCGCTAATGCCGGGCAGGGCGCGCAGCAGCACCCGGCTGCGCTGCCCGTAGGATCGACCGTGACCGGCGGCAACCAGCACATCGCTGGGACCGCCACAGCGGCTGCGCAGCAGCCCGATCACCCGGCGCAGATACAGGGTCAGGTTGCTGGCGCCGAGCAAGACCACCCGGTTAGCCGGGTTCGATCCTAGACCGCATGGTTCGATCGGGCTGCACACCTCGATACTATACCGCCGTGGCTTGCCGTTTCCTCACCCGCGCTAGCCACCCGTCGGAGGCGAGGCACCCGGCGCCCCGCGGCCGAAGCCGCGCCGGCGCTCAATTCGCAACGTCGGGCGAATCGTCCTCGACGCTGGCGTGCTGGCTTTCGCCCGTGTCGTCGCCCGGCGCCTGCGGCAAAGCCGACCGCACCAGTTTGTCCCGTGACACCTCACGAAGCGCATCCAATGTGAACCCGGCGACCTTGAAGTAGTGATCGACGTCGGAGCGTTTCACTACGTAGTCACCGCCATCTTGCAGCTTGGTAAAACGAAAGGTCAGCACTTCATCGTCTTGGCGCGTCACCTTGAACTCCAGGGTCGGTGAGTCTTGTTGATACTCAGGCTTGGCCTCGTCGCCCAGCAGCGACTGCACGCGCAGACCGCTGAGCTTGCCCAGCAGGGCACGGGCCTCGTCCACGTCGGTCTGTTCACCCTCGTCGAGTCCCGCGACCCGCAGTTCGCCGTCCTCGCCGCGCTGCACGACGACGCCCGCCAGCTCGATCTGTTGCACGTCGCTCTCGGCGACCGCGAGGACGCCCTTGTCGATCCAGGCGTCGGCACTGGCCTCCAGCTCCCAGCTATCGAGCCCAACCGAGTATACCTTGTCATCTTGCACCGGCCGCACGTGCACTTTGCGAAACCCCGGCGAGGTGCCGACATAGAGTTCGGCCACCGTGGTGCCTTTCGACAACAGCGTCAGTTTACGTTCGAACTGGTCATCGCTCACCTTGAACCGCCGCAAGGCGCTGCCGGTGGTGGCCACCGGCCAGCCCTTTTCGAGGCTGGCGAGCTTGTCCAGCAACCCATCGACGCTGCTCTGACCGAGCGGAAAGTCACCGTACTCGGGCAACAACCACTGCCCGTCCCGCCGGGCAAGAACAAGGCGCTCCTGACCGTCTTCGAGACGCAACCCGTCAACCGCGCGCTTGTCGAATACCAGTAATCGCTGCTCGGCCTGAAAGGCACCGTATTCACGGTCCGTCGAGTTGAACACCACGGCCAGCACGAGCTGGACCCCGAGCAGGCCGCCGAGCAGGTAGATCCACTTTGTCATTGTCCGTACCCTCCCGTTCTACGCCGTTGCGCCGAGGATCGAGGCGTAACGCAGCCGCGCCCGCCTGCCGACCTGGCGGCGGATCAGCCAGACCAACACCAGCCCCAATAACGCCAGGCCGTAGTTGAGATATTCCCAGAACACCCGGCTTTCGCGATCCAGGGGATCGAGGGTGCGCGAAAAATGGGCGCGACCACGGATCGCAAGCAGCCCGCGGTCCTCCAGGGACCAGTCAACCGCGTTCTCGACCAGTTGCACTGGATTGAGGTAGCGCGTCCCCAGTCCGGAGGCGGCCAGATCGAGCATTTCGTCGCTGAGAAACGTGTTGGATGCAAACAGGATGACGCGCGCGGACTCAGGAGAGCGGTCGATCACGCGGCTGATCACAGGGTCCGCATCCTCGGCGGCACTCGCCTCGCCACCCTCTTGAGCCGAGCCCGTGGCGGGTGCCGCCGCATCCGCCGTTTCCCCCTGCCCCGCCAGGGGGGCGGCTTTGTCCTTGAAATAGGAATCGAAGCGGCCCTCCACCGCCACCGCCAGGAGCCGTCTGCCCTGCTCCTGCCCGATCGGAAAACCAAGCTGGCCGTGAGACCGGAAATCGGGTTGGATATCGACGCTGTCCGACGTCCAGGACGCCTCGGAACTTTCGAGCAGCCGGATCACGCTGCGCCCCTGATTCTTCTGTTCATCCAGCAGGATGGGGGATGGCCAGGTCATGGTGACCTGGTTGACGCTGGCGGCCAGACCGCTTTCCTGCTCGATGCCGGCACCGCGGATATCGCTGAAATACGGGTAGTCGACCAGCTGCGTCTCCTGCACCACGAAACCGGCGATACGGCGGTTGACCGGTATGGGGAAGGCGGCGTTCTGCGGGTCCAGGACCAGTTGCTCCTGCAACGCGATACCGTGATGGACAAGCCAGTCCTCCAAACCGGACTCGTGCCGGCGGGCTGACAGCGCGTCTTGGGTTTCTATATCGAAAGGCGATGTCGCCAGCACCACGGTACCGCCGCGCATCAGAAACTGGTCGACGGCAAACAACTGCTGCTGATCCAGTTGCTCGGGCGACACCAACAACAGCAGGTCGGCCTCCCCCGGCACCTGGCCGCTCAGCAGATCGGTCGCTATTACGTTGTGTTCCTCCGACAGGGTATCGCGCAGCCAGCTAAACCCTTTGCCCCCGGGCGCCATGCCGAACGGCGACATGGCGGCGGGGCGCGAGGTCGGCGCGTGCAACGCGACCGTCTTCAGAAAACCGCGCGAAAAGCGCTTCAGCGCCGCTTGTACGGCGCGCTCGAGCGCCGTCTTTTCGAATTCCTCCGGCAGCGGCACCTGGACGATCCGCCCACCACCTTCCAGGGTCATATAAAACCAGAAGGTATCGGCATCGAATAGGCTGGCCGTCATGGGACGAAAGCCGAAGTCGTTTTCCAGCGTCCTGGCAAGCGCACCGCCGTCCGCTTCCGGGTCGCGGATGTCGACGCTCAGTTTACCGCCGGAACGCTCCTGCAGCGCGCTCAACACCGCGTCCAGTTCCGTACGGAACGACCTGAGTACATCGGGCAGACGTTCGTCGGGCGAGATGTAACCCTTGAAACTGACCGGATGGGGAATGCTGTCGAACAACTCGCCCGCACCCTGGTAGGCGTACAGTACCTTCTTGACCGCCTGGGTAAGGTCGTACTCGGGGTTGCGCAGATCGACATCCAGGTCGGTCTCGCTTTGCACCTTTACCTCGATGAGGTCCCGAAAACCCAGCACCTCGAACTGATCGCCGTACTGGATCAGGACATTGAAGTAGGAGTTGACCACCGAGGCCTGGTATTTGCTGGCGAACTGGAACGGCACCGGCTTAATGCCGAATTTCTCGTTGGCCTCCTGCTCCAGTTCCGGGTGGTCCTGAGGATCGAAAAACTCCACCCGTACCGGTCCCGCACCGGCTACCGCGTATTCCTCCAGCAGATCGCGCAGACGTGGCACTAGCGGGGCGAGCAGGGGATGGGTCTGGGCGCTGAAATAACCCCGGATCAACAGCGGCTCGCGCAGCTGCGCCAGATATCCGCGGGTCGCATCGGAAATGGAATACACCTGACCCTGGGTCACGTCCGCGCGGGCCCAGCCGACCGGCGCGAGCCACAGGTTCGCGGCCAGGAAATTGGCCACGGTCAGCCCGGTCACCCACCCCCAGCGGCGGTGGGCGGCGTTGGGCGCATTGCCGGACCAGCGCAGCCACTCCAGCGACAACACGTTCAGCGCGAGAAATACACCCACCAGACTTAGATAGTAATAGAGGTCGCGCAGGTCGATGACGCCGCGGGTGATGGACTCGAAGCGCGAGCCGGAGCCCAACAGCTTGAGGTATTCGGCGACGCGATAGCCGAACAGGCCGGTCAAGGCGTCGGATCCCAGCAGATAGAAGAACCCGCAGATGACCGCAGTGACGATCAGGCTGACGATCTGGTTGGCCGAACGGGCGCTGACGAACAGGCCGATCGCCGAGTAAGCCGCGGCCAGAAAAAACGCCGCGAGATAACCTCCGAACACCGGCCCCCAGTCCAGCGGGCCGAGCATGCTGACGGTCAGCGACAGCGGCAGAGTCAACGCCAGAGCCGCCGCTACCAGACCCAGACAGGCCAGGAATTTCCCCAGCACTAGGTGGTGGCTCTTGACCGGTGCGGTCAGGAGAAACTCCAACGTGCCCGCACGCCGCTCTTCCGACCACATCCGCATGGTGATGGCCGCCACCAGAAACACCAGCAGTAACGGCATCCATTCGAACAGCGGGCGTACGTCAGCGATGTTGCGCGCGAAAAAGGTCTCCACCCAAAAGAACACGAACAGGGTCACCGCCAGGAATACACCAAGAAAGATGAAGGCGATGGGAGAGGAGAAGAAACCGGCAAATTCCTTACGGGCTAAGCTCAGTGTATAGATCATCCGCTCGACCTCCTCAGCGCGTCGAGATTTCGCCGAATATGGATTCGAGATCACGGCTCTCCGGCTGCAAGGCGTATAGTTTCCAACCCTCCGCCGCAATCCGAGCCGCCACTTCGGGCGCCGTTTCGGACAGTTCGTCGCTGCCGATCAGATCGAGCGCATAACGGTGCCCGGGCCCATGCCCCTGCACATGTTCCACCGAAGTGACGCCGTCCACCGTCTTGAACAGATCGAGCACCCGCTCCGGCCCCGCTTCGACCGCCACCAGCAAGCGCCTGCCGGACCGCAACTCGTCCATCGTGGCGTCCAGCGCCATGCGGCCGTTGCGTAGAATAATGACCCGGTCACAGATCGCCTGTACCTCCTGCAGGATGTGGGTGGAAATGATGACGGTGGCGTGTTCCGCCAGGGAACGAATCAGGTCACGCATGTGCTGTACCTGGGTGGGGTCCAGGCCGTTGGTGGGCTCGTCGAGGATAAGCAGGCGCGGGTGATGCAGGATCGCCTGGGCCACGCCGACCCGCTGACGGTAGCCGCGGGAGAGGGTGCCGATCGTCGCCGTCGCCTTGGAGGCCAAGTCCGTCTTGTCGATGGCTTCGCGAATCGCACCGGCGCGTTGGGCTTTCGGCACACCGTGCAGCGAGCCCGCGTAATCGAGATAGTCGATCACCGTCATCTCGGTGTAGAGAGGGTCGTTCTCCGGCAGATAGCCGATGCGCTGCTGCACCGCCGCGCGCGCCGCAGCGATATCCAGACCGTCGATCTCGATGGATCCGCCGGTTGGCTCCAGGTATCCGGTAAGCATCTTCATGATAGTGGTCTTACCGGCACCGTTGTGGCCCAGCAAGCCGACAATCTCGCCCTGGCCGATCTCGAACGAGACCTGATCGACCGCGGTAAAGTCGCCGTAGGTTCGGGTCAAAGCTTCAACCTTGATCACGCCGTTGACTCCTGGTTTGTGGTTGATGGTTGATGGTTGTTCATGGCGGCTACGGGGTGCGCGCGAGCCACTTGGGGCCCGGGTGGCCGCAGGTTCGTTCGACCCGGCGCGAGTCGACGCCGGGCCGATACGTTTTGCCTAGGTGGTACGCACCTCGATCTTGCGTGGTCGGGCCTCGGCGCGCTTGGGAATGTGCACGTTGAGCACGCCGTTCTCGAGCGAGGCGACGATTTCGTCCGTCGCCAGCTCGCTGCTCAGCGTGAAGCTGCGCCGATAGCGCGTCGAACGCACGTCGGCATACATCGCCGTCATACCCTCCAGCATATCGACTTGCGCGTCGCCTTCCAGGGTCAGCGTGTCGTTGTCCACCTGGATATTGAGCCGCTCTTTCGCGACCCCCGGCATATCGGCGACCAGGGAGATCCCCTCGGCGTCTTCGAAGATATCCACCGCCGGGCGCATCACAGTCTCGGCTTGGCGGCTCGTGTCCGGCGCCGTGTCGGATGTTTCGTTTTGTGCTACGTCCTGATTTGAAGCCATCGTGTCACCTCCTGCTCTGCTTACTTGACCGTGATTTGCCGAGGCCGCGCGGCCGCGCGACGCTGTACCTGGAGTTGCAGCACGCCGTTGTCATAACGCGCTTCCACCCGCTCCGGATCGACATCGTCCGGGAGCGTGACCACCCGGCGGAAGGCACCGCTAAAGCGCTCCTGCCGGTAGTAATTGCGACCTTCTTCCGTGGGCGGTAACTCGCGTTTGCCCGCAATGGTCAGCAGGTTCTGCTGGATGGAAATATCCAGTGCCTGCGGATCCAGGCCCGCGGCGAATACATAGATGTCCACCCGCTCGGGGGTGGCGCCGATGTTGATCGGGGGATAAGTGCCGTGTGCCACCGAGCGGATCGATCCACGCCAGGGCCCGCGACCGAACATGTCGTCGAGTTCGGTCTCCAGACGCCTGAACTCGTCGAACAGGCTGCCGTGCATATCAAACGGATTACCAAACATTCCAGACCTCCTTGCATAGACTATAGCGACGATCGTATTTCGACCTTAGGTCACAATAGGGGCGCCGAACGCAGTTTCAAGACCCTCTCCGCACACCGCGTCTAACGCCGATTTATGTCGCTAAAAAATGGGGTCAAGTCTAGCATTATCTAGCTGTTACACCGCATTGCGCTCCTACACCCAGTCCATCGTGCTCCGCACCGGTTCGCTGTACGCGCGGACCGTGTCGCCCCGCCCTGCGACGTCATTGCGCGAAAACAACATTCAGGTTTTTTACATGGTATGAATGAGCAAACCCGCGCACCTGTCCTGCCCTTTGCGCGCTCCTGCACAGCGACTGTGCCAGGGTTCAGGCGGTACCGACCATGGGTGAGTCTGCGCGTTGCGCGACTACCGCTGGGCGTGTGAACAGATGACTTTGTTGCAACTCACACTGCATGCGCCACCGCAGGGTGCGTCGGCGCGACCTGTATAGCCTGTACATAGGACAGCTGCCGGCGTACCTGTAACTTCCGATGGGCGACAACCCTAGCCTGCGTGCTGCACCAGCCGATCTAGCAGGGCCCTCGCTTGTCCAGGCACGCTGGGACTTGCCCTTCACTCAAACCATAGCTACGGCTATGGTCTTCCCTCCAGGGCGGCAAGCACGTAGTGGGTGGACTGGCTGGGCGTAGCGATACCTTGGAGCACTCAAGGCACAAGATTTTTCAGGTTATTTGTTTATACTAATAAGCTAACTCGATTCGGTGGGGTTGGAGGAAAAGCGCGTGCGTTACCCCAACTACCCCAAAGCCTCAATCAATATCGGACCAGCGCTCGACATCACATTCAAACAGGTGCGCTCGAATCAAAATTGAAGGGCAAATAACCAGATGACGTTGCCGGAATTGTTGGTCCGCCTGCGGGAGATGCTGATACCGACGCTGTATCAGATTCGCGAACTCAAAGAACCTGGGGTGTTGAAGGCGGACATCCTGGCGGGCATCACCGTGGCGCTGGTGCTGGTGCCGCAATCCATGGCCTACGCACAGTTGGCTGGCCTGCCCCCGTATTACGGCCTGTACGCCTCCTTTCTGCCGCCCATGGTGGCGGCCATATTCGGTTCTTCGCGACAACTGGCCACCGGGCCAGTGGCGGTGGTCTCGCTGCTGACGGCGGCGTCGCTGGAGCCATTGGCGACCGCGGGATCGGAGGGTTTTCTGGTCTACGCCGTCCTGCTGGCGGTCATGATCGGAGTTTTCCAGCTGTTTCTGGGACTGTTCCGCCTCGGGGTGCTCGTGGACTTCCTCTCCCATCCCGTGGTGGTGGGATTCACCAACGCCGGCGCTATCATCATCGGCACCTCCCAGCTGAGCAAGCTGTTCGGTGTCAGCGTCGAAAAACAGCCCCATCACTACGAAACAGTCTATTACACCGTGCTCGAGGCGGCGCGGGACACCCATTGGCTCACCCTCATGTTCGCGGTGATCTCGATCGGGGTGATCTTCGGCATCAAGAAATACTATCCAAAGCTGCCCGGGGTGCTGATCGCGGTGATGGTCTGTACCCTGCTTTCTTGGGCCGTGGGTTTCGCGGAACGCGGCGGCGCCATCGTGGGATCGATCCCCGCCGGCCTGCCCGAGCTGATCATCCCCGTCTTCGACTGGGGGGCAATCAATCAACTGTTTTCCTCCGCCGTCATTATTTCCCTGATCGGGTTCATGGAGGCGATCTCGATTGCCAAAGCCATGGCGGCACGCACCCGCCAGCGGATCGACGCCAACCAGGAACTCGTCGGACAGGGGATTTCCAACATCGCCTCCGGCCTGTTCGGCGGCTATGCCGTATCCGGCTCGTTTTCCCGCTCGGCGGTGAATATCGAGGCCGGCGCGGTCACTGGTTTCTCGTCCATCGTAACCGGCGGAGTGGTCGGGCTGACGCTGCTGTTCCTCACCCCGCTGCTGTATCACCTGCCGCAGGCGACCCTGGCGTCGGTGATCATCATGGCGGTCATCAACCTGGTGAAGATCGAACCGATAAAACACGCATGGAAGGCGGAGAAGCACGACGGGGTGGTTGCCGTCGTCACTTTCGTGCTCACCCTGGTGATGGCCCCCCACCTCGAAAACGGCATACTCACCGGGGTCGTGCTGGCCATGGTATTGTTCATCTATCGCACCATGCGCCCGCGTATCGCCGTATTGTCGCGTTTTCATGACGGCACTTTCCGGGACGTGGCCGTGCATCCGGAGTTGAGCCGGTGCAAGAAAATCCTGGTGTTCCGCTTCGACATGTCCCTGTACTACGCCAACGCCGGCTATTTCGAAACCCGGGTGCTGGAAATGGTGGCGACCAACCCCGACCTGGAGTATCTGATACTCGATGCCGAAGGCATCAACACCATTGACGCAACCGGCGAAGAAGTTCTGGTGCACTTGAGCGAACGACTGAAAAAAGTCGGCATCACCATCATAGTGGCGCGCATGAAAAAGCAGTTCATCGACGCCATGCGCAATACCGGGGCCCTGGAAACCATGGGCGGGGACAACCGCCGCTTCTTCTCCCGCATGACCTTCGCCCTGTCGCAGGCCTGGATCGGCATTGACTGCGACCGCTGCGACAATGGAAAAAACTGCCCGTTTCGCGATTCCGTGGCCAAGCGCCAGGCGGAGGAACGCGGTGAGATCGAAACAGCGCCAAACCAGGCCGCAAGCGCCTGACCCGATCGGCGGCGCGGCGCAAGATCGGGGTTAGTCCCGATGGCACTTACATAGCGGCTATCGTAGAGCGGTTGGCCCGCCGACACGGATCATTTCTTCCGCAAATCGCCGTAACTACTTTCTTGCTACGCAGTCCCTGCTGCGCAAATAAGTCCCGCCCTTTCCGTCCATGGCAGGGGCGTTCGCTGCTTCGCAGGCTCGCCCCTGCCGCCGACGCGGCCGTGATTGGACGGAAAGGTGCCAAAGTGCTTGGCGATCAGGATGACGGGTTGCCCTGACTCCCGTCGGAACAGAACACTAAGGCGCGCGACGACATGGTCTTCCCCGCGGCAAACCCCGAGGACTTTACCAGATTGAATTCGCTGTAGCGCATGGCTACGCCGGCCATGAGGAAGGAAGCCGACAGTACTGATATCGAGCCCGCGATTCCGCGCATTACTGAACATCTCTGACGCAGATCACCGGCCAGTTTACCCCGTCGACGGCGCAAGTAAAAACGGGTGCTACAACCGCGTCAGTGAACCGTGCAACGTCAGCTGCGGAAAGGGTATCTCCCAGCCGTACTCGCTGCAGGCGTCCACACCCCAGCGTTGAATAGCGCGGCGCAGCCGATTGTACAAATCGCCCAGTTCGCCCTTGAAGTCGGCGATGATCGCAAGTTCCAGCGACGAATCACCGGCGCGGTTGAACTCGACCCGCAGATTGAGCAGTTTGTCGCCGTAACCTTCCTGCTCTGCGCGCGATTGAATATAGTCCTGCAGCGTTGTCGCAATGCGGGTCGTGCTGTCTTTTTGCAGACCGTAGCTGATGCCGAAAATTTCCTTGATCCGAAAGTTGGTCGCGAGATTGCGTGGCGACTTCCCCAGAAAATCACCCATCGTGTAAGTCACCTGGGAGCCGCCCCGTTCAACCAGATGTACCATTTCAGGGGAAATCCCGATCACCTTGCCGCGCACAGCGTCGCTCAATATCACCCAATCACCTTTGCGGCAGGGAAACCAGGGTTCGTCCGACCTGCAGGGCCGGGATTTGAGCTCGACCAGATCGCTGATATGCAACCGTTGCTTGAGGTCGGCCACCGGATTGCTGAGCATACAGAAGATATTGATCTGCTCGACCAGCCAGGGCAATCCGTCCAGCAGCAGCCGCTCGCCTTCCCTGACCGCGCCTATGTTCAGGAAGATCTGCACCTGGTGCCAATAGCGCGGCACCGCCTGGCGCAGGGTCCAGGCCATCCCGATCAACAACAACAGACCGATACTGAACAACACCCAGTCTTCCACCACGTAAAAGACCACCATCGGACCGATGACGATGAGCAAAAAGGTCAACAGACGGTGGATCAGTTCCAACAGGCGGACCCGGAAGCTGCGGTGCTGTTTGCGAAACCCCGGCACCAAGCGTCGCAGCGCCGCATAGCTCAGACGCGACAATAGGACGATGCCCACGACCACCAGAATCGCCGCGGTCAGATACAGGCCGCGTTTCTGGAAAAACGATTTGAGGTAACTCTGCGATGCCTCGGTGAGCGAGGTTTCCGAGTCGATCAGTTTGTTCAGCTGCAGCTGCGCCGCCTGCAACTCGCTACTCATGAAGGTGTACTGCTTTTGCCAGTTGCTCAGGATTGAGGCAAGCGATCGCTCCAGGGACTTGTCGTCGCTTTGCTGCTGGAGCCGCTGGAGGTTGTCGACCGCCTCCTCGATGATCGGCAGCCGTTCCTTATAGTAAGCGATCTCTTCCTTCAGGTCGGCCTTTTGCCTGACATGCGCGGTCATTTCCTTCATCTCGTCGATCGCCGGACGCAACAGGGCAAGGACTTCTTTCTGAAAATTGAACTCTTCCGCTTCCTTGGCGCGCAGTTTCGTGGTGTCGACGCCGGTAGCGACATTCTCGATATTGCGCGTCACCGTCCGCAGGTCCGCTTCAATTCTTTCGAGTTCCTGACGCAGGCCGACCCGTTCGGCATCGGACGGCGCCTTTTTGATCTTGTCTTTGACGTTCGCGATGTCCCTTTGCAATCCGTCCCGCAGTTTGGCGAACTTGGAGAGCGTCTGCAGCGTACCGGTTGCCGGCTCGGCGCTCTGATCGGCCGCCTTGGCGCAACTGAACGATGGCATCAGCACCGCCAGGCAAACCAAGACGACGCCCGTTATCGCCAACCATCGCCAAGCAGAATTTGAAGTTGTCATCGGCATTGCCTTGAACAAGCGCCGGCTTTCGCCACGCGCACGCGATCGTTGATTGATATGTCTGAGGCTATAGTGTATCGAAAACGCGACCGGTTGCCAGGCGCACCACAACCGCAGGGTTCGGCATTACCCGGGTGGCCGTACCGGCGCTTCCGAATTACCTCGGCGTTTTCGTTCCAGCCGCCGCAGAAATTCACTCATGATCGACCGGTACAGTTCGTCTCCCAACACCTGGTCCTCGACGCCTGCTTCGACGCTGGGATTGTCGTTGACCTCAATGACCAGCACGTCGCTTACGGTTTGTTTCAGATCTACACCGTAAAAACCGTCGCCGATCAAATTGGCGGCCTTGAGCGCCGTTTGCACGACCGCGCGCGGCGCGTCAGCGACGGCCCAGGTGCGCCATTTACCACCTTGACCAGCCGTTTCCGCGTGATTGTAGATCTGCCAATGATCTTCCGCCATAAAGTACTGACAGACGTACAACGGCTTGCGGTTGAGAATACCGACACGCCAGTCGAATGCGGTGTAGGTGTAGGCTTGCGCCAGCAGTAGATCGCTTTCCCGGAACAGTTTGCGAGCCACGGTTTCAAGATCCTGTCGGCTTTCCACCTTGACCACTCCCCGACTGAAGGAGCCGTCCGGGATTTTCAGCACAATCGGAAAAGGGATGCTGCGTTCCAACGCATCGTGCATGCCGGTTCCCAGAATCATCTCCTGCGGCGCGGCAATACCATGCGTGCGCAGTAATTCCGACAGGTAGATCTTGTTGGTGCAACGCAGTATGGAGTCCGGATCATCGATAACCACCATCCCCTCGCGCGCCGCCTTGCGTGCGAACCGGTAGGTATGATGATCGATGGCCGTGGTTTCGCGCAGAAACAGCGCGTCGTATTCGCCCAAGCGGGAAAAGTCGCGTCGGGTAATCAGTTCGGCATTGATGTCCTGTTCCCTGGCCGCCTTGAGGAAACCGTCCAGCGCGGCGGGATCGGAGGGCGGCAACTCCTCCTCGGGGTCGTGCAGTATGGCAAGGTCATAACGCGGGATCGGACGGCGCCGGGGCGTGCGCCAGCGCTTGCTCAGATAGTTCTCGATGGCCAGAACAAACGCCCCCTCCTGCTGATCCGTCAGATCCTGCAACGCCACGGCCTTGACCGAGCTCAACCGCCAGTCCCCGTCACGGCGAAACTGCACTTTCAGGAGCGGCGTATGAAACACCTCAAAGAGTTCCCGCGCCAGTGGTCTGAGTTCCTTGGCATCGCATTCGCCGAAGATCACCGTTAATTCGAATGCAGTTCGCTCGACTGAACGACGGCGGCTCAGGATGCTTTGCACACGCTTCGCCATATCCGGCGTTTCCAGACTGTACAAGGACCTGCGGCGCACGTCCTGTATGGTCTTTGAAGCCGGAATGACGCCGTGACCGCGTGCCTCCGCCAGCAGCGAACAATAATACCCCTCACCGAGAGCGCGGTGCGTGCGACAGAGGTTGATGACGCGCAACGCGCGCTTGTCGCTCCAGGCCGGATCGGTCAGATAGTCGCGAGCGGTCACCACCGGGTATTCTGGAAAACCACCCTTCCAGTGCTTGGCATCCTCGACCAGAATGATGTGCTCAGACATTGGCCATTTTTTCTGGTCTGCGTCGCCGCCGTTTGGGATAGAGCAGGACGGCGGCCTGCAGTCGGGCTTTGCCGTAGCGCGTCATGCGTTCGAACTGCTCCCGCGGAATCGGCATGTGAATGGAGTCGACTTGCGTTTCACCCTCTTCGTAATCGACGAAGGGGTCATGCGCATAGACGAAGTGTTCGTCGAAACCGGTGACTGTGACCCAATGCGGATTCTTTTCGCCATAGATCAACCACGAACTGATCAGCACAACGGGTATCGCGCCGCCCTCGGAGGCGTTTTTCATCGCATCCAGCGGCAGGCCATCGTAGCGAATCGGGATCTTGAGCGTGCGGGCCTGTTCGAGCATATCTTCCTGAACCAGGCGCATCACTTCCTTCTTGCCTTCGTCACGCACCGAATCCACGAACAGGACGCCACGATCACTCGCAAACACCTCCACGCGCATACCGCGCCGCGTGGCGGCCAGGGCCAACCCCACCGGGCCGCAACCACCGTGGCCGGCGGTCATGAAGATCGTCGTTGCCTCGCGCCAGATCTGTAACTCCAGCTTGCGATCCAGCACCATATCGGCGTCCAGGGCGCGCATCGCCATCATCAGGGCGGCCGGGCCGCAGGTGAAATCGAGCGTCTGCTCGTAGAACGGAATATCGCGCAGCGCCGGCCGTATATCCGGGCTGAGTTTCTTTTCGTACCGCCAGGCATCGGCATGGTCTTCGTAGTAGTCGGACCACTCCCCGATTCTCCGATAGCCGAGCGATTCGAACAGCCCGATCGACGCCCGGTTGTCCTTGCGCAGCTCGAGCCGCAGGTACGCCCGATGATGCTGCCAGACAACCGCCTCGGCGGCGCGTACCAGGCGACGACCGACACCGCGGCCGGCAAAGGGCGGATCCACGGCAATCGAGTACAACCGACCCAACGATGTGCCCCGCGAATACAGCACTACAAGACTGCCGATAACCTGCCGGCCCAACTCGGCGACGAGTACCGTCGCGTTGGCCTTGGTTGTCAGATAACGAAATTGCCGGCGACTGATGCGATCGGCCACGAAGCAGTGCTGTTCGATTTCTGCAAGCCTGACTACGTCGCCCGCGCCTGCTTCGCGAATCGAAATCGCCTCGGGATCGCTCCCCGCGTCATTCATGGCCCCCTCCGGCGCTGCAGATCTCATCGCCCGGATCGTCGAGTATCGCCATTTTACGAATTGCTGCTAGGTTGAATGAAGCCGTTCACGGCCCAACCCTGCGCAGCGAGCGGCCGGTCAATACGTTGGGCTCAGATCAAGCGCTTGGTGTGACGAGGGAGGGCAGACCATCACGGCTGCTGCGTCGATCGAAACGCCGGCGCCCCCGATTACCAAGGAGTGCCGGCGGTCAACCACTGTTATTCGTCCGGCGGTGCTTCGCTTTCGCCGCCGGACAGGTCGGCGACGCATTGCTGAACGTAGTCGGCAAGTTCTTCCGGATCGGTAATCCCGTCTTCCTGTGCCTCGGTCATGCAGCGATTCCTGACATCGTCCTCGTCAGCCAGCAGCGCCCCGCTGCCTGCTGCGGCGAGCAGTGCGGCACAGGCCGCCACCAAAATTCTTCGTTGCATCGTGATGCTCCAAACCAGGGTAGTGAAATGGCGCCAACCCACCGTTCGGGCGTCGTTGGCGAGTGCTTTTTAGCGCCGTCGACACTCAGCGTAAAGCGACATTTTTCGATGGTCGCGATCGGATAATTCGATCAATATAGACCGAAGAACGGTTTACTTTTCGAGAGGCCACGGTTGTGGATCTGGAACTACTGCGGACATTTCTGGAGATTTATCGGACCCGGCATTTCCGCAGGGCCGCGAACAATCTCCATATCAGTCAATCGACGGTGAGCGCGCGTCTCAGACAGTTGGAGGAGACCATCGGCGTGACTTTGTTTACGCGTGAACGCAACAATATTCAAACGACCCCCGCCGGCCAGCGGCTGGTGCCGCACGCCGAACACCTGCTGACGCAGTGGAGCCGTACGCGACAGGAACTGGCGGCGGATCGGGCGCAGGACACCTTGCTAATCACGGGTGCAACGGGCAGTCTCTGGGATACCGTGTTGCAGAGCTGGCTGCAACGCGTATACCGCGAGGAGCGGCAAATTGCGCTGCGCGTCGAAAGTCATTCCCAGGAGACGGTGCTGCGCAGTCTGGAGGATGGGCTACTCGATCTCGCCTTTACTTACGATACGCCTTTATTGCCGCACCTGCAGAGCATCAAGGTTGCGAAACTGAGCTTACGGATGTTCTCTACCGAACCCGATCGGACCGTGCAGCAGATCATGCACACGGGGTACATACTCGTCGACTGGGGAACGTCATTCGCAAAGCATCACGCACGCGAGTTCGCGAGTCACCCCCTGCCCCGATGCTATTTTTCCAATGGGCGCAATGCATTGGATTTGATATTGAGCTGCGGCGGCGCCGCCTACCTGCCCGAACCGCTCGTGGCAGAACAGATCGAACACGGCAGACTGTTCGCCGTGACCGACGCCAAACCGGTCAGTCGAGAAATATTCGCCAGTTACCCTGAGGATCATCCCGCCCGGGAACTGCTCGCACGCATCGTCCCGCGATCCGTGTCAGAGCGTACCGCGGATCGCGACAAGAATACGCGGGAATAGCCGACGTGCCGGTGACTACAGTATTGCGACACTGCTGCGCGTTAGATCGCCGGGATCTCGCCTTGATCCGACCCGTTGCAGAGGCTCTGAGCTCCACCTGGATTGACCGCGCGGCCCGTTTGATAAAGCGCCGCGCCTCGCATCGTTGTCGTGACTACTCGAGTATCCCTGGTGAGCCTGATCCGTTACCATTTACCTACCATTAGCAATCGCCGCGCGACCATCGATGACGTTGCAATTCATCCCCCCTGTTCTACTCGCAATCGTGTTGCTGACCGTGCAGGGCCCGGCGGTCGGCCAGAGCGTCTATCCCGCGCCCGAATCGCGCGACGCACGGGCGCCCGCGATAACCGCCGAAATGAGCGCCCGACTCGCCGAACTCGATGCGGCAATGGCAGAGCAGCGCCAGCGACTGGGGAATTTAACCAGCCAACTCGACAAGACTGCTGATACGGACGAGAAAACAACCCTAGAAAATCAGATCAAAGAGGCCAAAGAACGCCTCGCGCGATTGAGCCGGGCGCTCGAGCAACTCGTCATCGGAGGCGTCGACACCTCGCCCTTGTCGGATCGCCCGCCTGAAAAGATCGATTGGCGCGCGGAACTCGAAACGATCAGCCTGCCGGTGCTGGCAAGCTTGCGCGATTTGACGGCCAAGCCGCGCCGCATAGAAGCGCTGCGGCGAGACATCGCGCGCGCCGAACAGAAACTTGAAATCATCCAGCCTGCGCTCGCCTCCATAGAAACTTTCGAACAAGCAAAACTGCCCGCGAAGGTAGAAGAACGCATTTCGGCCATCGCCGGCGAGTGGCGATCCCGCGCGGCCGAGGTCCGCCAGAATCTGGAAGCGGCCCGCTTGCAGCTTGCCAGTCTTTCCGGTCAATCGACGTCTGCATGGGCAGATGTGCGCGATAGCCTAAGCGAGTTCGCGCAGGGGCGAGGCTTGACGCTGGCGTTCGCGCTCGGCGTCGGTATCGCCACATGGCTGATCCTGCGTTTCATCTTGTTGTTTTACGAACGGGTCTTGATGCGGCGCAGGGGCCATGCCCGCACCACGCGTTTGCGGGTCGTGGAATACGTTTACCGCGCCGTTACCGTCTTGTTGGTGACGGTCTCCGTGGTCACCGTGTTTTATCTGCGCAACGACCTGTTGCTGATGGCCCTCAGTATCGCGACGATCATCGCGGTGATACTGGGATTGCGCCAGATCATACCGAAGTATTTACGCGAAACGCGCCTGTTGCTCGATATCGGACCGGTACGCGAGGGCGAACGCGTGGTGGTAGACGGTGTACCGTACAAGGTGGCCTCGCTCAATGTCGGTTCGGTGCTGAAGAATCCGCGGCTGGACGGCCTGCTGCGACTGCCGCTGTCTGCACTCGACGGAATGACATCGCGCCCGGACCGCGACGAGCCCTGGTTTCCAACCGATACCGGTGACTATGTCCTGCTGAACGACGGCAAGCTGGCGCAGATCGTCGCCCAATCGGTCGAGTTCGTGCAGGTAAAAGTGGCGGAGAGCATTGTCATTTATCCGTCGGCCGATTTCATCGGGCTCGGCGTCCGCAACCTCAGTACTAACGGCTATGGCTTGGCATTGACCTTCGGCATCGACTACAGCCATCAGGCGATCGCATTGCAGGAACCGGCGGAGGCCTTCCGCAGCGCGATCCTTTCCGGTATCGAACGGCTGGACATCGGTGCCCAGCTCAATGACATCGCGGTGGAATTCAAGGAAGCCGCCAGCAATTCGCTCGATTACCTGATTCTGCTGAAAATCAAAGGCTCCGGCGCCTCCCTGTATTTCAAACTGACGCGTCTCGTGCAGCAGGCATGCGTGCAGGTCTGCAACGAACGTGGCTGGACCATTCCGTTCAGCCAGCTGACCCTGCACCCGGGCAGTGAGTTCGCGAGACTGGCGGAAAAGGTATAAGCGCCGTTCACCGTTTCAAGACCAGCGGGCACCGAATCCTCCCATACAGGGGCGTCGAGCATCCAGGAGTCATACCATTGGCAGCGCGGCGCACAGCAGGGTGGAAACTGCCGCCCCGAACATTGGATAACCGCCGTAGAACGGTTATTTGGTCATGTATCGCCGCCGTCGCGCTGACCGGTTCATTGGCGATCGCCGACCCGCTGCGCGTAGCCGGCTGGGTCGAGCGCGTGACGATACTCGAAGCCGGTCTGGTATTGGAAGCCAAGCTCGATACCGGAGCGGACCACTCTTCGTTGAATGCCCGAAATATCGTTCTCGAGGAGCGCGCCGGCGTACCCTGGGTGAGGTTCGCGTTGCGTGACCGCCACGGGCAATCGACGGTGATGACGTTGCCGGTGCAACGCCAGGCGAAGGTCAAGCGTGCGGCGGGCGCGGCGCAACGCCGCCCGGTAGTCAAACTCACGCTCTGCCTGGATGGCCATCACCACAGCGTGGATGTCAATCTGGTGAATCGCGCCGGTCTTGATTACCCGTTGCTGGTGGGACGCAGCTTTTTGCGCTCGCAATTTCTCATTGATGCGGGCCGGCAGTATCTGACCAAGCCCGATTGCGTCCTGTCACGGGCTTCTGACTGAGCCGGCATACATCAATCGAAGTACTCTTCTTCCAGCGCCGCGTGCGCAACCTGAAAAATATCCACTTGGTCCGCCACATCCTCGACATCGTCCTTGAATTTGGCGATATTAAACAGCGCCTCTCCTTCATGGACCATCGGAATCTGTACCTGGCCGATCACGACGCCACCATGCGGACACAATACCGGGGTTGATGCTCCGCTGTACGGATCGCTGACATAACCGATAGCCTGGCCCTTGCTCACCATTGCCCCCAATTTGACCGAGGTCCGCAGCATGCCGCTCTCAGGCGCTCTTACCCACGCACTGCGGCGGGCCAAATACGAATCCGTATGCTTGCGGCGGCGGCTCGTCGTCTTGATCATCCCCAATGCATGCATCACGTTCAAAACGCCGTGCAGGCCGGCGCTGATCGCCACTTCTTCGTAACGCAGCGCCTGACCGGCTTCATACAACAACATAGGGATGCCGTGTTCGGCCGCCGCCGCTCGCAACGAACCGTCCCTGATCGCGGCATTGAGTATCACCGGCACACCGAACGCACGGGCCAGCGCCTCGGTTGCCGGATCTTCGAGATTGGCACGAATCTGCGGCAGGTTGGTGCGGTGCACCGCGCCGGTATGCAGATCGATACCGTGGGTGCAACGACCGACAACTTCGGCCATGAACAGATGCGCCACGCGTGCGGCCAGCGAACCCGACTCGGATCCCGGAAATGTACGGTTCAGATCGCGGCGATCCGGTAGGTATCGCGATTCATGAATAAGCCCGTAGACATTGACCACCGGAATCGCGACCAGGGTTCCGTTGATCCGATTGAGTTTCTTCGATTGCAGCAACCGACGGATAACCTCAACGCCGTTGACTTCGTCGCCGTGGATAGCGGCGCACACGAACAGGGACGGTCCGTCGCGCTTGCCGTGTACGACATGAACCGGCATGGAGAGTTCAGTGTGCGAATTTAGCTTGGGCAGCCGAAGATCAATCGTCGCGCTGGTCCCTGCCAGAATCTCCGTACCGTTGAGCTGAAACGCTGCCCGCAAGGTCTCAACCCTTCCCCTTGGTGCGGGTATGACCGGCAGACGAATTCTTTTCGATGAATTCAATCACCTGTCCCGCGACGTCTTTCTTGGTTGCGTTCTCGATGCCTTCCAATCCGGGCGACGAGTTGACCTCCATCACGACCGCGCCGTGATTGGACCGCAGCAGGTCGACGCCGCACACATTGAGACCCATGGTTTTCGCCGCCCGAACCGCCGTACCGCGTTCTTCCGGCGTGATTCGGATCAAGGTCGCGGAACCTCCTCGGTGAAGGTTGGAACGGAACTCCCCCTCCTTGCCCTGGCGTTTCATCGCGGCGACTACTTTGTCGCCGATTACGAAGCACCGTATATCCGCGCCACCCGCTTCCTTGATGAATTCTTGCGCCAGAATGTTGGCCTTCAATCCCATAAACGCCTCGACGACGCTCTCCGCCGCTTTGCGGGTCTCGGCCAATACGACACCGATGCCTTGAGTGCCTTCGAGCAGCTTGATCACCACCGGTGCGCCACCCACCATGTCCAACAGGTCTTTAATATCGTCGGGCTTGTGTGCAAACCCGGTGACGGGAAGACCGATACCCTTGCGGGACAATAACTGCAGCGAGCGCAGTTTATCGCGGGAACGGGTGATCGCCACTGATTCATTTAACGGGTAGACGCCCATCATTTCGAACTGTCGCAAAACGGCCGTACCGTAGAAGGTCACCGACGCGCCGATGCGCGGAATAACGGCATCGAATCCGGTCAATTCCTCGCCTTTGTAGTGAATACTCGGGTGGTGTGAAGTGATATTCATGTAACAACGCAGTACGTCCAGCACCCTCGTTTCATGGCCACGCTGATGCGCCGCCTCAACCAGGCGCCGCGTCGAAAACAGTCTTGGGTTGCGGGAAAGAATGGCAATTTTCATGGCGTGTATCCTGTAAGAAGTGTGTACCACCTTAGACACGGTGCGCCGCCGCCAGGTCACACACGGCGGGTCGGAATCGGTGATGGAGCCCGGTTGGCGTGTTTGCTCGGGTTGATCTGCGATCCGTGTAAAGGCTTGCGCCGTGTCCAAGTTACGGGATGATGGTCCGCACGGCTGCCCTGCATTGCACGCTGAGCGTTTATACCGCCTGTGAGTATAAATGTACACAGCCGCGCTGTCGGCGCACGCCGGACCGCGCAGCCGTCGGCTCGAATACTTACCCGTCTACTTCGGCCCGACTGTGGTGGCGGTAGGAGATTTCGAAGCGTTGCATCGCACGACACAGGCGCATCTTGGCCGCGCTCAACTTGACACCCAGGGTATGGGCCAAATCCTCGATACTCAGTTCGCCATAAAAGCGTAGTGTAAGAATTTCCCGGTCCCGGTGCGAGATGTCGGTCAACGCCTTTCTGACACTGTGCACCGATTCGTTTTCCTCTTGCGGCATTTGCGTGGATGTCTGTTGCTGGATCTCGATCAGCGACCGCAGGTGGTCGGTAATCTGCCGGCGCGCACGTTGTGCCAGCAATGTATTGCATTGATTGTCCGCGATCACAAACAACCAGGTTTTGAAACCCGCTTCACCCTTGAAACCGTGAATCGACCGGGCAGCGCGCAGCAGCGCTTCCTGCACAGCGTCTTCGGCGTCGGACCGGTTACCCAGACGCGCCCTGCAGCGGCGCAGTAACGCCTCACGATAACGCCCCATCAGTACACAAGCGGCCAGGCGCCGCGCGGGACTGCTCGTCTGGACGTGCCGCACCAGCACCACATCATCTACCTGCCGGAATTTTTGGTCGGAAAGGCAATCTGGCATGCCACGCCTCCGCATGTTTTTAGTACGCCGGCGGAGTCTGCAGAAACCATTTCAACAAATAAAACTAATTAGATTTGTCAGTTTAACAATAATTATTTATCGTTTAGCCATGGATTTGGAGCTTTTGCGAACCTTCCTCGAACTCAGCCGCACTCGGCACTTCGGACAAGCGGCCGCTGCGCTGAACTTGACGCAGGCCGCGGTCAGCGCGCGCATCAAGCACCTTGAAACCCTGCTGGGCACCCAGCTTTTTGACCGCAAACGTCGGGATATCGGACTGACGCCTGAAGGCAACCGGCTGATTCCACATGCGGATCTATTGATCGCGGAATGGCGCAAGGCACGCCAGGAAGTCACCGCCGGCGGCGCCGAATTGCAGCTTTCGATCGGCGGGAGCGCCCGTTTATGGGACGTGATGCTGCAGAATTGGATCATTCGGCTGCGGCGCGAGTTGCCGCAACTGGCGCTGATCACCCATTCCGGTCCGCCGGAGCAACTGATCCGCCAAATGTTGGACGGGGTGATGGATCTGGCGTTAATTCTCGAGCCACCACAACTGGAAACCCTGCGGACCAAAGAGATCACCGTCCTTAAACTGGTGCTCGTCGCGGACCGTCCGGGTCTGCCCGCCGAACTGGCCGTCGCGGACGGGTTTCTATTCGTCGATTGGGGCTTGGCTCATGCGCTGGAACTGCGCCAGACCTTCCCCGACATGCCCGAACCGCACACCCGATTCGCGACATCACGCCTGGCCATGAACTATTTGCGCGAGCTCGGCGGCGCGGCCTACCTCCCGCTGCCACTGGTGCGTTCGGCATTGCGCCGGGGACGCCTTTATCGGGTACCTGGCGCCGAGGAATTCGATCGCGGGGTCCATGCGGTCTACCCGGTGCGCAGCAATCGCGCGGACTTGATACAGGATGTCCTGGCGCAGTTCTCGCGAAACACTTGAGCGAGCCGCTTTCGTTCCACGCGGGACAGGACATCGTCATAGGAGAAACAGTGTCGCCAGACCGAGAAAACTCAAAAACCCGATGATGTCAGTCACGGTCGTCAAGACCACCGCCCCCGAAAGCGCGGGATCGACGCCAATTCGTTTCAGAATCAGCGGGATGCTCACCCCCGACAACGCGGCCGCCAACAGATTCAGCACCATCGCACTCGCAATGATCAGCGCCAGACCGGCATCCCGAAACCAGATAAAGGACACCAGCGCCACGACCACGGCCCAAACCACGCCGTTTATGGCGCCGACCGCTAGTTCCTTGACGGTTAGCCAGCGCACGTTTGAAGCAGCAATCTGTTCCAGGGCCATACCCCGGATTGTCAAGGTCAAGGTCTGGCTGCCGGCTATGCCACCCATGCTAGCCACCACCGGCATCAATACCGCCAGTGCGACAATCTTATCAAGCGCCTCTTCAAACCGACCGATCACCCAGGCGGCGAGAAAGACGGTGATCAGGTTGATACCCAGCCAGAGCCCACGCCGTTTGGCGCTCGGCAGCACCGGGGCGAACAGGTCTTCCTCTTCGTCGAGCCCGGCGCTGTGCATCAAGGTACGATCCGCTTCTTCGCGGATTACATCCAACACGTCATCGACTGTAATGCGACCCAGCAGCCGCCCCGCTTCATCGAGGACCGCCACCGAGATCAGATCGCGACGCCCGAACAACGCGGCAACGTCTTTCTCGCTCGCGGTTTCCCTGACCGTTTCGGCCTGCGACCGCATGACGGCTTCCACCAGCGTATCCGGGTCGCCGGTGAGCAGATCCGCAACATCGAGTTTTCCAAGGTAGACCCCGCCCGCGCCGATCACCATCAGTGCATCGGTGTGCGACGGCATCGCTTCGCGGCGCCGCAACCAGCGCAGCACGACCGCCAAACTCACGTCTTGGCGCACGCTGAGTACGTCGGTGCTCATCAAACGCCCCGCGGTCCCTTCCTCGTATCTCAGCGCCGCTTCCAGGCGTTGTCGGTGATCCTGATCGAGGGCGTTCAGTAGCGTCTCGGTACGATCTTCCGGCAATTCTTCAAAAACGTGGGCCAGATCCTCCGCCGCCATCTCCTCCGCGGCCGCCACCAGTTCGGCGTGCGGCATTTCGTCGATGATGCCGGCGCGGACCTCGTCGTGGAGATAGGTCAGAACGTCCGATTTGTGCTCCGCGGGCACGACCTTCCACACCGCCTGCCGAAAATCCGCCGGCAACGACTCGAGGATGATCGCGATTTCCGACGGATGAATTTCCAACAGGGCGTCGCTCAAGGCCCCTTGCCGGCCCGCTTCCAGATCGGCAATGACCCAGCCGATCACTTCGCTGCCCAGTGTTTCTTGCAATGCTTCCATGGTCAGTTCGCTCCGCGTGTAACCTGTGTTATAGCCGCTCGTCAACCGTCACCGGGGCTGGCTTCCGGCATTCGTTCGGCGCCCGCATGTGACGATAGCCCCTGGCGCGCGATCGCCACGCGCCCTACCATATGATCCTTTATTGAGAGAACTTTGAGCAGGAAATCTTGCTCGCGGAGTTCATCCCCTACCTCGGGCATACGCGCCAACCGCTCCAGAAACAGGCCGGACAGCGTGTTGGCATCGAGTTCCACGTCAACGCGCAAACCGGTTTGACGTTCCACGTCGGCCAGCGATACCAGACCATCGGCTTCCCAACGTTCTTCGCCGACCAGAAAGAGCGAGTGCAGCGGTGTACTGCGGTCGGTTTCGTCTTCGATTTCCCCGACAATCTCCTCCAACAGATCCTCCAGTGTGACGATACCGATGAAGTCGCCGTATTCGTTCAGTACGAATGCCATGTGGGCGCGATGCAGACGCATGCGCTCGAACAGCTGCGAAACCCGCTGCGACTCGGGAACCAGCAGGGGGTCGCGGATATACGCCTGGAGATTGCGCCAGGGCTCAGTCTTCTCCGCCAACATGGCCGAAAAAATGTCCTTGGCAAGCAGAATCCCGACGATCGTATCGCCTTTTGCGCTGTCGACAACGGGAAATCGCGAATGCGGCGCATCGCGAATTGCGGCCAGATTACCCTCCGCGGGAGCACTCACATCCAGGCAAACGCTATGATTGCGCGGAATCATCACCCGCCCCACCTGGCGGTGATCGAATTCGAACAGATTGTGCAACATACTGGCTTGTTCGTTGTGGATCTCGCCGTGCTCGTGCGACGTCGTGACGATTCCCCTGATCTCTTCGCCGCTGTACACATCGGCATGGGTGGCCTCGGCGACGTTGCAGGCCGCCAGCACGGTGCGCGTCGCCTGGTTCAGCAGCCAGTTGAGCGGCCATACGGCGCGATACACGAAATGCAAAGGATAGGCGGTCCACAGCGAAACCGGCTCGGCCTGGCGGATCGCCAGCGTCTTGGGGACCTGTTCGCCGATCACGATATGCAGGGACGAGAAGATCAGGAAACCGACCACGAAGGCTGAGGTATGCAACAACGCGTCCGGCACGCCGAGCCGCTCGAACAGGGGCTCAAGCAAGGCCGCCACAGCCGGCTCGCCGACCCACCCCAGACCGAGCGAGGCCATGGTGATACCCAACTGGCAGGCCGCCAGATAGGCCTCGAGGTTCGCTTGTATGCGCAGCGTCAACCGGGCGGCCGGACTGCCCTCGTTGGCCAATGTCTCAATCCGGAAGCCCCGCGCCTTCACCAACGCGAACTCCGCCGCGACGAAAAATCCGTTCGCCGCCAATAGCATCACCACGGCGGCCAGACTAAGGCTGATATTCATACCGATTTTCTGCTCACTCGAATTCACTCGATACTGTTGAGATTTAGACGTCCGCGGGTTGCAACAAGTCACAGTATTCGCCGCGAACCGAAATTCTGAGCGGCATCCGTGCCCGAAAACACTCGGCTTTCTCCGGCCGGGTTCGTAGAATCGAACCCAAGGCGCATCCGGTGGCCGCGAAGTGACTTTTCTCGGCAGGCGTGGTCTACCCCACTGAATTCAGATAGGCAGGAGAAACAGCGAGTGGAGATTCAGCTCTACCACCCCCAGCACAAGACGCTCGTACGCGGCGGCGTAGAATTACTGGAGACCTGGAAAGCGGAACAAACGAGCGTCGTCTGGTTGGACGTGTCCGGGCCCCTGGACCTGTCGGCGCAAGCGCTTTTACACGAGCATTTCGGTTTGCACGAACTCGCGTTGCTGGATGCCAGCCGCGACCGGCACCCCCCCAAACTGGAAATTTTCGACGACCATAGCTTCTTGATATTCAAAGGACTTTCCGCGGACTCGGTGGACATCGACTTCGCGAGCATTCAAATCGCCGTTTTCGTCGGCGAGCGATTCCTGATCACCCGCCATTCCGCGGAATCGCCGAGCCTCGAGCGGCTGCGCGGCGAATTCGAGGCCGAACCGGAACAATTCGCCGATCCGGGTGCACTGATGGCCCGCTTCGGGCGAATCATGGTGGATCGTTATTTGAAAATTCTCCTGGCGCTCGAGTCCGACCTGGAGATGAAAGAGCAGGCGCTCGTCCAGTCACCCGACGACACCATACTGCACACCCTGATCGCCTACAAAGCCGACTTGACCCGTTTGCGCCGTATCTTCCACTATCACACCGAAATCATGAGCGCACTCAAGGGGGGACTGCTGCCGGGATTCCATGCCGATCACGAACACGTCTTGAACGATCTGTACGAGCATCAAGAGCGCGTAATGAGTCTCGCTGACCTGTATTACCAACTGGCATCCGACCTGATCGACGGCTATATCTCGGTTTCCTCGCATCGACTGAATCAGATCATGAAGGTGTTGACCATCGTGACCGTGATTTTCGTCCCCCTGAGTTTTCTCGCCGGCATTTACGGCATGAACTTCGAAAACATGCCGGAGCTGAGCTCCCGTTTGGGCTATTTCCTCTTGCTCGGTATCATGGCCACGATCGCCACGCTGCTGCTGTATGTCTTCAGGAGGAAACGGTGGTTGTAGTGTACTTGAGTAACCTGCGTGAGAAGGCGCGCGAAGCAGGCAGCGCCATACCGGCTTGCGATCATTCGGGAACGTTTACGTGATACATGGTCTGGACAATGTCATAGCCAACGCCGAAGCCAATCAGGGGGGCGAGAGAACGTCGCTTGGTTGGCGCGAATGGATCGCCCTGCCGGATTTCGGCATAAAGCGTCTCAAGTGCAAGGTCGATACCGGCGCGAGAACCTCGGCACTACACGCCTTCTATGTCGAGACCTATGCCGACAACGGGTTGGCCAGGGTCCGTTTCGGCATCCACCCGCGACAAGCCCGCACCGACAAGGAGATTCACTGCGATGCCCCTGTGCTCGACCAGCGCGAAGTAACGGATTCCGGGGGACACAAGGAACTGCGCGTGGTCATCTGCACACCGGTTGCGTTGGGCAAACGGACCTGGCCCATCGAACTGACGCTGACCAACCGCGATACGATGAAGTTCAGAATGCTGTTGGGGCGCACGGCCCTGAGGGGCAACTACCTGGTCGACCCCAGTGCCTCCTATCTTGAGGGCGAGCCCGTCGGCGCCGAGATCCAACCGGCATAAAGACACGACTGGGTATATACGCTCGCTTCCGGGCGCACGCGGTCCATACCGCCGCGCTTCATCGCCGCTGCACAGTTGGAAAATCAAGCGTATCTTTTTGCCTGGCTGCGTGCATATCGCACCGGGGAGACCACGTCATTCGGCCCGCTACGCTCGCCAATCGGGCGCCTGGTTGCACGCCTGTCCGGGACCCCTTGGTGCGCCATGCGGCCCGGAAATATTCAATAGTCTCGATGCGTTGGCGATAAACCTCAGGTCAATACGGAGAAACGAATCGATGACATGCGTCTTCCGAGTCAAGGCGGGAATGGTCGCGTTACTGCTCCTGTGGGCTGCGTGCAGCGCGATCTCGGCGGTATCCGCCGAGTCCCAACCCACACCGGACGGCGCGGTTACGTCGGAAAAGATCACTGCGGCGCGCACCGAAATCGAGCAGGCGAACGACCTTTCCGCCGACCAGCGCAAGCTCGCATTGACCAAACTCGACGAGGCACAATCATGGATCGAAGAGGCGGCCAAGGCTGACAGTGCGGTCCGCGACCTGAAAACGACGCTGCAGCAGGCCCCGGTGCTGCTCGCCCAGTTGCGCACATCACCGACGTTGGAGAAATTCACCGGCGACGCCGACCTGGCGCAGCAGAGCGCGGCACAACTCGAGGACCTGCTGGACGAGCACTTGCAACGGTTGGCCGCGATACAGAGCGACCTGAAAACCGCCGAAAAAGAACTGGCCGCGTACGTGGCGGCGGCGAGAACCGGAGTGGACGACGTCGTCGCGCTGAAGAAGCGCCTCGACGCGTTTCGGCTGTCGGCGCCAGGTGCGCAAAACGGTACCGCCGATTCGGCGGTCGCAGACGCAAACCGGCTATGGCGGGCCGCCGAAGAACAGATGCTCAAGGCGAGTATCGCCTGGATGAATACCCGGCAAAACAACCTGGAGCAACTCACCGAACTCGCCCAGGCGCGCCGAGACGCATACACCACACGCGCGGCCGCCTTGCAGGATCAGTTGACGCGTTTGCGCGCCGCGCTGCAGGCGCAGCGGCAAAAAGAAGCCAAGTCGGTCGAGCAGATTGCCCGGGAAGCGCTGTCGGACACGCCGCCGAGTTTGAAGACGCTGCAGAACAAGATCACCGTGCTCGCCGCCGAGCAGACGGCCCTGGTCAGTCAGGAAAACGAGATCGATCAGCGCACCGAGCAGGTCAATCGGCTGATCGATCAGATCGGCCGTGACAACGAACGGGTCCGGCATATCGTCGAGTTCGGCGGCGCCAGCGCACAGGTTTCGGGGTTGCTGCAGAAGCGGCGCACTTTCGGGCCCTCGACCAAAATCCTGACGCAACAAGTGGTCGAGTACCAGAAACGTCTCAGCGAGGTCGTCCTGCGGCAGCTCGAACTGGACGAGCTATTGCGCGACACCACCGAACCTGGCCAGGGTATCGGCCACCAGCCTGAAGCGCCGCTGGGTGTCGTCGGCGAATCTGAGCGTGCGCGCCTGCAAGCGGCCGCGCTGGAGACCTGGTCGGCTTACCGCAACGTCATTCTCAACTTGTGGAAGACCTACAATCGCTACGTCGGCAAGCTGTCGACGCTGGAGGCAAGCAGCCGCCAGTTGCTGCAAACCACCGAGTCCTATCGCGCCTTCATCGACGATCGCCTGCTGTGGATGCCGAGCACCGAGCTCATTCCGCTGACGCAACCCGCGTTGCCGCTGGCCGGGGTGCGATGGCTCGTCGACCCGGACAACCTGCTGCAACTCGGCCGCGATGGCTTGCATACACTGTCCAGCCGAACGACGCTGGTCATTGTCTGGCTGACCGGCTTGCTCGCGCTGGTTGGCCTGCGCCGCAAAGCCCTGCGTGGCCTGAAGACCGCGGCCGCCGTGGTACAAAAGGTGCGGACAGACAGTTTCGCCGCGACCCTGAGCGCGCTCGGTCACACCCTGATCCTGATTCTGCCTTTGCCCTGGCTTTTTGTGGGTGCCGGCCTCGCGCTCGGGAGCGTGCACACGGCGCAAGAGTACACATTGAGCATCGCCGTCGGCCTGCAAGGGGTCGGTCAGACCCTGCTGTTTTTGGGTACTCTGCGCCACTTGTGCCGGCGCAGCGGCCTGGCGCGCGTTCACCTGCCCTGGCACCCGTCGCTGTGCGACAGTTTGGGACGTCAAGCGGCATGGCTCGCACCCTTGGTCGCGCCACTCTCCTTTCTGGTTGCGGCCAGCGCCATCGGCGTGCCGTCGGCGTTTACCCGGCTTGCGGGTGTCGTGCAGATGGAAGAACCCGGGCTCCTGGCGCTCGGCAGACTGGCCTTCGTCGCGACGATGGTGCTCCTGGCGATCGGCATCTACCGCGTCTGGCGTAAGAGCGGCCCGGTGATCCAGGATCTCGCCGCGAGCCCGGATAGTGCGAAATGGGCCAGCTACCACGTGCTCTGGTTCGTGCCCGCGCAGACGCTGCCGCTGACGTTAGCCGTGGCCGCCCTGGCGGGCTACTTCTACACCGCCGCGTTCCTCACCGGCAAGGTTGCGGAAACACTGTGGTTTGCGATTGCGTTGATGTTGCTCAAGGATCTGCTGCTACGCGGTCTATACGTCACACAACGCCGGTTGCGCTTTCAGGAGGCGCTGCGCCGGCGGGAGGAACTGACCGCGCAACGCGCCGCAGCGGCCGAGAAAGATGCCACCCCCGAGACCGAAGCGCTGCCGCTGGAAGAGGACAAGATCAACTACGCCCAGTTGGGCGACCAGGTGCGTCAGCTGGTTCGCATGGGCTATACCTTCGGCCTGCTGTTCGGCCTGTGGTGGATCTGGCAAAACGTGATTCCTGCGTTCAGCTTCCTGAACAACGTGGAACTGCCCATCACCACCTCCCGCTTGGAAGACGGGGTCAGCAAGGAAATACCCCTGACCCTCGGCGACATGGTCGCCGGACTGCTGTTCGGCGGTCTCGCCTTGTTTGCGGCGCGCAATATTCCCGCGCTGCTCGAACTGACGCTGTTACAGCGCCTGCCCCTGAGCCGCGCGTCACGTTACGCCTTGACTACCCTGACCCAGTACCTGGTGGCGATGATCGGTCTGATCATCACGTTCAAGGCGCTGGGGTTGCAATGGTCGAGCATCCAGTGGCTGGTGGCGGCACTGTCGGTAGGTTTGGGGTTTGGGCTGCAGGAGATCGTCGCCAACTTCGTCAGCGGCATTATTCTGCTGTTCGAACAACCGATCCGGGTGGGTGACGTGGTGACCGTGGAAAACACCACCGGCACCGTGTCGCGTATCCGTATCCGCGCCACGACCATCGTGAACTGGGACCGCCAGGAACTGGTGATCCCCAACAAGTCCTTCATCCCCGGCCAGCTGATCACCTGGACGCTGTCCGATACCGTCAACCGGGTTATCATCACCGTCGGCGTCGCCTACGGCAGCGATACGCGCAGGGCCATGGAACTGATCCGCGAGGCAGCCTTGGAGCAAGCGGAGATACTGGCGGATCCGCCCCCAAAGGTGACCTTCGAAGGCTTTGGCGACAATTCGCTCGCTTTGCTGCTGCGCGTCTACCTGGACAACATCGATGAACGCCTGAATACGATCACCAAACTGCACCAGTCAATCAGCGACAAGTTCGCCGCGGCGGGCATCACCATCGCGTTCCCGCAGCGTGACATCCATCTCGATACCGCGCGCCCCCTGGAACTGGTCTTGCGACGCGACCCGCGTGGGACAGCCGACGACGAACGCCGGGCGTGACGGGCGCCCGCAAGACGATTCCGCTTGGCATACACACCCAACGGCCCAGACTTGCGTGACGCAGAACAAGACAGCGACACGATCTTCAACACCATCGGTATCATCGTCATGCTGCCCTTGGTCAATCAACGGGCGAGCTTTCTGGTGCGCACGATGCCGGACAAAGCGGTATCGCGGGCCACCCCGAAATACCTCAACGACGCCGCCGTGGAGCTGCCCGACGCCGCCATCGAGGCGCTGCGCCAGGAAACTAGTAATCTGTACGACAATGCCTTCGCGATCATTGCGCACGGCATCTGAACACCGACTTCTCGAAGCAAAGCAAGCAGACCGCGCGCCTGAAGGAAGTCCTGGGAAAACTGCAGAGCAAGAGCAAGCAGCTGAGGAAAAAACCGGCGCGCGAAAAAGACCCGCAAGCGGGCCGGCGTGTCGGAAAGAAGCTGAATCTGATCCATGCGCAGCACAAAAGGGGCTAAAGGCGTTAAAGCGGCTCAAGACTTCATAACCGCCCAGAACCGGCTGCGGTGCAACTCCGTAGCGGGCGGTCCCTGTACAGAGCCGTTTCAGGATCGCCGCGTGTAGGAATCGAAAAACACCCGCACCAGATCAGACCGGGTGACAATGCCGAGCGCACGTCGTTCCCGGTCAATCACGATGACGCGCTTGACCCGGTGACGTTTCATCAGTTCGAGTACTTCGTGCAAGTCCTGTTCTGGCGTTGCGGTGACGACTTCCTTTGCCATGTGATCGGCCACCGGGTCGTCCGGGGCCTGCAACTCGGCGTGATGCGTAAGATGCGTGAACAGGTGTTCCAGGGTCTGCCACAGATTCTGGCTGGGCGGGCGGTCCGCTACCCCGAGCGCGCGCAGAAAATCGGCCTCGGTGATAATGCCGATCAGACGCTCGGCTTCGTCGACCACCGGCAGACCGCTGATGCGCTCGCTCACCATCAGGTGTGCGGCGTCGGTCAAGGGTGTCATCGGATATACGGTCCGCACCGGCTGACTCATCACCCGCGTGACATCGATGGCCTCGGCGGCCCGGCGGCTGGCGAACTGCTCGGCGCGCTGACTGAGCATCATAAGGTCGTCCACCGTCACGTCGACGAAGGTGTCCGTACTCTGCAAGGCGCGCTGAAAATCCTCCCGCCCCGGTCGTTTTCCCGAGTGTCGCTCGTTCATCCGTCCCTCCTGTCGGTTCGGCTGAGGACCCTGCGATGGGTGGCCTCGAAGTCTCTTGCGACGATGCCGCGACCGGCCGCCGATGCCCGAATCGCATCCGCAACCTCCTGCTGCGGGATCGGGACCGCCGGCGTCGGTGGCGGTGCGTGCTGTTTTGCGTGTGCCAGACAGCCGGGGTATCTTCGCCACGGAAATGGATAGTTGAACAGCAGCGCAATCAGCACGATACTGGCCGCATTCAACAGGACCGGCGTCAGCACGTACTGAAACCCCAGTTGATGCACCGCTTCGCCGCCGATGACGGCGCTGAGCGCAGTCGCGCCGCCGGGCGGGTGAATGCAGCGCAGGTAGTGCATGGCACCAATCGCCAGAGCTACCGCCAACGCCGCGCTCAGCAGCGTGTCGGGCAGCGCCTTGACGCAGGCGACCCCGATGACGGCCGAGACCAGGTGGCCGCCAAGCACGGGCCAGGGCTGCGACAGGGGACCGTGCGGAACGGCGAACAGCAGCACCGCCGAGGCCCCCATCGAAGCGATCAGGCCCGACGACTCACTCAGGCCAAGGGTCGTCCTGCTGATCAGAATAACGCTCATCACACCGACCAGGCCGCCGGCAACCGACAACCATTTCTCGGCATGGCCGGTCCGGTCTGCGCCGACACCGGCAAATCGGTACAAGATCGCAAGCGCGGTGCGCACGGACGAGCGGCCTCAAACGTCCAGCATCAGCTTATGCGGAAATCCCTCGTCGTCGCGCGCGAGGTTATCCAGCGTGGCGTGGGGGGTGGGCCTTGTGGTCATGGCGTCGGTCATCAGCGTCTCCTGCCGGCAATGCCGCTGCATCATATTGGCGCTTTTTAAATTGGACAAACGATATTTTTTTCTCGAAGATATCGATATCTTCGATATTATTGGCCGGTTTGCACCAGTATGGATATCGATCAGGCCCGTACGTTTCTTGCCATCGTCGCGCATGGCAGTTTCCTGGAAGCGGCCAAACGCCTGCACGTCACCCAATCCACGGTCAGTGCCCGAATCCAGAACCTGGAGATCGATCTCGGCGCCAAGCTGTTCGTGCGCAACCGCGCCGGCGCCAGTTTGACCCCGGCCGGACGGCGCTTTCTGCCGCACGCCAAGAATCTGGTGCTGACCGTCGAGCAGGCCCGTCATGACGTGGGTTTGCCGAGCCGCTTTCGCGCCAGCATCCGGGTCGGCGCGCGCATCGCCTTGTGGGACGGCTATCTCCCGCGCTGGATCGGCTGGATGCGTCGCGTAGCGCCGGACGTGTCGATCCACAGCGAGATCGGTTTCGAGGAAGATCTGATGCGGCGCCTCATCGAAGGCAGCCTGGACATCGGCCTTATGTACACCCCGAGCCACGCACCCGGACTGATCGTCGAGCACCTGTTCGACGAGACCCTGGTTCTGGTCAGTTCGCGCGCCGACATGCGCTGGCCCGGCGATGACTATATCTACGTCGAATGGGGCCCTGGCTTCTATGCCAGGCATCGCGATGCCTATCCCGATCTTGCGCGCCCACCGCAGGTGGTCAACATCGGCTGGTTGGGGGTGCAGTTGATCCTGACCAACGGAGGCGCCTGCTTTCTGCCCGCGCGCATGGCGCAGTCACTGATCCGCGCGGGCCGCTTGTTCCAGGTCAGGGACAGTCCGGAATTCCCCCACCCCGCCTACATGGTGTTTCCCCGCACGGCCGACAGCGAGGTGCTGCGGCAGGCGGTGCAAGGGCTGCGCGACATGGCCCGGGACGAACGCGCCTGAAGCCACCGGCTGCCGGCGTCGCTGCGACGTCCAATCCCGTTCCGCGGTTTCCCCGCCAGGGTGTATTTGCACGGACTATTGCACCACGACCGGATCGCCCGGCGGCTTCGACCGGGCATCGGGGACCTCCCCCGTGGGTAAACCGATCTCGTTGCGCATCGCCTCCAGCAGAGCACTAACAGCCTCCGGACGTTCACATTGCAACGCCTCTGCAGCCAGCGCGCGCATGCGTGACGAGCGCACCTTGCGTACCGCCCATTTCACGCGCGGCAAAGCCGCCGGACTCATGCTGAGACCGTCGAAGCCCAAGCCCAACAGAAGCAGCGCCATGGCCGGGTCGCCCGCGATCTCACCGCAGACGGTGACGGGTTTAGCGGCTCGCTCGGCCGCGCCGACAATCTGTCGCAATGCCTGCAGTAAAGCCGGGTGCGCCGAGTGCAGGCGGCTGGACAAACTCGGGTTGTTGCGATCGACGGCCAACAGATACTGCGTCAGGTCGTTGGTCCCGACGGAGAGAAAATCGGCTTGTCGTGCCAGCGACTCGGCCTGATAGACCGCCGCCGGCACCTCGATCATCGCGCCGACCGGCGGGCGCGACGCCGGGACACCCTCTTCCACCAGTCGACTGACAGCCTGCTCCACGAGTTCCAGGGACTGCTCCCACTCGTCGCAACCGCTGATCATCGGCAGCAGCAGACGCAGATTGCCGAATTCCCGGTCCGCCCGCAGCGCCGCGCGCAGTTGGGTGACGAAGATCTCCGGGTGGTCCAGCAAAAAGCGGATGCCGCGGATGCCCAGCGCCGGGTTGACTTCGGTCGAGTCGAGGTAAGGCAGCGGCTTGTCGCCACCGGTGTCGAGCATGCGCAGCGTCACCGGCAACGGCGCCACCGACTGCAGTACCTTCCGGTACAGATTCCGCTGCTCTCGTTCGCTTGGCAGGCGGCCGAAGCGCATGAACGGCAGTTCGGAGCGAAACAACCCGATACCCGCCGCGCCGGCGGCCGCCAGTGGTTTCGGATCGAAGCTCAGACCGGCATTGATGAACAGCCCGACCGGACGGCCGTCAGCCGTCACCGCGTCGAGCGTAAGCTCCGCGTCGAGGTGCTCGGTGAGCGCGCGCTGGTCCGCCATCGAGGTCGTGAACACCTTTCGCATCGCGGCGCTCACGCGCAGGTGCACGACGCCAGCCGTGCCGTCAACCACCAGTTCCTGGCCGTCGAGGTGCGACAGCGGCAGACCGGCGACCCCCATCACGGCCGGGATCCCCAGACCGCGGGCGAGAATGGCGGCATGGGACAACGACGAGCCGTCGCCCGAGATAACCCCCACCAGGCGCCCGTTGCGGGCTTGGCCGATATCGAGCGCGCTCAGGCTTTGTCCGACCAGGATCGTGGCCTCGTGCCCCGCTTTCGGCGCTGTGTCCTCGCCCAGCAGGCGGGCCAGAATCCGTCCGCCGAGCGCCCGGATGTCCGCCGCGCGCTCCCGAAGGTAAGAATCCTCCATGGCGTCGAATCGTCCCGCCGAGTCCTCTATGACCTGCCGTATCGCGCCGGGCGCCCAGAGGCCGCGCCGTACCAAGGCGACCGCCGCTTCCAGAATCTCGGGACTGTCGAGCAGCAGCACGTAGGCGTCGAACAGGGCGCGATCCGCCGTCGACAACGTCGTGTCCAACTCCGCACCGAGGGCGACCGATTCGGCGCGCACGGCAGCCACGGCGGCGCGCAGGCGCGTTTCCTCGGCGCCTGTGTCTGCGACCCGGCGGTCGGGCACGATGTCGATCTCGGGCGTGCCCAACACCGCCAGACCCTGGCCGATGGCTATTCCGGGTGCGCCGGCCAGCCCGTCGATCTGGCGCGGCAAACTGTCCGTCGGACGATTGAACCAACACCACTCGCCGCTCGCCTTGGCATAGGCAATCGCACCGCTCAACTGGGCAGCCAGGGTGGTGAGGAACGCCTCATCGGCATCGTTGAAGCGCCGCATCCGGTGTTGCCGCACCAGCAACACACCCTGAACCCGCCCTTTGTGGGTGACCGGCACGCCGAGAAAACCCCGATAGGGCCCGCTGCCAGTCTGCAGCATGAATTCCTCGTCGAGTTCCGCCGGCACCTGAGCGAGATTGACCGGCCGGCGCTCTCCGGCGACCCGGCCGACCAAGCCTTTACCGAAGCCGCACTCAACGGTGCCGACCACGCGGGAAGACAAACCGTCCGTAGCCGCGACGACGTAACGCCGCTTTTCCTCGTCCGCGAAATAGACGGTGCACACATCGGCCTCGATGACCTGACGCGTCAGACGCACCAGCACGTCCAGGGCATGTTCCAGATCGGGCGCGGAATCGACCTCGTGCGCGATCTGGGTCAGCGCGGCGAGACGCTGGCGCGACCTGGTCCACGACCCGGTCATGTGCGTCTCATGAGGGATCCGCTCAGATCCCGATCCGACGGTCGGATCGCGGCC
>CBDUNM010000028.1:0-42358 GCA_965368585.1 uncultured Chromatiales bacterium | reverse complement strand
GGCAACGCTTCGTGGCCATGAGCTTCGATTTTCCGACGCCGGAGCTCGAGCAAGAAATCCTGCTGGGCGAAACCGGCATCGCGCCGGACATCGGCGAGAAGCTGGTGCGGCTTGCCCAGGCGCTGCGCGCGCTGAAGGACCACGATCTGGAAGAAGCGGCTTCGACCCGCTTACTGGTGTATGCCGCAACACTGATACACGGCGGTTTCGATCTGCGCGACGCCTGTCGCGCGGCACTGGTGGAACCCTTGAGCGACGATAAGGAAACCATCATGGCCCTGATGGAGGTGATCAATGCCACCGTCGAATGAGGAGGTTGGCGGTTACGGCCTGGCGGTTACTGCCGAGGCCCTGTATCTGGCGAATCTGCTGCTGGCGCCCGGATTGGCGTTCGTCGTCCTGCTGTGGTTGTGGCTGCGGCACCGCGATGACGCGCCCGCGCTGGCTCGTGCCCATCTGGCACAGACCATCAGCGGCAGCATCTGGGCGGGTCTGCTGCTGGTGGTCGCCAATGTGTTGATACTGTTGTTGGGCGGGTACGACGGCCCCCACGTGTGGACGATTGTGATCACCTATTTCACGATCTGCCATTCAATGCTGATCTTGTTTGGCGCCTACGGATTGGCCAAGGCGATGGCCGAACAATGCTGGCGTTTCCCGCTGGTGGGGCGGCCGCTGCCGGAGGACTGTACGCAATGAGCCGCACGTCCCTGCAAGGTCGGCGCGCCTGGTTTCAGGTCGGTTTCTTCGTGCTGTTCGCGTTGGCGCCGCCGTTGGACATTCTGCGTATCGATCTCGTCCAGGGTCACGCCATTCTGTTTGGTCAGAACTGGACTTTGGGCATCGACGAGTTCATCGCCGGGAGAGCCGGGGTTGCTGACGCGGCGCTCAATCTCTTCGTTCGCGGCTTCGTGCCGCTGTTTGGCGGCGCCGCCCTGCTGCTGTGGATTGCGTGGCGCTTTGGCCGACTCTATTGCGGCTGGTTGTGTCCGCATTTCTCGGTTGTGGAATTCATCAACGGCATGATGCTGCGCGCCAGCGGTAAACCGAGCATCTGGGAGAAAAAGCCACTACCGAGGCGCCAGCCCGACGGGAGCCTGATCGAACCGAATCCCTGGTACTGGATTCCTACGCTCATGGCCGTCATCGGCTTCGCCTTTCTCTGGGCACTGGTGTTGTTGACCTACCTGTTACCGCCCACAGTGGTATACGGCAACCTGATCAGCGGTGAGCTGACCCGCAATCAGGCGGTATTTCTGGTGGCCGCGAGCAGTGCCTTTACGGTCGAGTTTTTGTTGGCGCGGCATCTGTTTTGCCGCTTCGGCTGCGCCATCGGCCTGTTTCAGAGCTTGGTGTGGATGGCCAACCCCAAGGGCATGGTGGTCGGGTTTGACACCGCCCGGGCCAGGGCCTGCCAGGATTGCAACAATGCCTGCGACAACGTCTGCCCCATGCGCCTGAAGCCCAGGACCATCAAGCGTCGGATGTTTACCTGTACCGAATGTGCGCAATGTATTTCCGCCTGCACCCAGGTTCAGGAAGGTGAGCCGCACGGTAGCCTGTTGCGCTGGGTCAGCGGCGACGACGCTTTGGCGGTGGCATTGGATCGCGCCGAAATGGCCGCCCGGCACCGGCCGTCGCCCGCCAGAGCGAAGCCGGGATGCCGTCGAAGCGCGCCCCGGCACGACTGTCAATCCAATCCCGCGGTATGAATCGTGCGTTGTCGCTTATCGTTTCCGTAACGGCGTTGCTATCGCCCGTGGCGGCCGATGCGCGCGAGCCGGACCCCGATATCGGTGCCGAAATCAATGAAGTCTGCGCCGGTTGTCACGGCGAGTTCGGTCAAGGCGGCAAGGAGGGCGTTTACCCGCGGTTGGCGGGTCAGCCCTACCAGTTCCTGGTCGATCAATTGATCCTGTTCAGGGATCGCAAACGCCCTAATCTGGCAATGGTCGAGTACGTCGACGAGCGCCAGATGCCGGATGAGGACATCCAGGATAATTCGGCCTTTCTCGCTGCGCTCTCACTGCCAACCCAACTACCTGCCGTCGACGAGAGCGATCCGAACTTCGACGCGCTGCAACGACTCAATGATGCTAAACGGGTACTGCAGATTCCCCGTGCCGAAGGCGATGTCGAGGCGGGAGGCAAGCTGTACCGGCGTGAATGCAGCTCGTGTCACGGTAAGAAAGGCGAGGGTGATCACGAAGACGGGGTACCCCTGCTCACTGGCCAGTACACCGACTATCTGCAACGCCAAACCGCCAAGTACCGGGACGGGGTTCGCATTCACGACCCCAAGGCGCCCGAAGATCGACTGTTAAGCGAATTCAGCGATACTGAACTGCGCGATATATTCGCCTTTCTGTCGATCCAGCACGACTGATAGCGGACCGCGGCGTTCGACTGACCAGATTTCTGGTTGCCACGAACTATGTGCCCGAATGGTCGGGTGTCCTGCGCTGCGTGGCGTATGCGATTTTCATCAAGCAGCGCTCGGTTGGGGTCGGTCGTACAACTTTTCGCGTGAGGGGCTGGAACCCCCTCGCAACGGGTCTTGTCGATCCCAGCCCCTCGGGTATGCGGTATGCGGCGAGAACCGCTATTACGGTCAGTTCACATGCAATCCGCTGCGATCGATCGGTTCGATACGTTCGACATCGATCGACGCACCCAGCCCCAACCCGCCGGCGCCGCCGATTGACTTGAGGCCGATTTCCGGGTTCGCGACAACGTTACCCTTTTGATCGACACCCAGCCAATCCGTGAACTCATCGCGGCTGGCATAGGTATAGACTGCCTGCATTTCCAGATCGGGTTGACGCCGCTCGACGTACAGAAAGCCTTCGTAGGCCTCGTCCACAACCGAAACGCCGAAGCTGGCTAGGATTTCCTCGCAGGTCACGGTGTACATCCGGTAGGCGCCCGAGATCGAGAAATGTGCAACCAGGGGGTTGACCACGCTGTCTTCCATGGCGGCATAGATGTCGATCGATGGCGAACCGTTGATGAGCGGGAGGATGTTCAGCGCCGTCGCATAGTGGCCGGGCTCGACCGCCGCAAACCGAAGTGTCTGGCCGATTCCGGTCGCCGCGCGGAGCTGTGGTCCGCAGACGAACTTGGCGGCGTAGAGCACGGGCTTCACAGTCACGCTCGGGAGGGGCTTGAGCACGCCCGGGTTGATTTTCAGCGCCAGGGGATAGTTCGCGGCATTGACGCTTATGGCGACCAACGCGACGACGGCGCCTGCCAGCAGCTTGCCTATGGGCTTGAACGCGTTTGGTTTGTGCGCCGCGACGTAAGTGCTCGATGTCAGATGATTTCGATTCTTCATGGATCTCTCCGTTGGAGGGCGCAAGCTTGCGGGACCACGGGTAGTACGCGCTACGCGTGGATTCCCTTGTCAAGCCCTGCGCCGTTGTTGATGAACGTTGCTGCATGTTTTTCTCTACATGCACCGTTGATACGTTCGCCGTGGTCGGAGAGATCAGATAATCTTTCACAAAAGAATCGCGAACTAAGCCGGTTGCCGGACACCAATGAAGCGATTTTATCGTTGACTCGGAACCCGTGGCTGCAACGGGACCGGCGTACTTCGAGCGACGGGTAATCCGGCCGCTTCCCAGTCCGTGGTGCCTTCCGGATACCAGTAGACTTGGGTATAGCCGTACTCGGCGGCTCGCTTGGCGGCGTTCCACGACATCCAGCAATCGGCGAGACAGTAAACGACAATCGGGCGGTCGAATTCTCCGTTCGTGGCGGCTTCCAGATTGCTTCGATAGTATTGACTGAGCGCGTCGGACAACCGGCCATACCCGACGTTGGGCAGCCAGATGGAAGCGGGGATGTTGTTTCTTGCCGGGGGCAACCACAACGACGTTGTGGGCAGTTTTTCGGGTCTGGGTGCTTGCGGCAGGACGTCGATCAAGACGATTTGAGCGCCGTATTTGTCGAGCAGTCTGGCGACATCGGCGGTACCGACCGTGGTTGCGCCCGGAACCGAACAGGGAACCGTTGCCCGAAACTCGGCAATCCGATAGCCATCCTCCGAAAACAACTGGTGCTGTGCCTCGTTCGCGTGCATGCCGCGCGGCTGCAGCAAGGACACGGCGCAGAAGACCAAAACGGGCAAAACGGTATGCCTGCCCGGGTCGTGCGCAGCCCCAGGATCTCGAGCGGCGGGAGGCGCGGCCGCTCCGTTGCACACGGGCAGACTGAGCGAGGTTTTACGCCGGCCGGTGCGCGGCTGACTCCCGATCAAGGCTTGAAGAGCAATTTGTCGTTGTGGTCCAGCAGGGGTACGCCGTAGTCCGCGAGCACCTCGTTGATGCGGGGTTGCAGCCTTTCCAGCAACGCATTCACCTGGTGTTTCCATTGTTTTTCACGATGACGTATGCCCATGGAAACGTTGAAGGCGAGGGGCGTCTGGTCGACCCGGGCTGGCAGCGGCACGACAGTCAGCGGCGTCGTTTCGCGGGTCGCCGCAAACCCCGCTATCGGTCCCCAGACCAGAGCTACGTCCAGTTCGCCTCGGGCGACGTCACCGACGAGCTCGAGTGCGGGCGATTCGTGTCGGGTGTCGACCGTGCGGCGGTAGGGGCGGGTCTGCTCCATTAAACCGTACTGGGTGAGCAGCGTGGCCGGCGGTGTCCCGGCGACGACGCCAATCCGCAAGGTCTTGAGAAGCGGATCGGTCAACGAAGTGATGCCAGGCTGCATATCGGACCGGTAGACGAGGCTGTAGACCGACCGGTAGTAGGGGTTTGTGTTCTGGACCATCTCGTTGACGGAGGTAATGCCCATGATCAAATCACACTGACGAAGGCGCAACGTGTTGCGCACGAAACCGATGGTTTGCGGCCACCAGCGATAGTGCAGTGGACGCTTGAGCTCATCGGCCATCAGTTGTGCGATGCGATTTTCAAAACCCTCGCGAGCTTGATTCGAAAACGGCAGGTTGTTCGGGTCGCCACAGACGGTAAGGTGTGTTGAATTGCGCCCTTCGCGTCCTTCGGTCGCCGCATTGGCGTGTTGGAAGCCGAGGGCCAGACCCGAAGACGCCAGGGCGAGCAGGAACAGACGCGCCAGCGCGCGTCGATTTCGAGCCAACGAAGGGCGGTGCCAGATGTGCGCCGTCATCGGACAGCAGGGCTGTTACTTTTTCACCTTGGGAAACCGGTCGGGTCGAGCGGCTCCGATCACACCGTCGGCACGGGCTTTAAGATAGGCGTATATGTCGTTGATGTAGGGCGTCACGTTGTCGTTGCCGGCAAACCCGGGCATGACCAGATTGTTCATGCCGGTTCGGCCCGCGGCAATCACATTGACGAACTCGCCGTAGCTCAGGGAGCTCATCGATTTCAACAACGCCGGTGCGTAAGAGCTGCCGAGTCCGGCGGGACCGTGGCACACATGACATTCGGAGTGGTAGCGGCGAAAGCCATTGTAGGTTCCAAAATCGACTTTACCGTCTTCGAAATAGTAGGGCTGATCTACGGAGAACTCGAACGATCGGTAGTCGGCGACGTTGACGGTGCAGAACAGCAACGCGGCGGCCCCGATCGTTGCTTGACATAAGAGCGTGTTGTCGGGTTTGCGCGGCCGGGTTTCGGTCTCTTTTGCTTGCATTTCAACCTCGGGCAGAAACAGGGAGTGGAGGGGTCGTTCTCGCTGTAAAACCGCCACCCCGTTCGGGGTGGCGGTGGACTTAACGGCTATTGACTCGCGTCGATGCTATGGCAGCTGAAACACCGTCAGTTGACCACCCAGCTGGGTGTAGTCGCTCAGCGATGCGTAGGCCCCCACGGCACCCAGTCCCGCCGTCGGATCGGTCAGGCCGGCCGCCATTCCGATGCCGGCCCAGCCACCGAGTCCTGACAGCACCGCGATGTACTGCTTGCCGTTGTGCATATAGGTCGTCACGTTTCCGATGATGCCGGATGGGGTCTTGAACTTGTAGAGCTCTTCACCCGTCTTGGCATCCACAGCCTTGAGGTAACCCTCCAGCGTGCCGTAGAACACGACATCACCGGCAGTCGCCAAAGCACCGCTCCAAACCGAAAACTTCTCGGGATTGGACCAGACGATCTTGCCCTTGGTTGCATCCCAGGCAATGAAATTACCCAGATCGTCGCCGCCCGGTGCAGGGTACATGCTCAGCGTCGCGCCGACGTAGGGTTGCCCCGCGGTGTAAGAGACCTTGAACGGTTCGTAGTCCATGCAGACATGGTTGGTCGGGACGTAGAACAGGCCGGTGCGTGGCGAGTAGGCCGCCGGTTGCTGGTCTTTCGTGCCCAGGGCCGCCGGGCAGATACCGGTGCTGTTGACGTCTTCGCCGTTGTGCTGCGTCGAGTACTGGGCGACGACCTGCGGACGGCCGGTTTTCATGTCGACATGGGTGGCCCAGTTGACCGCCGGATCGAATTTCTCCGCGACCAGCAGCTCGCCGGTGATGCGGTCCATGGTGTAGCCGAAGCCATTGCGGTCGAAGTGGACCAGCGTCTTGCGCATCTTGCCATCGATCTCCTGGTCAACCAGGATCATTTCGTTGATGCCGTCGTAGTCCCACTCGTCATGCGGCGTCATCTGGTAGACCCATTTGGCCATGCCGGTATCCGCGTCGCGGGCGAAGACCGTCATGGACCAGCGGTTGTCGCCCGGGCGCTGCACCGGGTTCCAGGTGCTGGGGTTGCCCGAGCCGTAGTAAATCAGATTCTGCTCCGGATCAAACGAATACCATCCCCAGGTGGTGCCGCCGCCGATCTTCCACTGGTCGCCCTCCCAAGTGGCGGTACCGGAGTCCTTGCCGACGGGCTCACCCAGATGGGTGGTCTTCTCGGGATCCAGCAGGGTGTCGGAGTCCGGACCCATGGAGTAGCCGCGCCACGCTTGCGAGCCGTCCTTGATGTTGTACGCGGTGACATGGCCACGAACGCCGAATTCACCGCCGGAGATGCCGACGTACACCTTGTCGTTGAACACCATCGGGGCGGCGGTCGAGGTTTCGCCTTTTTTCGGGTCGCCGTTGACGACGGACCATATCTTTTTGCCGGTCTTGGCGTCCAAAGCGACCAAGGTGGTATCGGCCTGCGACAGGAATATCTTGCCGTCGCCGTACGAAAGGCCCCGGTTGACCGTGTCACAACACATCACGGGAATGACGCTGGCATCCTGGCGTGGTTCGTAGCGCCAGATTATCCGCCCGTCGTCGTTCAGGTCGAGCGCAAAGACCTTGTTGGGAAACGGGGTGTGCACGTACATCGTGTCCCCGATGATCAGGGGACCGCCTTCGTGCCCGCGAAGGACACCGGTGGAGAAAGTCCAGGAGACTCTGAGATCCTTTACGTTGCCGGCATTGATCTGATCGAGTTCGCTGAATCGGGTGTTCGCATAGTTGCCGGTCGGCATTACCCACTCGTTCGGGTTTTGCTGCATGGACAACAGTTCGGCGTTTGCCATCGCCGTACCGGATGAACCGCAGGCAATTGCGACGCCTACCGCTGCGGAAAATGTCATGTTTCGCGTCATTGTGTAAGGGCCCCTCTGACAGTTATTGGATTTGACGTAGGAGATATTGAGTTCAGGTAAGTCCGTCAGACTCAAGTATTGCTGTGTCTTGTCCTACTGGTCGCCGATATTCCTATAGACGCCTCACGGCTAGAGCATCGGTAGAGGAACAAACAGCATATTGCGTGCCAATAGACTGGAATATACCGGCTTCGCGCTACGCGGAATCGCACGCGGAGCGTTCAGTCACGCGTCGTCCGGTATTAGAATGTTCCGATGTGCATTTTTATGACCCTGCCGCGGCAATAAAAACCAGCTCGATCGTTGCGGCTGGCAGTGCATTCCGGGATCTTCGCGTGGGCCATGCGAGGCAATACCCGGCGCGGCGCGTAACGCTGTCGAAGCAACCGCATCGACGTATTGGATTCCGCTCTCGTCGGGTCTGTGTCAAACGTGGGACAATTGTGACTCACCATGTAAATTAGTACGTTAGAAGTTCCTTTATCAAATCGCTGCCCTTAGGTGCGTCGTTTTCGTTCTCACGTGCGATGCGCTTCTGATGTACGGTGTTCGTGAGTAAAAATCGGGTCGTGCGTCAACATCGTGGGCTTGGCTCTGGCGAGCGGCACGTGGATGATGCCTTGAGTATCCGGTAACACGAGTGACCCTGAATGAACCAGCTCTATGCTCCCCTTGAACCGTATGCCATTCACCGGTTTGCGATTGGTGTAGTGCATGAAGTCTACGTGGAGGAGTGCGGCAATCCCGACGGCGTTCCGGTCTTGTTTCTGCACGGCGGTCCCGGATCCGGCTGTCAGGAGAACCATCGACGCTATTTCGATCCGTCGGCGTATCGCGTGGTACTCGTTGACCAGCGAGGCAGCGGGCGTTCGACACCGCACGGCGAGGTGCGTGACAACGACACGCGGCTGCTGTGTTCGGACCTGGAGTTCATACGCCGCCATCTGGCCATCGATCGCTGGCTGGTGTTCGCGGGGTCATGGGGCGTCGCCTTGGGGCTGTACTACGCTCAGTCTCATCCGCACGCCGTCTCCGGGATGATTCTGCGCGGCTCGTTTCTGGCGCGCGAGCGGGATCTGGACTGGTTTCTCGGCGAATTGGGCGTGGCGCGGGTTTTTCCCGAGCGTTCGGCGCAACTGCTCGGTATGCTGTCGCCATCGGAGCGTGCTGATCCGGTGGCTGCCTACTATCACCGAGTGCACGGTGGCGATGCGGCTACGGCCGCGGCCTGGGCGCGCGCTTGGGCGGCTTGGGGAGACCGGATTGCGACCTGGAACCTGCCGCAACCCGAAACCGCGCAAGACGATCCGGTGGACATGGTGAAGTTGACCGGCAAGGTGCGCATCGAAACCCATTACGCTTACCATCGCTACTTTCTGAGCGACGCCCCGTTGCTGGCACACGTATCGAAACTGCCGGACGTGCCGATCGCCATCCTGCACGGTCGTCGCGACCTGACCTGTCCGGTCGAAGCGGCATGGACGCTGCACCGAGCGATTTCGGGTTCGAGCCTGCGGGTAATTCCGGACGCGGGTCATTTGGCGGGTGAGCCCGCCATGGTGGATGCGTTGGTCGGCGAGACGGATCGAATGTCGGGACTGTTGAAGGGTTAGGCTAGTCGCCTCGGCATAGGGCTCGCGCAATAATAACTGCACATTTTAGTACGCCGATTCATCCCGTCTGTCTGCGTTGCTGGTCGCTTAAGTAGGCCGGCTGTGCGCGCTTTTCGCGCCTTGAAAGACGGGCGCCTCGACACGCCTGAAAATGCGAAGTTATTTCGGCGCGAGCCCTTAGTGCTCGCCCGCCACGATGCGTTTTGAATTGCGCATGTTTCTGAAGACCAGCGGCGCGATATTGTTGTTGTCCTGACCGGCGATGTTGGCCACGGTTTGTTGTAATTGCGCATGATGTGGCGACTTGCTGCAAACGGGGTCCGCATTGGTGGCGTCGCCTGTCATTAGGTAGGCCTGGCAACGGCAACCGCCGAAGTCTTTTTCCTTTTCCGGACAACTGCGACACGGTTCCTGCATCCAGTCATCACCGCGAAACTTATTGAAATCGGGGGAATCTCTCCAGATCCACTCGATGCTTTCGTCTCTGACGTTGGGAAATGTCAAGCCGGGCAGGATGCCGGCTGCATGACAGGGTTGGGCCGTCCCGTCGGGAGCCACGCTGAGAAATATTCCGCCCCAACCGCGCATACAGGGCTTGGGCCGTTCTTCGTAGTAGTCGGGGACCACGTAGAAGATTTTCATCTTACCTTTGAGCTTTTCCTGGTAGCGATGCGCGACCACTTCCGCATTTTCGACCTGTTCTCGCGAAGGCAGCAACTGATCGCGGTTATGCATGGCCCAACCGTAGTACTGGGTGGTCGCCAGTTCCACATAATCGGCTTCCAGGGAGTGGGCGAGATTCAGTATCTCTTCGACCTGATCGGTGTTGCGGCGATGTAACACGAAGCAGAGCACCATCGGATAACCGGCCTTTTTTACCTCCCTGGCCATTTCCAGCTTGTGTTGAAAGGAGTCGTTGCGCGCGATGAAATTATTGATCTCTTCCGTGCTGGCCTGAAAGCTGATTTGGATGTGATCCAGCCCGGCTTGTTTGAATGCATCGATTCGCGCGGCGTCCATACCCACACCCGAAGTGATCAGGTTGACGTAATATCCCAACCCGTGAGCCTCGGCTATCAGCTCTTCGAGGTCGTCACGGACCAGGGGTTCTCCGCCGGACAGCCCGAGCTGCACCGCGCCAAGCGCCCGGGCCTCGCGGAAAACGCGCTTCCACTCGTCGGTCGACAACTCGTTGCTGTAGCGAGCGATTTCCAACGGATTCGAGCAATATGGGCATTGCAGTGGGCATTTATAGGTCAGCTCTGCCAATAACCACAGGGGATTAGGCAGATTTGTGTTCGATCCATTGTTGCTCATGGGCAGTACTCAAGAAGTTCATGACATCGTCGATTAGACCGTCAGCACCGGGAAAATTCGTTTCCAACTCGTTGATGATGTCGCCGACCGTGCGTTCACCGTCGCAGCGGCTGAGAATCTCTCCCGCGGCCGGGTTCAGCTTGACCATGCCTTCGGGATACAGGATGACAAAACAGTCCTGTGCCTCTTCCCATTGCAAACGGAAGTGCGATGCGATCACGGGTATGTCCTTATCGGTAAAAGTTGCATTGGAATCGCTGTTCATCAGGATTTCTCGACGTTGTGATAGGGCGGCTTTTTCTCGATATACGCCATCCACATGCAATCGAGCATAGTCCAGAGTATGTCGAGTTTGAACTGCAGTACGTCGAGCATGCGCATTTGTTGTTCGCGAGTCGTGTAATAGTCCAGCGTGATGGCCAGGCCGTGTTGCACGTCCCGGCGCGCTTCCGCCAGGCGCTTGCGGAAGTAGTTGTAGCCGCTTGCGTCAATCCAGGGATAGTGTTCGGGCCAGTTGTCCAGACGCGCCTGATGTATTTTCGGCGCGAACAGCTCGGTTAACGACGAACTCGCGGCGATTTCCCAAGGCTGCTGGCGGGCAAAATTGATGTAGGCGTCAATCGCGAACCGGACGCCGGGCAGCAGCAGTTCGTGCGACAACAGCTGCTCGCGGCGCAGTCCGACCGATTCGCCCAGCTGCAACCAGGCCTCTATGCCGCCTTCGTCGCCTTCAGTGCCGTCATGGTCGATAATGCGCTGCACCCAGAGGCGGCGCACATCGCGGTCGGGGCAGTTGGACATGATTGCGGCATCTTTTACCGGGATGGCGGTCTGGTAATAAAACCGGTTGGCCACCCAGCCCTGAATCGCCTCTTTGTCCAGTTTCCCGGTGTTCATCAGGATGTGGAATTCGTGATTGATGTGGTAGTACTTCTCCTTGTCGCGCAGCTTGCGCTCGAACTCCTCGCGGCTCAACGGTGCCAGGTCATCTGTTGCCATCTCTGCTCCCGCGCCCACCCGTCAAAGCACGATGTCCATACCGTCGTATGACACTTCGATCCCTGCTTCATCCAGGCTTTTACGCTCCGCTGATGCTTCGTTCAGAATCGGGTTGGTGTTATTGATGTGTATAAGTATCTTGCGTGGACGATCCAGCGCGCCGAGCAGTTCCACGATGCCGCCCGTTCCCGATTGATCGAGGTGCCCCATGTCGGTGCCGCGTTTGTCGCTGAATCCGCCTTTGATCATTTCGTCGTCGGTCCAAAGCGTGCCGTCAACCAGCAGACAGTCCGCTTGTTCCATGAAGGCCAGCACCTCATCGTCGACCTGCCCCAGGCCGGGGGCGTAAAACAGGTTTTGACCGGTTGCAAGATCGCGCACGCGAACCCCGATGTTGTCGCCCGGCACTGTGTTGTGGCGATGCGGCGAGTAGGGAGGGGCCTCGCTTTTTAGCGGCACCGCGGTAAATTCGAGTTGGTCGCTAAACGGCATGCGAAAGGTCGACCGATCGGTTTTCACTTCGTGCCAATGAACGCCCCGGAAGTGCGCCAGTATGTTGAAGATGGGAAAACCCGTGCTCAGGTCGTCTTTGACCGACGCCGTGCAGTAGACGTTCCAGGGCTCGGTGTGCTCGCGCAGTAACAGCAACCCGGTCGCGTGGTCTATCTGCGCATCGACCAGAAGGATGGCGCGAATGGCGGTGTCGCGCAGCTTGCGGGCGGGCTGCAGCGGGGGGAAGGATTCGAGCTGCGCCCTGATGTCGGGAGACGCGTTGAACAGAACCCAATCGATGCCGTCTGCACTGATCGCAACGGACGACTGGTTGCGGGGCGATGCCTTAATCCGGCCGGTGCGCAGCCCGTTGCAGTTGGCGCAGTTGCAGTTCCACTGCGGGAAGCCGCCGCCCGCACCAGAGCCAAGAACACGAATCTGCATTCAATCCCCTGTTGGAAGTTGGCGGGGAGGCAAAAGCATCGCTCCGACGACAAGTCGGTCTGCTGGAATACTTTGTATAGCAGCTCGCCTTGAGATCATCGGGCCCGGAGTCGGGCCCGATGAACCTGCGCATCGATCAGCGATTATTGATGTAAAGATTGATCTCGAAGCCCAAACGCAGGTCTTCGAAACTCGGCGTTGTCCACAACATGCTATCGTCCTCCACACATAGTTTTTGTCATTGATCGTTCGACATGCCATCTCGACCCGTTGCGCGGCGACGCGCTAGCGGATGTTCGTCGCCAGGGATGCGATGCAATTGGTGCGCCAATCTTTCCTTCCGCGCGGATTGGCAGTTTTAAGCCGCCGTACCCGATTTTCTTATCTACATATGCAACACAAGCGTCGTCGCGAGTGTGTCACAGGTGGTACAGCCGTGTCACCGGCAACGAACGGGGGCAGCGATCACGCGACCCTTGTTAGCCTTGGCGGGGCCGGCGCTCCCCTGCGGTTGTTTGTGCGCAGAATCGATTGCGTTTGAACCCGAAAGCGGCGACGCTTGGCCGAGCCGGGGACGATTCCTCATTCCAATAGCGGGAAGCGCTGAGCGGTCGGTTTGCCGGCTGAGTCGATTTTCAGATCCAGTATGGGGGGAGAACATGACACTCGCAATCCGCATCCATGCGACCGGAGGGCCTGACATGCTCCGCTGGGACGCGGTCAAGGTCGGTGAACCGGGACCCGGGCAGGCGCGTATTCATCAGACCGCCTGTGGTCTGAACTACATTGACGTCTACATGCGCACCGGCGCCTACCCGGTGGCGGAACTTCCGGCAATCCTCGGCATGGAAGCGGCGGGGGTCGTGGACGCGGTCGGCGATGGCGTGACCGGTCTGGTGCCGGGCGACCGGGTTGCCTACCCGATGGTGCCCGGCGCCTATGCCGAGGCGCGTTTGATCGACGCGGAGAAGCTGGTGAAGCTGCCGGAAGAGATCGACGATCGGACCGCTGCGGCGATGATGCTAAAGGGTCTCACCGCCCATTACCTGTTGTTCCGGACCTATCCGGTCAAGCGCGGTGATACGGTCCTGATTCATGCCGCCGCCGGCGGCGTGGGGCTGATCGCCTGCCAATGGGCCAAGCATTTGGGGGCCACCGTACTCGGTTGTGTGGGTTCGCGGGAAAAGGCGGACTTGGCCAAGGCCAACGGCTGCGATCACGCGATTCTGTATCGCGACGAAGACATCGCCGCACGGGTCCGGGCGCTGACCGGCGGCGAGGGAGTGGCGGCGGTCTATGATTCCGTCGGGCAGGCGACGTTTGAGGCCTCCCTGAACTCGCTGCGCCCGTTCGGCGTGATGGTTTCGTACGGGAACGCGTCCGGCCCGGTAGCGCCTTTCAGCCCCAGTATCTTGGCGCCGAAAGGCTCTCTGTACGTGACCCGCCCGACGCTGGCGACACACATCGCGACGCGCGAACTCTTGACCGAGGGCGCCGACCGGTTGTTTGAGGCGGTACACGCAGGCGTCCTCACGATCCACGTCAACCAGACCTATGCGCTGGAGGACGCCGCCCAGGCCCATCGGGATCTGGAGCGGCGCGCCACTACCGGCTCGACAGTGCTGCTGCCGTAGGGTTCGCGCAGAAATACCTTCGCGTTTTGAGGCTTTGATACGCCCGACTGGCAAGGCGTGAGGCGTGCGAAGAGCCAGCCTATTTAATCGACGAGCAACGCAATCAGACGGGATGTATCGGCCGATAAAACGGGAAGTCGTTTTTTCGCGAACCCGCAAGCCGGGTTTCGCGTCCGAAGTCGAGATTGCCCAGGTTTTCCCTTTGGTCGAGACGTTCTTCGATCGCCAGTATGCGCGGCAGCCGGGTCGTCTCGAATTGTTCGATCAGGACCTCGGAGATCCCTTCGTAGTCATCAGTCACGCTCAAACGAGCCACCTTTGAAACCCGGTCCGTGCGGCCATCCGCCCAGCGCTCCGCGGGCCGTTGCAAGCCGCGGGCGCAATGTCGCGTCACATGGCCAGAAACAGGTCGGTCTGTTTCAGGAAATCCGTCTGCGGCAGCAACTCATCGCGAGGAAAACGCACCAAGGCACCAATCCTGGGTGGGTGCGACGCGATACGAATCTCCGACAACACCAACTCGTAGCCCGATTCGTCCGAAAAATCCTCGAGCTTGATCGCCATCCGGTTCAGACGCAGCGAACAAACCGCCGACGACAGGAAGTCGGCGGGATCGGACAGGGCGTCGGCGACGAACTGCAAATGGTCCTTGATGGTGGGGAGGCGCAGATCGTCGCCGGCCAGTTGTTCCTCGTACCGCTGAATCTCCGCCAGCATGGCCTCTTTTCGCTGCTCAGGATCGGGCCTTAGATCGAGGCTGCGCAACCGCGCACGGAGTATCCGTATCCGGTTTTCGAGGTCCTGAGTCCTGGATTTGGCATCCGCAGCGCGGCGCTTGATGTGGGCCAGCAGCCCTCCGAACATGCAGCATTTGAGGGCGCATCGGGCCGACTGCTCGTCGGAACCAGGGGATACCACCTGGTGATCGGTGAAGTTGACCAGGGTCTGCATCACGTCCTTGCGCACGTCGTCTCCCACCAGTGCCAGACCGGGCTGGCGCCGCTCCTCTTTGCGCATACAAAGCAGGGACCAACACTCTGTGATCTGTGGGTTGGCCTCGAACAGTTGGCGGACTTCCTTGCTTTGGCTGAACACCTGCTGGATGTGACTCGGACTGACGAAGAAGGCGTTGATCCGCGGATCTTCGGCAAATGTCGAGCGACAACACAGCAGGGGGCCCGGCACCGATTCGGCGATATCGTTGATGTGGCGGAAGGTTGTGGCGACCGGTCCGCGCAGCACGTTCGCATAATTCGGCACTGCACGCAGGCGGCTGTAGAGTTCGTCGACGACTTGCTCGACGGCGTCGTCCAGTGTCCCAGAGCACAGTCCTTGGCGTGGTATTTGACCGCGGACATTCATCGACTGCCCGTCGAAACGAAGGAAAATGTCCCTCAGCAAGCTCATCATCGCCCCATCCCCCTCCTGCTCGACCCGAGCGCCGTTGTATTACCGCGTTGTCTGCCGGCACGCCGCGCCAAGTGCCTGTTTGCCCAAGGATTCCGGTCGAAGCCGCGGATTGTCACCGATGTCGCATGGTTTTCCTTATATAGTCTATACCGTAATGGCCAGATTGGCAGTGCTGTTAAAAAATTTTACCGTCACCGCGCAAGCGTTGCAGTCCGCGCATGTCGGAAACAATTTGATTTTGGAAAATAGCAAATACTCGACTGTGGCCGCGGCCGCAGCGCCGCCCCACTCGAAGCCATCAAACGCGTCTCCAACTTACGGCGTGTAGGTTACGTTCAGTCGCGGATGGTTGTTGCTGTTGCCGTTTTCTCCCGAGTAAAACCCGACTGCATCGCGACTGCCGTCGTCGTTGTCGTCGAGGTCGAAATAGAGCCGGACCTGTGTGATGCCGGTTTTGTTGACGGCGGCCAGACCGGCCGCGTTAAAACTACCCGAAGAAACCTGGCCGTCCGAGGTGATCGTGGACATTGTCGCGACCCCTACCGCGGTGGCGGCCGCCTGGAAATCGCTGTTCTCGAGCGCGGCGTTACCGCTGAATCCGCCCGACCGCACGTCAACATTAAGGTCGCCGTGGGTGTTGAACGGGCTCGTACCGAGCAGACGTCCGCCGGTCGTCTCAAGAGTCACCGCACTGATCGTCGCGTTGGTCGGAATCGAGGAGGTGTCGAAAGAGAGAATTGCCTTGTACTGGCGATCACCGGATTCGTCACCGGGTCTGATTGGCCACCGGCCGCTACCGGTGGCGCTGTTCGCCCCACCGGCATTCGAATTTTCACTCGATTCCCTCACCCAACCGTCGTGGTCCCCGATCGAGGTGAAGGTCACTGTAGTCGGAGTGCCGCCGGTGATCGTCACGGAAAGGGTGTCCGATCCACCGAGACCACCGCTATCGGTGACTGAAGCCGTGATCGTGTGCGTACCGACCGAGAGCGTCGAGATCGAAAACGCAGCTCCCATTCCGATCGATCCATCGAGATCCGAGCTCCACGACAGGCCGGCGGAGATATTGCCATCCTCAGCGTCGCTGGCCGCGCCGCTAAGGTTCACATTGGACCCCGAGCTGAAGCTGGAGCCGTCCGCCGGTGTATCGATCGAAACCACCGGTGCGGTGTTGGGCGGCGCGATAATGTTGACCGTAATGTCATCCGAAGCGGCGACACCGCCCGAATCCGTGACCGACGCCGTAATCGTGTGGCTGCCCGCCGACAGCGAGGAGACCGCGGTGCCTCCACCTCCGATGGCTCCGTCGAGCGAAGAGTTCCAGAAAAGCATATTGGTGAGATTGCCGTCCTCCACATCGTCCGACGTACCGGTGAAAGTCACCGAGAAGCCAGCGGTAAAGGTAGAGCCGTCGGCAGGGCTGGTGATCGAAACCACTGGCGCCGTATTGGCTTGGACGGTCAAGGTGATCGAATCCGAACCTGGCGCAGCGTTGCTGTCGATCACCGATGCCGTAATGATGTGGTTACCGACAGACAGATCGGGGCGGGTCATCGAGGCTCCGCTGCCCAGTGCTCCATCGAGGTCAGATGACCAGGAGATCGAGGACGACAGGGGCCCGTCGCCGGGATCGCTGGCAGTGGCTTGGAAAGTCACGGTTTCGCCGTCGCCGAAAACCGATCCGCTCGTCGGGGTGTCGATGGTCACCGTCGGTGGTACGTTAGCGACGACGATGGTGAGTGTGTCCGTGCCGGTACCGCCTTCGGTGTCCATTGCGGCAGCCGTCACCGTATGGGAACCGACGGAGAGCCGTGCGTCAACTGAGGACCCGGCGCCGAGCACGCCGTCGAGATCCGACGACCAGCTGATGATCGGGTCGATCTCGCCGGAATCGGTTGCCGTGCCGGTGAAGGTGACCGTGTCGCCCTCGATATAGTTCGTGGTCGCGGGGCCGGTGATCGTGACGTCAGGAACAACATTATTGACCGTGACGCTGATCGAATCCGTGCCGATGGAACCGCCGCTGTCTGTCACCTGCGCCGACACCGTGTGGTTACCGACCGACAACACGGTGTCCGCCGAAGCGCCTGCACCGAACCCTCCGTCGAGCGACGAGCTCCAGCCGATCGCGGCACTGATCAAGCCGTCCTCGGTGTCGGTCGCCGTCGCGGTGAAAGACTCGGTGTCGCCTTCGTGGTAGGTGGCGCCGTGCACCGGCGAATCGATGGTCACAACAGGCGGCTGATTACCACCTGTGCACTGCGACTCACCTTCGACCACCACGTTGTCGATAAACCAGCCGGTGTAGGCGTTAAAGGTCCCGTCGACGGAATCGAAGGTGAAGCGAATCTTAATTGTGGAACCTGCATAGGCGGCGAGCGAAATCGGACCGCTCGAGGTCCAAGCCCCCACTGAGGCGTTACGCGCGTTTCGCGACCAGACGTTGCTCCAACTCGCGCCGTCGTCATCGGATACATCGACTTTAGTCCAGTCGTAGTCGCCGAAATAATTCTCCACCTGGCGGTAGTAATCGAAGCTGAGGGTCGAGCTGGACGTGATGCCGCTGATTGCGGGCGACACGAGATCGCCGGAATTCGCCGCGCCGGTCGAGTAGTCGCAAGTGCTGTCCTCACCGTAGTAGAGCGCGTTGAATGGCGACGAGAAACCAGGTGAAGCGCAGGACGAGTCGGTGGTCAGATGCCAGAGCCCTAGCGCGGTCCAGTTGCCCAGGCCACCCTCGAAGTCCTCGGCGATCCCACCACCGGTGCCGTCATCGACGGTTACTGTGACCGAATCGTTGGCGCTGCCGCAGGCGGTTGTGGCGGTGACGGCGTAGGTAGTGGTTACGGTCGGAAACACGCTGATCTCGGCATTGGTCTCTCCACCTGGAGACCAGCTGTAAGTGTTACCGGCCTGAGCCGGCGTTCCAACCGTGGTCGAGGTTCCGAGGCATATGATCTCATCGGGGCCGGCGTCAGCCACGGGCTCCGGACTGCACTGGCATTGTATCGGTATCTGAAATCCGTTCGTGGCCGAACTGTTGGATCCGGTGGTCGTGGCGTCGATGCCCAGACCGAAATCCGCAAAGGCCTGCCAGACGGTGCATTCATCGGCCGGATAGGTGTTTAAAACCGCCTGGAGGATGGCGTCGCGCGCATCGAGGAAGGTCGGTGAGCAGGGGGTATTCTTCAGGCCCTCGGTCACGTACAGCAGGGCGCGCTGATTTCCGGCGCCGCCCGCGGCACTGTAGATGTCGGGGTCGAAGCCGTGCTGGTCGACGAGGGCCCAGTAGACCTCCCAGAGGGCCTGAGCCCAGACCGCTCCCGTACCGTGGGGGGCGAGTGCGCCGCGGATCGATTCGAAGGTCCAGCTGTTGACTGCCGGATCAGTCGAGTAAGGTTGGTCGCGAATCCCCTGGCCGTTGGTTGGCTGGTTCAGCACATAGGTGCCGATTCCCCGGGGATCGGTGCCGGCGTCGCCAACTTTCGCGGTGAGCGCCAAGGCGTACCAATCGCTCCAGCCCTCCCCGGGTTGCTGGCTGTTGCTCAAGCAACTGACATTCGAGGGACCGCCGACGAGACGGTTTGAGATGCCGTGAGCGTACTCGTGGACGATGATGCCGCTGTCGAAATCACCGTCCCTGGGCGGGCTGGCCGCGTTCCATATGTACATCTGCATACGCGGGTTGAAACCGTCTGGCGGTGTCGAGAAGTTGGCATTGTCGACGCCACCGCCGTCTTGCGCTTCGGCGTAGACTGAATCGCTGCCCAATCCGCCGTTGCCAAAGTTGTCCTCCTGGAAGTTGCCCGAGACCTCGTCGAAACCGTACTGGTACAGGACATCGTGCACGACGTTGTTCCAGTAAAAGAGGTTGGTCACCGCAGCCGGATAATACGGCGATGGGATGCTTGATAGATTCAGGGGAAACTCACAGACCCGCGAACCACCACAGTTGACTGGCGTACCCGAGTTCGATTCGTTACTGTCTTCGTAGGCGCGGACGTTGTTTCCTTCGGTCAAATTGCCGCTGTGCCAGGTCTCGGGCGAGGCCGTCGGATCCGCCGGCTCGACAACCAAGGCCCGACCGTCTGCCGGAGGTAAGGGCCCTCCCTGCACGTGATTCGGACTCTCGGCGGGGTGGGCATATACCTTATACTGATCCGACGCCACCCAGTCGAAGCGCGTCCATATCTTGCCGCTATCGGCGTCGACGTTCATGTCGAACCAATGCTGGTGATCCAGTGTTTGGATCTGAAAGTTCCACACCAGTCGTGCTTCGGCGGCGCGAATCGGCAGAATCATCAGTCGCGCTGTGATCGGGTTTTCCGAAATGCCGGCGGGGTCGATTGAGGTCACCCGTTCGACACCTTTGCCGCCGGCGAGGACCCGGGGCAAGCGCCCAAGAGCGATACCGAGGTGCTCGGTCGCGGCCGCAACTGCACGGCGCGCCGAAATCCGTGGACGAAGCGCGTTCACCGAGACAGCAATTGACGGCATGAAACTGTTGGCGACCCCGGTGATACGCCCCTCTCGGTCCATGTTGGCTTGGTAGACGGCGTTGTATACCCGAAGGCCCGCGTACTGCTGCTCGATATAGACATGTGTGGAGCCGCTTGCGCCCGATGGCACGATGTCTCGAACGGTGTAGGCGGCGACGTCGAGCGCGTCCAGACCGAGAAGCGCTCGGTTTGCCTCCAGAAAGGAGGTTGCTGTGGTAACGGCATCGGTGCGCGAGGGAGCAGTCAGAAATCCGCCGGCGCTCGAAAGCGAACGCGTCACCCCGGTTGTCGCATCTACTCGGTAGCTGAGTCCGGGCACCCCGACCCGCAACTGGTCCAAGCCGCTCTTTTGCAGCAAACTCGGTGTCAGCCCCGCGCCGCGACGGGCTTCCTCTCGGGCGTCGAAGTTGCGGTTCGGGCCGGCAAAGGTGTCGCCCTGTGCAAACGCCAGAGAGGCGGCTCCGAGTAGCGTCAGTGACAACGCCACCGTGGTTAGAAGATTCGAGTTACGACGTCCTTTCATTGTCTACCCCCAAATAAAAAACACCCTTCTTAAGTGGAGGCTGCCTTTCTTTTCCCCGCTGATCCATTCGTTCCAGCCGTCTCGGCGGTATCGTCTGGTCAAGCCTCGCGGCCGCCCGCTTGCGCGTGATGAGAGGATTTCAGATAACGGCTCAGTTTGAGCGCCTGTCGCTTCGCTACCGCTCAGACACAGGTCCAAAGAGCCGCCATTCCGCCATCGCGGTAGGGTGTTCTCTCATCTCGGCGCGTTCGGTTATAGTTTTGTCGAGAAAGAATGCATGCAATGATCATGCGCTTATGTACTAAACGTTGTCGCTTCAGTCGGTTAGCTACGAAAGCTTCCATGTCTTTACTTTCAATATGTAAATTTTCCTGACATCCCGGAACAGGGAATACCTAACCGTCGACAGGGAATACCCTAGATTATGCACCAGCAGATGTTTCGCGTTTACCCGCCGACTTGTCATCGCGTTGCCGTGATCGACCGAGCGTACTCGTTGTGCGATGCTTGTCCCCAGCTGGCGTGGATCCGGCCCTCGAGATATCCATCAGTGACGATAGCCCTTGGAGTGGGCCGGGAGGCTGTGCCTAAGTATTCGCGACCAGGACTCTGAACAGAAAAGAACACGGCCAAGCGCTCTGTTTCAATAACAGGCGTATCGAGATCACCCGCAGCCGTGTATCAAGTTTTGGTTCGTCACGCATAGAATTCATCTGGACGGCTGCCATATCGATTTCATGGAACGCAAGAATAGCTCGACGAAAAAGAACGACTAGATTCTGCCTTGCCAACCGTGCAGTGGGAGGAAATATGAGTGACGGCTTGTATCACGCTGCAACTGAAATATTCATCCGGGTTAAAATCCTCAGGACGAACTTCAGAATTGACAAGGAAAGTGCCGAAATCGCCGCGTCACTCGCGGAGCTTATTCGACTTGAGCTGAGATCGAATAGCCCGGACTACCGCGAAATATCCGAATTGGCAGCCGCTATCAATCGAACACTGACCGAGGCGACAACCTCACCGAATGCGGACATCTTCTCATGAAGAAATCCAAGTTTGAACGCGAACTCTCCTCCCTTGAGGCGCTCATGCAGCAGGATCTCAAGGAAAAGGAGCGAAAGCAGATTATCAAACACCTTCGTAGCCTGATTGATCGGGCCGACAAATATGCCGATCGCGGAAAAATCCCGAGGGAGACGGGACTGAGAATACGCATTGACCTGTTGCACCTGATTAAAGAGGTTAAGGCAGACGGCCATGGCAAGGATTCATCGATAAATAGACTGCAGGATCTAACGCAACATGTCTTTTCGCTGTATCGATCGCGGCCAAAATCGAAGCGGGGTGCGAGCCCGGAAGAAAAACTCATGAGCCTACTGTTCCGATCCTTCGAACGATGATCGGCCCAGCTGCAATGGCCGGTGCGGCCTCAGCCCTAACAGGGCGAAGTCACAGACGCAATTTTCCCCTGTGAACGCTGACTTGTCCGTATTACCACAGACAACGTGCCGAAGTCGGGTCGCTTTCGTGCAATAGGCAGGTCATAGCACCGACCTTCGCGGGGCTCACGTTACACTGAGCGTCGGTCAGAATACCAACAGGTTCATTTTTCCTATGCGTTGGCTCGAACCCGATTGTCCGCCAGCCATCATGGGCATTGTCAACGTCACGCCGGACAGTTTTTCCGACGGTGGCAGATTTCTACGCGTCGACGCGGCCCTGGGCCAGGCGCGGAGGATGATCGAAGAGGGTGCGGAAATTGTCGATATCGGCGGCGAATCGACCCGTCCGGGCGCGGAGCGGCAATCGGCACAGGTGCAGATCGATCGGGTTCTGCCGGTAATCGGTCGGCTGCACCGGGCGCTGCCGTCGTCGGTGATGCTCAGCATCGACACATCCCTGGCGGAAGTGGCCGCCGCCGCTTTGGACGCCGGAGCCGCGATGGTCAACGATATTTCCGCCGGGCGTGATGACAAAGACATGTTACCGCTGGTTGCGCGGCGCGACGTGCCGATCGTGTTGATGCATATGCAGGGTCAACCGCGCGACATGCAGGATGAGCCGGGATACAGCGATGTGTGCGCTGAGGTGCGGGATTTCCTGCTCGAACGGGTGGCGGCGGCAGAGGCCGCCGGCATCGCGCCGGACCGCGTGCTGATCGATCCGGGGATCGGGTTCGGTAAACGGCGTGCGGACAACCTGGATTTGCTTAGAGATCTGGGGAAACTCACGGCGTTGGGCTACCCGGTCGTGCTCGGTACCAGCCGTAAGCGCTTCATGGGCAGTTTGTGCCGGGAAACCGACCCGCAACAGCTGGTCGGTGCAACTGCGGCTACCACGGCGCTGGGCACCGTCGCAGGCGTTCGCGTGTTTCGCGTACACGACGTAAAAATCAATCGACAGGCGGCGCACGTGGCGTGGTCCTTGCGTCTGCGTGGATGAATGATTGCGCGCCCGGGCGCTGAGACCAGCGGTTGGTGGTTGCCCCGTCGTCCGCCAGCATGAGGCGGACGCTGTCGGTCAGGGCTGGCGCCGGCAGGCCGCGGGAGAGGATGCGTACCAGCTTGCCGTTGGCATCGATCAGGTACAAGCTGGCGCTGTGGTCGAGCGAATAGCGAATAGTTCGGTTGTTCGCGCTTGCCGACGAAGTCGTATCGTACCCGGTAGCGGGGCTCTGAGAGTCAACGAACTTGCCAAGCGGCCGACTAGATCGCGCAGCGACGCGCCGATTGTCACCAGCGCAGTCGGACAGACGTCGGGGCAGCGGGTGTATCCGAACGACATCACCACGATCTTATTGCGCAACCCGCTGAGCGTGAACGTGTTGCCATCGTGCGCCGTCAGCGTGAAATCCCCCCGATCGCATGTCCGGATTGGTTGAAGAGCGGCAGCCCGAAACCCAGCCAGCCGCTTACCCTGTTCATTCGTGCCGTACCTCGTCGAACGCGTTCGACATTGCCTTGCACCGCAAAACCCGGCGGACTTCCCAATCGCTTGCGATCAATTGGATCCAAGCTCGAAGGTATGCGTATTTCTACTCAGGCGTACGTACTGATACGGATGGAACGACCCTCGATTTAGCTATAGATTTCCGGAGAACGTCGATGCTGTATCAGCTTGTTACTCTGAGCAGTCAATTGAGAAAGCAGCACTCGGAGCGTCGCAACGGCGATTCAGCAAACTGCAGCCGAACTGAAGGTAACCGGAGGACCAACTCTCATGCATTTTTTTGCCAAAAGCGTCACCAGTCGCGCCATCGTGGCGGCGTCGTTTGCGGTCGCCGCCGCCGTTACAACCATTCCCACCCAGGTCGCGGCGGACGAAACCTGCATGTCTCCCTACATGGCCAAAATCGTCGGTCAGGAAGATTTTGTGTACGTGTGGACGCTGGGCGTGGAAGGGCTGGGTGACGGCCAGGATAAACTGGTTACCGTCGATGTTAACCCGAAATCACCGGCGTATGGCACGGTAGTCAATACCATGTCGGTCGGCGGCCGCAACGAGGCCCATCACTCCGGGTTTACAGACGATCGACGCTATCTGTGGGCGGGCGGTCTGGATACCAACAAACTGTTCATCTTCGATGTACACACGGATCCCGCCAAGCCCACCTTGCACAAGGTGGTGACGGATTTCGTTGCGAAAAGTGGTGGTGTGGTAGGGCCGCATACCACTTATGCCTTGCCCGGGCGCATGATGATCACAGGGTTGTCCAACAACCAGGATCACGGCGGGCGTACGGCGCTGGTCGAGTACACCAACGAGGGAGAGTATATCGCCACGCACTGGATGCCGACCGATGACAACCTGCGCGGAGCCAAGAAAGGCGGGCGGTTCGCCGATGGGTATGGCTACGACGTGCGCGCGCTGCCGCGCCGCAACATCATGGTGACGTCCTCCTTCACCGGCTGGTCCAACTATATGATGGACTTCGGCAAGATGCTGCAGGATAAAGAGGCCATGAAGCGCTTCGGCAACACTGTCGTGGTCTGGGACCTGCACACCCGGAAGCCGAAGAAGGTGCTGGACGTCCCGGGTGCGCCGCTGGAGATTCGTTGCGCTTGGCAACCCAGCCACAACTGGTGCCTGACCACGACTGCGCTGACCTCCAAGGTCTGGATGATCTACGAAGACGAAGCGGGTGAATGGCAGGCCAAGGCGATCGCCGACATCGGCGACCCGTCGAAGATCCCGCTGCCGGTGGATTTTTCGATCATGTCGGACGACTCGGGTTTTCTGGTCAATACCTTCATGGACGGCAAAACGCGTTTTTTCGACCTGAGCGATCCCGAGAATCCGATACAGACCTACGAAACGGTCATCGGCCGGCAGGTGAATATGGTGTCGGGTAGCTGGGATGGCAAGCGTCAGTACTACACGAGTTCGCTGCTCGCCAACTGGGATAAAAAGGGCGAAGACAACGAGCAGTTTTTCAAGGCGTACGATTGGGACGGCACCCAGCTGGTGGAAAAATTCTCGATCGATTTCAACAAAGAAAAGCTAGGCCGTGCGCACCAGATGCGGTTCGGCGCCTACGCCCTGTATTCGAAAAAGCCCGATGGCGGCAACCAAGGCCCCTCTTTGGCGAATATCAAGTAACCCCTATGCCCTCTGTCCGATGAGATATGGAGAATTTTCAATCTTTCTCCAACGGAACGCCCCCTTTGACCGGGGGGCGGTTTTTTCTTGTTCAAGCCGTGAATTCGATGCGCTTTTCAAAGACGTTTGGGTGGTTGGCGGCAGTCGCGCTGGCCATCGGTGAATGTTGCGCTCGCGGCGCGGCGCATCCGGCCGGCAACGATGATCAGATCGTGCTGGGGCCATTCTAAACCAAATCAGAGTTCGCCCCGCCACCGCCGGGTAGCTATTCACCGCAGCCGCTCAACCTGGCGACCGATGGTAAGGTCGTGCTGCCGAGTTTTATCTACAGCACCTGCACCGACGTAAACGGTTGCCCCCTGGCGACCGCGGTGATGTACAGCATTCAGCAGAAAACGCTGCAGAATCCGCAACTGCGGGATCGTTTCCGCATGGGAAGCTTGAGCTTCGATCCCGTTTTCGATACGCCCGAGGTTATATCGCGGTATGGCAGCGGTTTCGTCGATCAAGGCGGTTGGGATTTTCTGACGACGGACTCCTTGGAGCGGTTGTCGCCCATTTTGGACGGTTACAATCAGACCGTGATTCGCGATTTGGACGCTGACGGTAAAGCCTTGCCGTCGTTCTCGCATATCCTCCGGGTATTTCTCGTCGATCCCGACAGACGCATACGCAATATTTTACAGTGTTTCGTTTCTGTATCCGGATTTGATTGTCAACGACGTCAAGGCGGTATTGCGGGAATATGACCGGCGAAGCCGGGTTTCGGAACGTTCTCGTCACTTTGGGCCACGGAGTGCAGGTCGAGGTCGACCGAGTCATCGTCGATACGGTCGGGGAGGCACCGCCCGCGGACGTGGGCCTGTACGAGGTTACCCAGAATCCCCACGATCGATGAAAATACCGCACGCCCAGCCTGCGCAACGTGTCATTGACGACGCCCTATATGCAAAACGGCAGCCTGAGCACGCTGCACGACGTGGTCGATTACCATGTTCGGGGCCGCGTGGAAAACGAACTGCGCGATGCCCGCATCCGAGCGCGGGGCCTGACCCGACGGGAGAAGGATGATCTGCTGTCGTTCTTGCGCAGTCTGACGGGGGACAATGTCGACACCATCGTCGCGGATGCCTTCGCCGCTGCGATCGGCGACATCACGACGGCCGATCCCAACTGGGGACATCGAAAATAGGCGGGGTGTTTCCGTCCATAGCGTCGCAATGCGCAGATGTACCCTGTATTGGAGCCCCCGCCTCCCCGCGCAGCAAGCCTCGGTACGCGGTCAATATAGCCTACCCGTAGCAACCGCCTGATCTATCAAAACGCTTGAGATGGGTGGGCGCCAGCCGGCTACCTAATCGCCACCCGGCTGGCGTTACGCCTCCCGCTCGGCCCGGCCGCTTGCCCGGCATGGGAGCGACACAATGCGAGGGAGGTCAACCGCCATTTTCCGGCGCGCGTGTTAACATCATCGGTCTGCCGGTTGTATTTTTCTGGAGATGGGTGGTTTATGTTTCCTATACTATTCTGCTCGAGCAAAGCGGATCGCGGCGGTGCTAACCGGTATGCAACGACGAGAATTGGCCCGCCCGCCGGCAACAGATCCGATTGATGGCAAAAGTATAAATAGGGTAGGCGTGCGGAAGCGACGGGTTCCGTGCGGTCATACTTTGACCTGCTCCGACGGGTGGAACGCCTGAGCGCATGTGCGCCAGGTTGAGGTTCGAAGGTGGACGCCGAAGCATCGTCGGCCCTGCAGCGAACACCTACCCGGCGCAAATGGTTAACGCATTAATTTTTGGTATAGTCGCTTACCGAAACTCCGGCGATTCGCAATCGCAGGACGTTGCATGGACGAGGCGCGGCGAACGGGTGGGTCAACTTAGACCATAGGGAATGGTACGGGTTGCCCGGCAATAACTACATGTGGGTGACGCGATGACAGAGTTTCCGAAGAAGACACTGGACGACTGGCAAGCACTCGCGGTCAAAGAGCGCAAAGGCAGACCGGTAGAGGACCTTATCTGGGATACCCCCGAGGGCATTGCGGTCAAGCCTTTGTACACTGCCGCGGACCTCGAGGGTCTGAACCATTTGGATTCGCTGCCCGGCATGGCGCCGTTTGTCCGGGGGCCTAAAGCGACCATGTATGCGGGCCGACCGTGGACCGTGCGCCAGTACGCAGGATTCTCCACCGCCGAAAAGTCCAACGCCTTCTATCGTAAGAACCTGGCCGCGGGACAGACGGGTCTTTCGGTGGCCTTCGATCTGGCCACCCATCGCGGCTATGATTCGGACCACGAACGCGTCGTGGGCGATGTGGGCAAGGCGGGCGTAGCCATCGACAGCATCGCCGACATGAAGATACTGTTCGACGGCATCCCGCTGGATAAAATGTCGGTGTCGATGACCATGAACGGCGCGGTGTTGCCGGTTATGGCCATGTATATCGTTGCCGCGGAAGAGCAAGGCGTGCCGACGGCGCAATTGGCCGGGACCCTGCAGAACGATATCCTGAAGGAGTTCATGGTCCGCAATACTTACATCTACCCGCCGACGCCGTCGATGCGGATCGTGTCCGATATCATCGGTTACACCTCCGCCAACATGCCGAAGTTCAATTCCATTTCCATTTCGGGCTATCACATGCAGGAGGCCGGTGCCACCTGCGCGCAGGAACTGGCATACACCATCGCGGACGGCATCGAGTATGTGCGCGCGGCGATCGCCAGCGGCCTCGATGTAGACGCCTTCGCACCGCGGCTGTCGTTCTTTTTCGCCATCGGCATGAACTTTTTCATGGAAGTCGCCAAGCTGCGGGCCGCGCGCCTGCTCTGGTCCACGCTCATGACGGAAAAGTTCGCGCCGAAGGACACCCGTTCGCTGATGTTGCGCACGCACTGCCAGACGTCGGGCGTCAGCCTCACCGCCAAGGACCCTTACAACAATATAATGCGCACCACCGTCGAAGCGATGGCGGCCGCCCTCGGGGGCACCCAGTCGCTGCACACCAATTCCTTCGACGAGGCGCTTGCCCTGCCGACCGAATTTGCGGCCCGCATCGCCCGCAATACGCAACTGGTGCTGCAGGAAGAGACCGGCATCACCCAGGTCGTGGATCCGCTGGCGGGTTCGTACTATGTGGAAAGCCTGACCAGCGAACTGGTCGCCGAGGCGCGTAAGCTCATCGACGAGGCGGAAGAGATGGGCGGCATGACCAAGGCCGTGGAGTCGGGCATGCCCAAGATGCGTATCGAGGAGGCGTCGGCGCTGCGCCAGGCGCGTATCGACCGTGGCGAAGAGGTCATTGTCGGGGTTAACAAATACCAGCTGGCGGAAGAGCCGCCGGTCGATATTCTGGATATCGACAACTCCGCCGTACGGGAAGGCCAGATCCGGCGCATTAACGAGGTGCGTGGCGCCCGCGACGACGCACTTTGTCGGCAGACCCTGGCCGCGCTGACCCGCGCAGCGCAAGAAGAGACCGGTAACCTGTTGGCACTGGCCGTCGACGCCGCGCGTGCACGGGCCACGGTCGGCGAGATTTCCTCTGCGCTGGAAGAGGTTTACGGCCGCCACCGGGCGACGACCCAATCGATCGCCGGCGTGTACGGGGCGGCCTATCAAGGCGACGAGGATTTCTCCGCCATCCAGCAGGCGGTAGAGGATTTTGCCCAGGCCGAGGGACGTCGGCCGCGCATGCTGGTGTGCAAGCTCGGTCAGGACGGTCACGATCGCGGTGCCAAGGTAATCGCCACCGCCTTTGCCGATATCGGTTTCGACGTCGACATCGGTCCTTTGTTCCAGACCCCGGACGAAGCGGTGCGCGAGGCGATCGAAAACGACGTTCACGTGATCGGCGTCTCTTCGCAGGCCGCGGGGCACAAAACACTGGTGCCGCAGGTTATTGAAGGTCTGAAAAGGGAGGGCGCGGAGGACATCATCGTCATATGCGGCGGGGTCATACCGCCACAGGATTACGATCAAATGCGGAATTTCGGCGTGGCGGCCGTTTTTGGACCGGGCACCAATATTCTGCTTGCCGCCCATGAAGTACTTGGACTGATACAGGCCCGTCGCCAGTAGGGTCGGTAACTTCCCCATCCGGCCCCCGGTCATTGCATTTGGCGAACGCCGCAGGCAATCTGCGGCGCAACAAGAGGTTAGGTATGCAAGAGATTGTCGAACAATTAGAACAAAAACGTAACGCGGCGGCCCTCGGGGGTGGCCAGGGTCGGATCGACGTGCAGCACAATCGCGGTAAGCTGACCGCCCGCGAACGGATCGACCTGCTCATGGACGAGGGCAGCTTCGAAGAGTGGGACACTTTCGTCGAGCACCGCTGTTCCGATTTCGGCATGGCGGACAAAAAGATTTCCGGTGACGGCGTGGTCACCGGCTACGGCACCATCAACGGCCGGGTGGTCTTCGTGTTCAGCCAGGATTTCACGGTTTTCGGCGGCTCGCTTTCCGAGGCGCATGCGGAAAAGATCTGCAAGATCATGGATCACGCCATGAAGGTGGGCGCGCCCGTCATCGGCCTCAACGATTCGGGCGGCGCGCGCATTCAGGAAGGCGTGGCCTCCCTGGGCGGCTACGCCGAGGTATTTCAGCGCAATGTGATGGCCTCAGGGGTGGTGCCGCAAATCTCCGTCATCATGGGGCCGTGCGCCGGCGGGGCCGTCTATTCGCCAGCCATGACCGATTTCATCTTCATGGTGAAAGACACCTCCTACATGTTCGTCACCGGTCCCGACGTGGTCAAGACCGTCACCCACGAAGAGGTGACGGCCGAACAACTGGGAGGCGCTCTGACCCATTCCACCGTCTCGGGCGTCTGTGACTGCTCTTACGAGAACGACGTGGAGACACTATTGATGGTGCGGCGATTTATCAATTATCTGCCCGCCAACAACCGCGAGAAACCGCCGTTCCGGCCCACCCCGGACCGTGCCGACCGCATGGAAATATCGCTCGATACCCTGATTCCAGACAGCCCCACCAAACCGTACGACATGAAGGAGTTGATCTACAAGGTGTCGGACGACAACGAGTTCTGGGAGTTGCAACCGGAACACGCGCAGAACATCATCATCGGTTTCGCGCGCATGGACGGCTATCCGGTGGGCATCGTGGCCAATCAGCCCATGGTGCTGGCGGGATGCCTGGACATCAAGTCATCCATCAAGGCAGGACGTTTCGTCCGTTTCTGCGACGCCTTCAACATTCCCATTCTCACCTTCGTCGATGTGCCGGGCTTCATGCCGGGCACGGCGCAGGAATACGGCGGCATCATCAAGCACGGCGCCAAGCTGTTGTTTGCTTTTGCCGAAGCCACGGTGCCTAAGATCACCGTCATCACCCGCAAAGCCTACGGCGGCGCGTACGACGTGATGAGTTCCAAACACCTGCGCGGCGACGTCAATCTGGCCTGGCCTAGTGCCGAAATTGCGGTCATGGGCCCCAAGGGCGCGGTGGAGATCATCTTCCGTGAAGATATCGGAGACGCACAGAAGATTGCCGAACGCACCGAGGAATACCGGCACAAATTTGCCAATCCGTTTATCGCCGGCAGCCGCGGTTATATCGATGACGTTATTGCACCTCACGCCACCCGCAAGCGTATCTGTCGCTCACTTGCCATGCTACGGGACAAACGACTCGACAATCCGTGGCGCAAGCATGACAACATTCCGCTATAGAGGGCTTTAACGTGTTTGATAAAATCTTGATCGCAAACCGCGGCGAGATTGCGTGCCGTGTGATCAAATCGGCGCGCAAGATGGGCATTAAAACCGTTGCCGTTTATTCCGACGCGGATCGCGATGCGCTGCATGTGAAAATGGCCGACGAATCCGTCAACATCGGACCGCCACCTTCGGCGCAAAGCTATTTGCTGAAGGACAGGATCCTGCAGGCCTGCCTCGATACGGGCGCCCAGGCGGTCCACCCCGGTTACGGATTTCTTTCCGAGAACTCCGAATTCTGCGAGGCACTGGCAGCGGCGGGCATCGCCTTTATCGGCCCAAAAACCCGTGCCATAGAGGCCATGGGAGACAAGATCACCTCCAAGAAACTCGCGGACGAGGCAGGGGTAAACACCATTCCCGGCTTTACCGAGGTGCTACGCGACAGCGCCCATGCGGTCGATGTCGCCAACACGATCGGCTATCCGGTAATGCTCAAGGCCACCGCCGGTGGCGGCGGCAAGGGTATGCGCGTCGCGCGCAACGACGCAGAGTGTCGCGACGGCTTCGAGCGGGCCGTCAACGAGGCGCGCTCCAGTTTCGGCGACGAACGCATGTTCGTCGAGAAATTCATCGAGGAGCCGCGTCATATCGAGATCCAGATTATTGCCGACGGTCATGGCAATGTGGTCTATCTGAACGAGCGCGAGTGTTCGTTACAGCGCCGTCACCAGAAAGTGATCGAGGAGGCACCGTCGCCGTTTCTCGACGAGGCCACGCGCAGGAAGATGGGCGAGCAAGCGGTGGCCCTGGCCAGGGCGGTCGACTACCAGTCCGCCGGTACGGTGGAATTCATCGTCGACACACAGCGGAATTTCTATTTCCTGGAGATGAACACCCGCCTGCAAGTGGAGCATCCGGTCACAGAACTGATCACCGGCGTCGACCTGGTGGAACTGATGATACGGGTGGCCGACGGCGAAAAGCTGCCCATCACCCAGGCGGAGGTGGGCATCGACGGCTGGGCCATCGAAGCGCGTGTCTACGCGGAAGACCCGTTCCGTAATTTTCTGCCCTCCATCGGACGGCTGGTGTACTACGAGCCGCCGCAAGAGAACGCACACGTACGCGTGGATACGGGTGTGTTTGAGGGCGGCGAGGTCTCCATGTATTACGATCCGATGATCGCCAAGCTCATCACCCACGGTGCCGACCGAGCCGAGGCCGCCGCGCATATGCGTTCGGCGCTCGACCGGTTCCTCATCCGTGGTGTTCGAAGTAACCTCAGCTTCCTGTCGGCACTAATGGTACATCCGCGTTTCGTGTCCGGTGACATGAGCACCAACATGATCGGTGAAGAGTATCCGGACGGATTTCACCCGTCAGACTTGCCACATGACGATCCTGCTATCCTGATATCCGTGGCGGCCGCCATGGTACGCAGTTACCGCGACCGTGCTGCAGAGATCGACGGACAGTTGCGCGGGCACGAGCGCCGCGTGCCGAGCGACTGGGTGGTGGTGATGAATAATAAGTATCATCCGGTCAAGGTTGTCTCGGCGGAAGGTGGTCACGACGTCGAGTACGACGGCCGTATCTTTGCTGTGCGAAGTAATTGGGAGTTCGGGCAACACCTGTTCAGCGGCACCATCAACGGTAAGGAAATATTCGTTCAGGTGGAGCGTGACAGGCAGACTTACCGCTTGTTTCACAGCGGTTCCCAGGCCGACGTCAGCGTGATTACCCCGCGGGCCGCCGAACTCCTGCACTACATGCCGGTGAAAGCTCCTCCGGATATGTCAAAATACCTGCTATCGCCGATGCCAGGCCTGTTGGTGTCACTATCCGTCGAGGAAGGCGATGCGGTCAAGGCAGGTGAGGAACTGGCGGTGCTCGAGGCGATGAAGATGGAGAATACGCTGCGCGCCGAGCGCGATGGCGTGGTGGCCAAGATCAATTACCAGCCCGGCGTCAGCCTGGCCGTGGACGACAAAATCATGGAGTTTGAGTAACCTTGGCGACGTCGCCAGAGCAAGCGCACGCGCCCGGCCCGGAGGGGCTTGCCAGCAGCGTACTCGAAGGCAACAGACGCGCGCTCGCGCGTGCCATTACGCTGATCGAGTCCACTCGCGGCGATCACCGGACAGCCGCCAGCGCGCTGCTCAAACAGTTGACCCCGCATGCGGGCAATTCGTTGCGCCTGGGGATCTCCGGCGTGCCGGGCGTCGGTAAATCCACTTTTATCGAGGCGTTTGGAAACCACCTGATCGATGAGGGTCATCGAGTGGCGGTGCTGACCGTGGATCCTTCGTCCGCCATCAGCGGAGGCTCCATCCTGGGTGACAAGACGCGCATGGAGTCGCTGTCACGGCGTCGCGAGGCCTATATCCGCCCGTCACCCGCGGGTACGACTCTGGGCGGCGTGACGCGACGCAGCCGCGAGGCAATGATCCTATGCGAGGCGGCCGGCTTCGACGTGATCATCGTGGAGACGGTCGGCGTCGGGCAATCCGAGACCAAAGTGGCGGAGATGACGGATATGTTCTTGCTGCTGCTGCTGCCTGGCGGCGGCGACGAACTGCAGGGCATTAAGCGTGGCATTGTTGAGTTGGCCGACCTGATCCTGATCAACAAGGCTGACGACGATCTGCGGTCGGTCGCTGGACGCTCCGCGGCGCAGTATCGCAGCGCGTTACGGTTACTGCGGCCCCGTTCGGCAGAATGGCAAGTGACGGTTCAGCCGTGTTCCGCGCGGGACGGCTTGGGCATCGCAGAGGCCTGGGAAGCCGCGCTACGCTACCGTGACGCCCTGCAAGCCAGCGGTCAGTTCAAGTCCCGCCGTGCGGCGCAGGCCCGTGCCTGGATGTGGTCGGATTTGAAAGACAGCCTGATTACGGAGCTGCAAAACGATCCGGAAGTGCGCAAGCGTATTCCGGCCCTGGAGGCAGCTGCCAGCGAGGGACGGATCCCGCCGACCGTTGCCGCCTGGCAACTGCTGGAGATCTTTCTCAAACGTCATCAATAATGGGACTCGGCGCCCGACCGAGAATATCGATCGTCCGCGGTAGGTTGGTCTATTCTCGAACAGGCTCCTCACAAACCAATCCTGGAGGTACATATGAGCGACCGTCCTTTCAAAGTGCTCGGAATTCAGCAGATCGCAGTGGGTGGCCTGGACAAGCAGCGCTTGCGCACCCTGTGGGTGGATACCCTTGGGCTGAGTCTGAGCGGTGATTTCCAGAGCGAGAAGGAGAACGTTGACGAAGACATCGCGGTCGCAGGATCGGGGCCCCTCAGGGTGGAAGTCGATCTTATGCAGCCGCTCGATCCCGACAAGAAGCCCCAGGTGCAGAATCCGCCGCTGAATCACGTGGGGTTGTGGATCGATGATCTGCCGGCGGCGGTGGAGTGGCTGGGAGCGCGTGGAATGCGGTTTACGCCAGGTGGTATCCGCAAGGGTGCGTCCGGTTTTGATATCTGTTTCGTCCATCCGAAAGGTAACGAGGAGTCGCCGATCGGAGGGGAGGGGGTGTTGATCGAGCTGGTTCAGGCGCCGCCGGAAGTACGTGAGGCATTCGAGCGCCTGGCTTCCTGAAGCGAGAAGCGATCAACCGTCGGCGCAAATACCACTTGTCGCACTGTAAGGGTGCGTGCCTCGCGCCTTAGAGGGTGTCGCAAAAGTCCGTGTTCCTGTCCCGGCCGGGAGAGGGGACGTATACGACACCCTGTCTCAAGCGACGTACCATTTCCGGCGTTGTAAAGACGAGGTCGAATTCTTTGCACCCGGATATGGTCTGGCGCCCCCCGTTCCGCGCTTGCTTTCCCCGGTTCTGCTGGCTAACCTACGCGGCTGCTAACGGCTTTGGTGCGATCGGACATGCTTGCGAGTAACCAACACGTTTTATATGTCTTCCCGGGGCAGGGGTCACAGTACCGGGGAATGGGCCGCGACCTCTGCTACGAGTATGCCTCAGCCAAAGGCATCTACGAGCAGGCCAGCGGCATCCTTGGATACGATATGGCGGAGCTTTCCTTCAGTGATCCGAAGGATCAGCTCAACCAGACCCGGTTTACACAACCGGCCCTGCTTACCCATTCCATCGCCTGCTTGGAAGTCTTCAGGGACTTGACCGATGATCGTCTGCAGCCGGCCATAACCGCCGGGCACAGCCTGGGCGAGTACTCCGCGCTGGTTGCCGCCAAGGCCATCAGTTTCGCGAGCGCCTTGAATATGGTGCAAAAGCGTGGCGAGCTGATGGGTACCTACGGTGAAGGCGAGATGACGGCTTTTCCACTGGATCTCGAAACGGTGCGACCCCTTGCCGAGCGTTTTCATTGCGCGGTTGCGGGCTGCAATCTGCCCGATCAGACGGTCGTCGGTGGCCGCAGTGGAGATCTGACTTTGGTCGAGCAGGCGGTCAAAGAACTTTTCGCGCGAAAACGCCCGGTGCGTCTGAAGACCGAAGGCGCCTTTCACACCTACTACATGGTCCCGGCCGCGCAGCGATTTCGGCCGATTCTGGAGGCGGCGGATTTCGAATCATCCGAAGTGCGCGTGCTGTCCAATTTCAGCGGCGGGTATCACGAAGTCGATCCGGTCGAGATCAAAGCGCGATTGTTCTTTCAGTTGTTCCATCCGGTGCTGTGGAGTTCGAATCTTCAGACGGCATTCGGCGATGGCGTCGAAACCGTCATTGAATTCGGTGGCGGAATCGGTGCCGCCACCGAGCCCGACGGAAAGCGGCCGAACCTGGAAGGCATCATCAAGAAAACCCTGCGCGCAGCCCACCGCGAAGCGGTCTATCTGGCGGCGATCAACAGCCAATCCCTCAAACAGTCGGTAGATACGGTTACTGGAGCTGCTTGACCACCGAGATCAGGATACTGGCCAGGATGGCGGAAGTGATGACGCCGCTGATACTGGCACCCAGGGCTTGGGGCAACACCACCACACCAGGCGCTTCCGCGGCGACGCACTTTTGCGCCACCTTGGCGGTGGTCGGAACACAGCTTACCCCGGCAATACCGATGACAGGATTGAACTTGCGGCCGCTGGCGAAATACAGCACATAGCCGCCGAGGAGACCACCGATGCCGGATATCAGCAGTGCCAGAATACCCAGCAGCAGCAGGGTCAGCACCGCGGGATTCAACAAGGTGTTGGCTTCGCACAACACGCCCAGCAGCAGGCCGAGGAAGAATGTGGCGCCGTACAGCACCGGTCCACTGAAGATCTCCGCGTAGTGGCCCAGCTTGCTCTCCCGAATGATGACCCCAATAAACAGCGACAGAAATAGCGGGGCCGCAACCGGAAACAACAGGCAGAGCACGGTCGAGGCCACCACGCAGAAAATGATCTTTTCCGATGATTTGATTTCTCGTGTCTGCTTCACCGGCATTGGCAGGGCGCGAATATGCTTGGGTACCAGCATTCTGATGAGATAGGGATAACCGCCGTAGGTCAGTCCCAGATAAAGGTATGCGACCACGGTGATGGGAACGAATAGCTCGGGCGAGAGGATCAGGGCCGTGAACAGCACCATCGGGCCGTCCGCTCCGCCAATGGTCGCCACCGCGGCGGCATCGCCGTAGGACAGGTCCATCGCCAGCGCCAGCGGGAAGATCACGACCGTACCGAGTTCCGCACAGAGCGCGATAAACATGCTCTGGAACGGTCGTGCCATGACGAAACCGACGTCCAGCAACACCCCGACCCCCAGCAGCACCAGACAGGCAATCAGGCCATTGCTGAAAGTGAAGGTGTAAATCGGCTGCAACCAGTCAAATTGCAGGGTCGTCATCAATTCATTGGTATCTTTCACCAGCGGGTCCAGAAACAACGTACCTTGCCGGCCGGTGGTTTCGTCCCAGACCAGCACGCTGGCATTGATCGTCGACATGCCGAAACCCATTGGGATCATCAGCAGTGCTTCCAGCACGCCCTTGAGGCCCAGGTAGATCAGCACAAAGCCGAGGAAGATCAGAAAAATCCGCATGAACATGATCTCGGGCTCTGAGGCCGCCAGTGTTGCGACGCCCTGAAACAGCTCGAGATTAAACAGCTCGATGGATTCCACTGCCGCGCCCCGCTACTGTATCTTCATCAGCGGCTGGCCTGCGTCGACCGCGTCGCCAGGTTTGACCGCGATCTCGACCACTTCCCCGTCACGGTGCGCGACGACCGTGGTTTTCATCTTCATCGCCTCGATAACGGCGACAGGGTCGCCCTGGGAAATCTTGCTGCCCTTGGATACGGCCAGCGATTCCACGACGCCTGCCAGCGGGCTGGCGAGATCATCGGGACCCGCGGCTTGCAGCGGCGCGGGTGCAGCCGCAGCCGCGGCGGCGGGCGCTGCCTTGTTGCCCGGCACCTGCATATCGCCCGGTTGGGGCAGGATACGGCTGTCGCCCTGGGTCGTTTCCTCGACGGTCACGTCATACTGCTTGCCGTCCACCGTAATACGGAATTGTCTTTCCACGTCGCAATTACTCTTTGTGTTTACGGGGTTGATGGGGTACCGCATGTGACGAATGGTGGGCAAAGCGCCCCTCCACAGTCCAGGCACCGCTACGCCCCAAGGCGCGGATATGCACGATGCGGTGCGCTCCTGTCATCACATAGATCGCCGCTGAGATCGCCGCAATGTGACCCGCGGCGTCTGTCGGTGCAGCCACCCGGGTTGGTTCGCGCTCAACCTGAGGTTTGCGCTGTCGCAACGATACCATGACGACGACGCCTCGAATGATCAAGGCAACCACCATGGATATGGCGATCGCCAGGGCATAGATTTTAAGAGACAGCAGGATCTCGGGTGTCATCACGTATTCTTCAGGATATCGATATTCGTCAAGCGCCCTTACAGCGGGATGGTGCCATGTTTCTTCGGCGGTCGCTGTTCCCGTTTGGTCAAAGTCTTGCGCAGCGCCAGCGCCAGGTGAAAACGGGTCTCCGCCGGTTCAATGACATCGGTGATATAGCCACGCGACGCGGACAGGTAAGGAGAACAGAACTCTTCGCGGTATTCCTCAGTGAGTTCCGCCGCCCGTTTGGCGGGGTCTTCCGCTTCCTTCAACTCTCGGCGGTAGAGTACGTTCACCGCACCCTTGGCACCCATTACCGCGATTTCGGCAGTGGGCCAGGCCAACACATAGTCGGCGCCCATTTCACAGCTGCACATCGCGAGGTACGAGCCGCCATAGGCCTTGCGCAAAACGATAGTGATCTTCGGCACCGTGGATGCCGCGTAAGCGTACAGCATCTTGGCGCCGTGGCGAATGATCCCACCCCGTTCCTGCTCGATGCCAGGCAGAAAGCCGGGCACGTCTACCAGAGTTACCAGCGGGATGTTGAATACGTTGCAGAAGCGAATGAAGCGTGATGCCTTGTCGGCAGCATTGATATCCAGCGCACCTGCCATCACGTTCGGTTGATTGGCCACCAGTCCCACCACTATCCCTTCAATACGGGCCAGGCCAATGATCAGATTCCTGGCGAACTGAGCGTGTATCTCGAGGAAGTCGCCTTTATCCACCAGCCGCTCGATAATCGTACGCACGTCCATGGGTTGGGCGGAGTCCGACGGGATCAAGTCGTTCATCGCCTCGTCTTCCGTCAGCATCAGATCGTCACTGGGCCGGTGGGGTGGATCTTCGGTGTTATTCGATGGCAGGTAACTCAACAGCCTGCGCACCAGTTCAATCGCTTCCGCGTCGTCCTCGGCAATGAAATGAGCGTTTCCGCTGACCGACGCGTGCATCTCGGCGCTGCCGACTTCGTCCATCGTCGTGCTGCGTCCGGTGACTGCCTTGATCACGTCCGGCCCCGTGATGAACATATGAGCGTTGTGGCGGGTCATGATGACAAAGTCCATCAAGGCCGGCGAATAAGAAGCGCCCCCGGCGCAGGGCCCGAGGATGACGGCGATCTGGGGTACCACGCCGGACATCAGAACATTCATGTAAAACACTTCGCCGTAACCGGACAATGCGTCGACGCCTTCCTGAATACGGGCGCCGCCCGAATCCTTGAACGCCACCAGCGGTATGCCCATGCGCAAGGCGAAACGCATCGCCTTCACCATTTTTCGGGCGTGCATCTTACCCAAGGTGCCTGCAGCGACGGTGAAATCCTGACTGAACGCCGCCACCGCGACATCTTCGACATAGCCAGTGCCTACGATCACGCCGTCGGCAGGGAACTCTTTCTTGTCCAGTCCGAAGTGCCGCGCCTGGTGGCGGACGTGGGCCCCCATTTCCTGGAAGGTATCCGGTTCGAACAGCGCCATGATCCGTTCGCGCGCGCCGAGTTGGCCTTTTTCGTGACGCTTTTTCAGCTTTTCGTCACCACCCCCCGCATTGATCACGGCTCGGCGGGCGCGCAACTCCTCCAATAATTTATCAGGCAGGCTCATAGTGTTCAGTTACCCGTTGGTGATCGAACCGATAGCGCAGCGGGATGGCCGACCGCGCGGCGATTGTCTGTGCGAGACGCCGATAATGATAGACCGGGAAATAGCACATGAAATATTTTCGTGCACCCGCTCGGCGGTACATGTGTCCATTGCGCAAGGACATGCCGTCTGCATTAAAACCTCCTGCCAGTGTCCCGCGGTCGGGATGTCCCGGCTGCGGTTGTTTCTCACGCGCTGGTCGGGGGCCGCAGATATACCGCGTCCGTTCCGACCGTTATAGCCACCATCAGCCTCTCCGTGCCTCGCACCGGCAAACTGTCGATTTGCCCAGAACCGCAGCGGCGCTTTCGAGCAGTTGCACTCGATATCGGTTATGACCGCGGTGCACGACTTCGAGTACGACTGAGTCGGACAGCGACAAGGACACGACGCTGCTCCGTGCGATCTCTCTCAATGGTTCGCTTGTGTATATGACCGACCATCCGTTCCAATTTCTAATCGAGCAGGTTTATGTTACCGGCTACTTTATTTCGCCCGAGTCTGGCAGCTAAGTTTAACCTTTGTCAAGGTGGCCGCTCGACTCGCTTCGGGGAAGGGTTCCGGATACAGATGGCGAGCGCATCTTCGAATGAGTTCAAGGCCGTGTCGACCGACGTCGCCGGCACCCCGGCTCGGTGTCCACGAAAGTCGGCCGCCCAGGCCCCCTGCGTGCCTAGACGGTCTTTTAACCTGTGAACCAACCGCTCGGGCGCCACGGCTTATTCGTTCCGCCGCTCGGACGCGTGCGTCAGTACAGGCTCAACCAGTACCCGCCCCAACAGACCAGAGCCATACCACTGAGCATTCTCATGGCCTTCGGGTTGGGTATGATTTTCTCGATCAGCACGAACGCCGTGATCAACATGACCCAGAGCATATTCATCACACCCACGCCAAACAGAACCAGCATCAACGCCCAGCAACAACCGACACAGTACACGCCGTGGCGGACGCCCATTATCATCGCACCCATCATGCCATCGCGCCATTCTGTCATTAGAAACCCCAACGGACTGCGGCAGGATCTCAGGCAGGCATCCTTGGCGGGCGTCCATTGGTAAACTCCAGCGACGAGCAAGACCAAGCCACTCAGCAGGTAACTGCGGCTATCCATCATCGGGTCCAGCAGGCCAGCGGTGTGTAATGGCCACTGTGCGATCGTCGCCAACACGCTGAAACCGGCCCAGGCCAACAAGTAGCCTGTGACGAATATGAAAGTCGGCGCATAAGCCTGCTGGCGCTTGCGCCGGTTTCGATTGAGCGTGGTAAGCATGGCAACCATCGGGAGCGTCGACGGCGTCATCATCGCAACCATCATCGTCGCCCACATGACAAAGAGCATGAAATAGTCCCACGCAGCCCAGGATGCAGAAGCTGTCGGGGGCATCCACATCTCTACCTGACCCATATTGGCCATCGCCCATGCCATGTAAAACATATAACCCCATCCCGCCAGTGCAATGCCGGCGAGTCCAGCCGCGACAATCATGTATTCCCGGGCTCCCAAGCGGGCGCTCGCTAAGGGGTCGGTAATCGAAGACGAATCCGACATGGCTGTCATGTTCCGCAGTGACTTGTTTGTAACTGCAACTTTTAGCGTATTACGCAAAACCGTACAAAGGTTTCTTCAAGCGTTCCATGCGGCGGATACCGCGGAGCAAGTAATTCTACGTATGTTGTGAATGCCGGCGAATCGATATCCTAGCGTTCGAAATATGGCTTCCATAACCCCCGAAAGCGTGAACTGACAGTGAAGCCTACAGGCCCGATGCCGCGGGGTCTTTCTGCTCGCCATCGCGGATCTCTTGGCATGCAAAACGCTGCCTAATGATCAGTAAACGAGGACAAAGAAATGGCAAACGAATCGGATTGGAGTCTTAAGGGGAATTACTTCGAATCCTGCAATTGCGATCTGGTATGTCCGTGTATCTTTTTACGCCCTCCAACTCAGGGATATTGCGAAGCGTTCGTCGGCTGGCACGTCGATAAGGGCCATATGGGCGATGTCGCCCTTGACGGGTTGAACGTGGCCGCATGGCTGCATTCACCGGGCGCATTGACGGAAGGCTCCTGGCGTCTGGCCCTGTACATCGACGAGCGTGCCAATGAGGCCCAGACAGCGGCGTTCACGAAAATATTCGGCGGCGAAGTGGGCGGCCACCCGGCGGTACTTGCGGGTCTGGTTGGCGAGCTTCTAGGTGTCAAATCGGTGCCGATCGAATTCAAAGAAGAAGGCACGACCCATTACCTCCATATTCCCGGTATCGGCAAAAACGTTACCGAGGCCCTGGCGGGAGAGGACGGCGGTGACGTGATGGTTTCCAATCATCCTCTGGCAGTTTCGCCGGGAAATCCAGTGCAGATATCGGCTTCCACCGAAGCGCATTACAAAGACTACGATGTGGAATGGAAACAACACGACAAAGTAGGCTTATCCGCGCCTTTTACCTATCAACCCTGAACATCCTCAGCATACGGTCGCTACGGTGACGGCACCCTGCGACTAAGCCCCGGTGAGTATTCACCCGGGCTACATTATCGAGCATCGGGCGGACATAAGTTTCCGCCGCGGCGTACGGTGCGCGGTTGCGCAGCAAACAGCGTGAGTTGCAGGAGGCGAGCGTTTCGGCGATGTGCATGGAACGACTTGCCGGCTTTATCACGAGCAACCTTTCGTGGTTGCCTACCCGGCTTAGCCAACCGGGTGACCCACTCCTTACCCAGAGGGCCGGCCTACTTCTGAAACAAGGTGGATCTGGTCATCGAGCCAGGGGTGTTTGCCCGGAGTTTTCGCCCCGTCGTACGCTGTCGCACAACAAAGATGACGCACCTCGTGATCGGCGCTGCACGACTACGTGCCGATCCCTTCTCCAGTATTGTGACAAAAGATAAACACATCGCATTTTTCGAGGAAATTAATAATAAAGCCCGCGTTTCCGGTGCCTCCTGCCGGACAAATCTTCAGTGACACGCCGCGGGTACATCCATGTAGACTCGGCTGCTGCTTCCCTGCGGCAAACAGTCAGTCAAACCTTCATCCGACATGAAGCTTTACTAACGCATTTCTCAATAATAGGGCTGTAATTGCTCGAAATGTGCCTAACCGGCATGTTGCACCAGCCGACCGGGGACGGGCGCGAATGCATCGGCAGGGATGCGGC
>CBDUNM010000027.1:0-42452 GCA_965368585.1 uncultured Chromatiales bacterium | reverse complement strand
CACCATCGAGCAGCGGCAGCGCCGACAACATCAGTTCGGCGTCGACACCCGACGGGCGGGTCATTTCCACCAGGTGTCCGAGCAGACCGAAGCCGGTGACGTCGGTGCACGCGGTTGCTCCGCAATCGCGCAGGCAGTGCGCCGCCTGCTGGTTGGACAGCAGCATGGAATCGATCGCACCTTCCACCCACCGACCCTTGGCCCGCCGCCGCATATCCGCCGCGAACAAAGTCCCGGTCCCGACGGCCTTGGTCAACACCAGCGCGTCGCCGGGTTGCAGCCCGCTTTTACGCCACACCCGCTCGGGATCCGCCAACCCGTTGACGGTCAGCCCGAACGCCAGTTCCGCGCCTTCGCTGGAGTGCCCCCCCGCCAGCACCGCGCCGGTCGGGTCGACAATACTTAAAGCGCCGGCCAACAATTCGTACAACGCCTCTTCGACGACGCGCTCACGCCCATAGGGCACTGTTGCAATGGCCAGGACCGATTGCGGTTCGGCCCCCATGGCGAACACGTCGCCGAGGGCGTGATTAGCAGCAATTGCGCCAAATGTATACGTATCGCCAATAAATGCGCGGAAGTAGTCCACACTTTGGACCATTACCCGGCCTTCGGGCACCGCGAGCACGGCGGCGTCGTCCGGCGCATCTCGACCGACGAGCACGTCGTCGCGTCGCGCCGGCGGCCAACGCTGCCCGGCCCACTGCCACCGCGCCGTGGCCATAGGCGGCAAACGCTGCATCACCCGGGTCAAAACCGTGCTGCCGACTTTGGCCCCGCAACCCCCGCAACGCATCGCCAGGGTCGACAACTCCTGCAACGCGGCGGCGTCCGCCAAGCCGGGCGTAAAGGCCGGACTTGCGTCTTCGGTCATCTCCGGCAGCCGGTTGTAGCGCTTCATGAAGCGCCGATCGATCCAGTCCTTGACCCGCCACAGCCAGGCGCCTTCGAGCGACCAGCGGCCGCGCGACGCTACCGCGGTCTGATCGCCGGTGCTGATCAGACCCAGAAAATGGCGTTGCGGCCGATAGCGACGCAACGCCCGATCGGTGGCCGCACGGCGCAGATTGTCGGCCAGCACCGGCCCCTGACGTACGGCAAACACGCCAGATTTCGGGCGCGGATCCGGCAGGGCGGCGACATCCCCGGCGACGAAGATGCCGCGGTGGGAGACCGACTGCAGGTGCGCGTCGACACGTACGAAGCCGTTGTCGTCCACCGCCAGTCCGGCCGCCCCCAGCCAGGACGGGGCCGATGCGCCGGTGACCCAGAGCGCCGCGTCATATTGAAATGTCGCGTTCCCCGCCGACCGGATATCCCGCTCGGTTATCGCCACGACTTGCTGGCCGGTGCGAACCTGTACCCCGCGCGCTTTAAGCACCCGGACGAACCGCTCGCGCACCCCTGCGGCGTGAGTCGGCAGGATTTCGGCTCCTTGCGTGAGCAGCGTGTAGTGCAATCGATCCGGATCCTGTCCGTCATCGCGCAGCAGCTTCCTCAACCGGAACTGCGTTGCCAGGGCCAATTCGACACCGCCGGCGCCACCGCCGACCACCACGATGCGGAAGGGTCCATTGGTTGCACGCACCCGCTCCTGCAAGGTTTGCCAGTGGCGCAGAAAGCCATCGATGGGTTTGACCGGAAACGCGAACTCGGCCGCGCCGGGGACATCGAGGGTGTTCGGCGTCGACCCCGTATTGATCGATAACAGATCGAAGGCCACCGGCGGACGACCGTCCACGATCAGTTCGCGGCGTTCCAGATCCAGCCCCGTCGCGGCGGAGTGGTAGAGCCGTGCACCGGCGAAGCGGGACAGCGGACCGAGATCGATGTGGCATTCGTCGAAGCCGTAGTGGCCGGCGATCAGGCCAGGCAGCATCCCCGAGTACGGCGTATCGACGTCGCGCGTAATCAAGGTAAGCCGCAGTCCGGGCACGGGCCGCATGCCGAAGCGGCGCAGCACCGCGACGTGCGCGTGACCGCCGCCGACCAAGACCAGGTCCTTGACGACCGGTGTGGGTGTACCGTCCATCGAAAGACCTTTAATCCGGGACGCTTAACAGCTGCACACTGAACAACCGGCCGTCGTCCACCCAGACCTCTTCGGTACGAAACCCCGCTTCTGCGGCCAACTGCTGAAACTCCTCGACCCCGTACTTGTAAGAGTTTTCGGTATGTATGGTTTCACCCGCGGTAAATTCGAAGCGCTGGTCCCCTACCCGAACCGTCTGTACTGTTCGACTTTCCAGGTGCATCTCGATGCGCCCGAGCGGTTCGTTGTAAAAGGCCTTGTGCCGCCATGCATCGAGCGCGATATCGGCGCGCAACTCGCGCTTGATGCGGCTCAGCAGATTGAGATTGAACGCGGCCGTGATGCCGGCGGCGTCGTTATATGCCGCTTCCAGCGTGGGCCGGTCCTTCTTCAGGTCGACGCCGATCAGCAGGAAACCGCCGGCCCCTACGACTTCCGCGATCGTCGCGAGAAATTCGACGGCCCCTGACGGGTCGAAATTGCCGATACTGGAACCGGGGAAAAAAGCCACGCGCGGCCCCTCCGGCGCCGTGTCGGGGATCGCCATGTGCCGGACGAAATCGGTACAGGCGGCGTGGATCTCCAGCCAGGGGTACTGTGCCGCGAGTTCCTGGGCGGCCAGCCACAAATGATCGCGCGAAATGTCCATCGGTACGTAGGCGCACGGCTGCAATCCCTGCAGCAGGATATGCACCTTGGCGCAACTGCCGCCGCCCGGTTCCACCAGCAGGCTGCCGGTACCCACGCGCCGCGCGATCGCCGCCGCGTTACCTTCGAGTAGCGCGATCTCGGTGCGGGTCGGGTAGTACTCGGGCGTTGCCGTAATGGCGTCGAACAACTGCGATCCGCGCGCGTCGTAGAAATACTTGGGGGGGATGGACCGGGGACGACTCGACAGACCAGCCGCTACCGCCGCGGCGAATTCATCCACGGTGGGCCGCAGATCGTGGAATTGTATCCGCGCCGCGCTCAACTCGCGTCCTCTGTGGCACATGGTCTCACAGGGCGCAGGTGCGAAACCCGGCGAACACGTCATTGCGCTCGGGACCGTAGTAGTTCCGCCAGGTGTTGCGCAACATGCGCCCACGGGTGGCCCAGGCACCGCCGCGCAAGACGCGGGTCGACCCGAACAGCGGTTGCGAATAGTCCTGATACATGTCCGGGCTGAAGCCGGGATACGGTCCGAACACCGTATCCGTCCACTCCCAGACGTTGCCGAGCATTTGACGACAACCGAAGGCGCTGTCACCCGCAGGCAGCGCGGCGACGTCGATGGTTCCCAACGCGCCGCCATCCAGGTTTGCCAGGTGTGGCGCGGGTGGTTCTGCGCCCCAGGGATAACGCCTGCGAGTAGCGGCCAAATGGCGGCCATCGGCGCTCGGTTCTCCCGCCGCCGCCGCTTCCCATTCCGCTTCGCTGGGCAAGCGCCTCCCGGCCCAACGGCAGTACGCGCGTGCTTCGTGCCAACTCACATGGATGACCGCCGCGTGCGGCCGCAGTGCTTCCCAGCGGTCGAAGCGCCGCGTTTCCCAGCCGTGGTTACCGCTACGCCAGTAGATGGGGTGTTCAAGACCGGTCTCAGCACGCCAGCGCCAGCCGTCTTCGTCCCAATATTCCCGGCGCCGATAAGCGTCGTCCTCGACGAATGCCAGAAACTCTCGATTGCTCACCGCCGCGCGCGCGATGTGAAACGCGGACAGCTCGACCGGATGGCCCCATTTCTCGTTGTCGAAGACGAAACCGTCGCCCTGCGAAGCGCCCAACCGGAAGGTGCCGCCGGGAACCGGCGTATCGCCGTCAAGGCCGCCGGCGTCCAGGGCCGGGTACCGTGCGCTGCCAATCGACGGTGCGGGATAACTCAGGGTCTGGCGGGTGTAGGTGAAGGCCTCGGTATGCATGTCTTCGTGAAAGATTGCGTATTGGGTCAGGTAATCGCGCCCCGCATCCCGGTCGCCCCGAGCCAGGTGTGTGCGTACCCGCTCGTGAACTACGTCCATATAGGTCAGCGTCTCCGCCAGCGAGGGCAAGGGCAAATGCCAGCGATCGTTGTGCGCGATGCCGATAGAGTCGTACAGACTGTCTACGTCTTCACGCACCGCGGCTTCGCCGAAGTGCTGCCTGAGGATCCAATACTCGTAAAAATACGCGGCGTGCCCGATCTCCCAACGCAGCGGATTGACGATAGGCAGGCACGGCCCGATCATTTGCCTTTCATCCAAGCCGTCGATCAGGGTCAGGGTGCGCGCGCGCGCGTCTTCCATCTGCGCAACAAGCTTGGCGGGATCAATATCATACATCAGTCGGCCGGAGTTCGATGTGGACTGTCATTTTTTCGGGAGCGGTAGACCAGTTAGTGCCAATGGCGCTTATTTAGCGGCTATCGTGGAGCGGTTGGCCCGCCGACACGGGTCATTTCTTCCGGGAATCGCCGTAAATACGTCCCTGTAGGCTCGACGGCGTCGCCCCTGCCGCCGACGTTTCCTCCAGAAAAGAGGCGTCTCGGCTTCAGTAAGTGTCATTCCAGTTAGTGTACATTTATAAAAACGTGGAAATCACATAGTCATCATGCAGATTCGACTCATCACGCCCGCGCCTCCCCGTTCGCGTGCGGGCAACCGTGCCACCGCCGCCCGCTGGACAAACATCCTGCGACACTTGGGACACACAGTGCGGGTCTCGGTGGACTATCGCGGTGAAGCCGCCGACATGATGATAGCACTGCATGCGTGGCGCAGCGCCGCCGCGGTGGTCCGCTTTACCGAATCCTATCCGGGACGCCCCGTGATCGTGGCCCTCACGGGGACCGATGCGTATCGGTTTATTCACAGCCACCCGGAAGCCACGCTGCGCTCGATCGACCTTGCCGACAGGCTAGTGGGATTGCACGATCTGATCGGTGAAACCATTCCGGAACGGTATCGCGACAAGCTGCGGGTCATTTACCAATCGGCCCGGCCCACCGCTGCCCGTAGACCCGTCAAACGGTATTTTCGGGTGTGCGTGGCCGGGCACCTGCGCGAGGAAAAGGATCCGCTGCGACCCGCCTGGGCGGTGCGGGACCTGCCGCGCGCCAGTCGCTTGCAGGTCGTCCACTACGGCAAGGCCATTACGCCGGAATGGGCAGACCGGGCGGAACGGGAAATGAAGGAAAATTCACGCTATCGTTGGTTCGGCGAAGTTCCACACGCCGAGGTGCGCCGCGCTTATACGCGCGCCCACTTGCTTGCGCTGCCCTCGCGCATGGAGGGCGGTGCCAATGTGATTTCCGAAGCCGTGGTTGCCGGCCTGCCCGTAGTCGCTTCGAGGATCGCGGGGTCGGTCGGTTTGCTCGGATCCGACTATCCCGGCTACTTCGCGCCGCAGGACACTGGCGCACTGAGCGCACTGCTGGTGCGCGCGGAGACCGATGCAGGGTTCTACCGTGAGCTCGAAGACGCCTGCGGGGCTCGGCGACCGCGTTTCACCGTCGATCGGGAGCGGGACCAGTGGGCCGGTCTCCTGGCGGACCTGTAAGCGCCATCGTCCACCTTTGCGACACCCGTTTCCCTGCTCGCCGCCGGGAGTGCTAGTGTTGCGAACGTGACCAACGACCAAATCGCGATTTCGATCATCCTGCTCGGTGCGCTGCTCATGTTCGCATGGGGGCGCTGGCGGCACGATCTGGTCGCTATGATGGCCCTGGTGGTGAGCGCGATAGCCGGCCTGGTGCCCACGGAAGCGGCGTTCAGCGGATTCAGCCACACGGCGGTGATTACCGTCGCGGCGGTACTGATTATCAGTCATGCGCTGAAGGCCGCCGGTGTGGTGGAACTCGCGGCCGTCCATCTGGCGGAGATCACGGCCAACCGATTCGTGCATATCGGTGCGTTGACGCTGGTCGTTACGCTCGCGTCGGCCTTCATGAACAACGTCGGCGCCCTGGCGCTGATGCTGCCGGTGGCGATTGCCACCGCCAACCAGCAGCAACGTTCGCCGGCGTTGCTGCTCATGCCGTTGGCCTTCGGCAGCATACTCGGCGGCATGACCACGATGATCGGTACGCCGCCCAATATCATTGTGGCGAGCTTCCGCGCGGATCTGCCGGGTCAGGAGGCGTTCGGGCTGTTCGATTTTTCGCCCGTCGGCGTGCCGGTAGCCTTGGTCGGCGTGATTTTCGTCATCACGGTCGGGTGGCGCCTGCTGCCACGTGAACGACTCGAGCAAAACGCGGCCAAGCAGCTGTTCGAGGTCGGCGAGTATCTGGCCGAATTGCGGATCGTCGAAGGGTCCGAACTGATTGGAAAAAATGCACCGTCGTTGATTTTCGACAACGACTGGAATCAGCTCCTGGTCGGTATTGCCCACGAAAACGGCCGCGCCCGGCCGCTGACCTCAGGCCATCGATTCGCGGCCGGCGATGTCCTGCTGGTGCATGGTCGCGCCGAGGAACTGCAGCCGACGATCGAGCGATACGGTCTCGAGTTGCTCAGCGCGCCCGACACGTCGTTCAGCGATATCGCGCCGCAGGAGCTGTCGCTCATCGAGGGCATCGTGTCGGCGCAATCGCCGCTGATCGGGCGGGGTACGGCCTATCTGCGCGTGGAAAGCGCCGGCACCCTGGCACTGTTTGGTTTGTCGCGGCATGGCGAAACGCTGCGCAAGCGGTTGCGCCGAATCGAATTCGCGGTCGGCGATATTCTCTTGCTGCAGGGTAAAACCGACGCGGCGGAGGAACAGATCGCCCGACTGGGCCTGTTGCCGCTGGCGCCACGAACCCTGTCCATCGGGCAAAAGAAACAGGCGGGCATCGCGCTGCTGGTGTTCGCGGCAGCGATCTTGTTGGGGATCTCCAATCTCATGCCGTTGTTCATGGCGTTCCTGCTCGCGATTTTTGCGTATCTGCTGTTCGGCATTCTACCCGTCCGACAACTGTACGACGGCATCGACTGGCCGGTGATCGTGTTGCTCGGCGCGATGCTACCGGTCGGCCAGGCACTGGAAACGACCGGAACCACCACCCTGCTGGCCATACAGATCGTGCATTGGACTCACGGCTGGGACGCGATATGGGTACTGGCAACGCTGTTGATCGCCACCATGTTCATTTCCGACATCATCAACAACGCGGCGACCGTGCTGGTGATGGCACCCATCGCCGTCAGTATCTCCGATCAACTGGCGAGTTCATCGGATCCCTTCCTGATGGCGGTCGCCGTCGGCGCCTCGTGCGCCTTTCTGACACCTATCGGACACCAATCGAATACGCTGGTCATGGGTCCCGGTGGCTACCGATTCGGTGACTACTGGCGGATGGGGCTGCCCTTGGAAGCATTGATCGTGATCACTGCGGTACCCGCCATCGCCTGGGTCTGGCCACTGTATTAGTGTACAGCGAGTGTTGATTTATAGATATAATATTCAATATGTTATACGATTATTGGTTGATTTTACATTAAATATGTCTACGGTCCATATCGCGCCGTGCTGCACGGTGTCAGCCGCGCTTGGGGCGAACGCCGGTCCGGGCAGTGGTCCCGACAGCGCAGAACGGTCGGGGCAGGTTCATGCGCCGTCGTTAAAAATTAGATTATGAGTGGATTAGATTCCTGTCAAAGACGTGCCCCGCTGACCTCTGTAGACTACGGGTCTGATCGATCATCCGCAGTTCCCGAACGATATCCTTAGGCGATCCTAAGCGTTTCCAGGCGACAGCCGGGAGAGGTCTGGTTCATATTTACGCGCGATTTCGGAGGCTTTTGTCTTGAGTACCACCACCGGCAGCGATACCGGCACCGATACTGATGCCAACGAGCAGCCGCAACCGGCAGCGAAGAAAAAAACCACCACGACCCGGAAATATAGAAAATGGCTGACCGCCGGCCTGTTCGCCCTGGTTGCGCTGTATCTGGATTGGGCGGTCCCCACGATCGAAATCGCCTGGGTGGTCAGCATTTTGATTCTGACCATATATCTGTTTGCCTTCGAGGTGGTCAGCGTCGACGTCGCCGCGGCGACGGTCATGGTGCTGCTCGGTTTGACGTCTCTGCTGGCGCCCGTGATGGGGCTTGAGCAAGGGCTGGTCGACAATCAGCAACTGTTCAACGGCTTCAGCTCCAACGCCGTGATATCGATCATCGCCGTTATGATCATCGGCGCCGGCTTGGACAAGACCGGTTTGATGAGCAAGGTGGCGTCTTTCATTCTGAAAGTCGGGGGTACCACGGAGCAACGCATTATTCCCATTATTTCCGGCACCGTTGCCTTTATCTCCTCGTTCATGCAGAACGTGGGCGCAGCCGCGCTGTTCTTGCCGGTCGTCTCGAGGATCTCGTCGCGCTCCGGCATTCCCTTGTCGCGGCTGCTCATGCCGATGGGGTTCTGCGCCATTCTGGGCGGCACCATGACCATGGTCGGCTCCAGCCCGCTGATACTGCTCAACGATCTGATTCATACGTCCAACCAGACCATGCCCGCGGACGCGCAGATGCAGGCTTGGTCGCTGTTCTCCGTCACACCCGTCGGGATAGCTCTGATTGCCACCGGCATCATCTACTTCGTCATCGCGGGCCGTTTCGTTCTGCCCGGCGGGAGCGTGTCGGGCTCGTCGGGTGGCGAAAACACGATGCAATACTTCCAGGACGTCTACGGCATCGACTACGAACTGTTCGAAGTCGAGGTGCCCGAAGACAGCCCGCTGGTCGGCAAGGCCCTCGACGATTTCGAAACGGTCGAGCGTATCCGCGTGATCGCCGCCGCGATCGCCTCGGATTTCCGGATCGGACCCGGCGCGCTGGCCCGCGACACCGGCATCACGCCCGGTACGGTTCTGGGTATCCTGGCGTCGCCCAAGCATCTCCTGGCCTTCGTCGACAAGTTCGGTCTGGAATTGAACTCGAGCATTGAAGTGTTTGCCGAAGCGCTGTCTCCGACCAATTCCGGTATCGCGGAGATCGTCATCCCACCGGGGTCCAAGTTGATTGGCAAGAGCGCGCGCGACGTCTGGATGCGCAAGCGATACGGTATCTCGATGGTCGCGCTGAACCGCGACGGTGAAACCCTGCGTGAAGGCGACAATGTGCGCGATGAGCCGCTGCAAATCGGTGACGCTCTGGTCGTGCACACCACCTGGGCCGCGCTCGCGCGGTTGCAGAAGGACCGCGACTTTGTCGTGGTCACTACCGAGTTTCCGCACGAGGAGCTACGGCCGCACAAGGTACTCTGGGCGGGGTTGTTCTTCGCCGTGGCTTTGGGGCTGATACTGTTTACCGACCTTCGCTTGTCGGTGGCGCTGCTGACCGGCGCCATCGGCATGATCTTATCGGGCGTCATCAAGATCGACGAAGCCTATCAGGCCGTCTCCTGGAAAACGGTATTTCTGCTGGCGTCGCTGATTCCGTTGGGACTGGCCGTGGAGACATCCGGCACTGCCAAATGGATTGCCGAGCAGGTCCTGTCCGTGGTGGGCACCATGCCAGTCTGGGTCATACAGGCGTCGATTGCCGTGTTGGCTACCTTTTTCACGCTGGTTATGTCGAATGTCGGCGCCACGGTGCTGCTGGTGCCGCTCGCGGTCAATATCGCCGTCGGCGTCGGCGCCAATCCTGCGGTGTTCGCGTTGACGGTTGCGATTGCGACCTCGAATTCGTTTCTCATCCCCACGCACCAGGTGAATGCGTTGATCATGGGGCCTGCCGGTTACCGCGTGCCTGATTTCATGCGCGCAGGCGGTATCATGACCATCCTGTTCCTGATCGTCATGATGGCCACCATGTCGCTGTTTTTCTAACGGCATTTCGAGCCCATGCGCCTGCCGCTGTTCAGCAGAAAAGCGCCGCTGGACGCGGTCTCGATCGAATGGATATTCGACGTATTCGCGTGGGCACTGACGCACCTCGACGCGGACTATTTTTATCGGGACTCGATACTGGTCACACCGACCAATAACCACTTCCCGGGCCGGGCCGGCAGTGTTCGGGAAATGGCTGAACTGATCTTCGACCAGACGCTTGGCCACGCGGGAATGGCGCATTGGCCGATCCAGCTCCACGAACCGCAGGCAATGCACGTCGACGTGGCACCTCCGGTCGCTCTTCCGGCACCGTTGCGAGCGAGGGCGAACGACATGCCGCGCCGTCAGTCCGCGAGCGTCACTATACCCGTGTCCTACAATCCGGCGCTGGTCCGCAATCCGGAAGCCATGATTGCCGGTTACGCCCAGGTGCTGGCCCACTATCTCGGCGCCACCGTCAACGAAGCCCCGCCGGGCGGCATACAGAACTGGCCTCAGACCACGGAGGTCATCGGCGTATTCATGGGGTTTGGCCTGCTGTTCGCCAATACCGCTTTCAACTTCAAGAATCGGGCGTGCGGCAGTTGCGGCGGCCCGCCAGTCGAGCGCCAGGTCTATCTCTCGCAATACGACATCACCTACGCGCTGGCGCTTTTCAGCACCTTGCGAGCCGTTCCCGACAAGATGGTGTTGCATCATTTGAAAAGCAGCCTGCGGCCGTACTTCAAACGCTGTCGCAAAGACTTGGCCGCACGCGGCGAAGTCCTGGCCGGGCTGCACGCGATTGCGGCCCCTCCCCCGCCCGCGGAGACACCACTGCGCACCTGATCGAAAGGTATAAACCGATATGCTCATTGATCCGATCAAATCACCCTATCTCGTCCCCTTCGACGGCAGCGCCGGGCTCGTTGACCTGTCGAGCCGGCCACCCCCCGGTGCGCCCGATCAGAAGAAGCTGCAAAAAAAGCTGAAGAATCGGGTCAAGGACCTGGACGAGTGGCAGCGGCGCCTCTACGCGGCCGACGCCCACAGTGTGCTACTGGTTTTTCAAGCCATGGATGCGGCGGGTAAGGACAGCACGATTCGCGCCGTGTTAAGCGGAGTCAATCCAGCCGGGTGCCAGGTGTCTTCCTTCAAGCAGCCTTCGGCGGAAGAACTGGACCATGATTTTCTGTGGCGCACCTGCCGCCGATTGCCCGAAAAAGGCCGCATCGGTGTCTTCAATCGCAGTTATTACGAAGAAGTACTGGTGTTGCGCGTACACCCCGAATACCTGGCCGGACAACGCATCGAAGTGCCTACCGACCCGACAGAATTGTGGAACGCGCGCTATGCGTCGATTCGCGATCACGAACGCCACCTGGCCCGCAACGGGACGCTCGTCCTGAAATTCTTTCTCAACGTGTCGCATGAGGAACAGCGTCGGCGCTTCTTGTCGCGCCTCAACGAACCGGAGAAGAACTGGAAGTTCTCCGTTGGCGATGTGCAGGAGCGGGCGTTATGGAGCGTTTATATGCATGCGTATGAACAGGCCTTGGCAGCCACCTCGCGTCCCTGGGCGCCCTGGTACGCCATCCCCGCCGACGACAAGCCTTTTATGCGCTGGACGGTGGCGCGGATCATCAAGAAGGCCCTGAAACGCCTCGCACCCCGCTATCCGTCAGTGCTCAAAAGCGATAAGGCCCGGTTGGGAGAAATGCGCGCCCTGCTTGAATCCGAGGCCGGCTAGTCTCCGTTTCCGAGTGACACACGCCCGACCTCGTTGGCAATGACGCGATCGACCCGTTCAGCTTCCCGGCGCAACCTGAGGTAGGTGGGAACCTGACGGAGACAAAGCCACCGGAGGTGACCCCTGCGGCCGACTCGCAGGGATCGTCGCTACGTTGCTGGCGTGGACGGGGAGCCGGCATCGAACCGGCTCCCCGGTTACCACCCGCGGGTCCGGTCAGCCCGGCAGCCCGTGCCCGGTGCCTTGACCCGTCGTTCCGGTATCGGTCGGTCCACTGTGCTCTTCGTAAAGGTGATTCACCCAGATCGCGATCTGCCAGGGCTGCCAGAACGGCTGGTTTTTCCACTCGTAGTGGAAGTCCCAGTCGTTGACCGCGACTGAGCTGCCACCGCTGACCTGCTCGATATCCTGCGAGGTCAGTTCGTTCAGTTCGATAGTGATGTGATTCATTTTCAATCTCCTTTTTCACTCGATATTAAGTTCCGTCGTACGCGCAGCGTTTGTCGTCATCACGATGATTGCGACGATCGGTGCACTCGAGATCGGACAAGATCACCACTGCAGTCCCGCTCGCCATGCAACTGCAGCCAATCGGGACCGCGTACGTTGGGAGCTCTGCGAGAATCATGGTCCTCGTCCAAACTCCCAGACTCGACTATGAACCTCCAACGGCGCATGACCTGTAGAGTATTCACGGCCATTCGATGAAAAAAGACCGTGACTCGCCAGCGCCTGCCGGAGTGCGTCGCACATCGCCGTGTACGAATAAATGTCGGTCACCGCGGTGCTGTCTAAATAGTCGAAGAACCGTTTGCCCGGCGTCAGGGTGCCGGTGACGCCGTCTTTGGTACCGAACACTGGCGCCCTTCCGTGCCCTTTGCGGCGTACCAGGTGGCTGCCGTGTCGGACATACTCGACACCCTGGCCGGTATCATTTTGTTCAGCGGCGTCCATGTCATCGTTTTCTTTCGTTTGTTGGTGCGGCGCGGCTTCGAACGACAGATTGCCACAATCGTTGGGGCGGAATTGATTCTGCAAAGACCGATGCTTTCTTTTACTAACGTGAGGCAAGACATAACCACTCGGAAACCACCCGTACAGGGGACTCGCGCATGAGCTCGCAAAAATACAAAGCCAGACAATTCAGTGCCGGCCGCTACGCCGACAACCTCGATCCGGAACCGGAATCCGAGGTCTACGATCCCGACATGGAGGCCATCATCCGCGACATGTTGGCGCGTATCGGCGAAGACCCGGATCGAGAAGGGCTGCAGCGCACCCCGCTGCGCGTGGCCAAGGCGCTGGATTTTCTGACCAGCGGTTACGACGCCGACGCCGAAGACGTGGTGCGCCGCGCCATGTTCACCGAAGACTGTAAAGAGATGGTCGTGGTGCGCGACATCGAGTTCTACTCCCTGTGCGAACACCACATGCTGCCCTTTTTCGGTCGAGCGCACGTAGGATACCTGCCCAAAGGTAAGGTCGTCGGGCTGAGCAAGATCGCCCGCGTCATCGATGTTTACGCGCGTCGTTTGCAGGTGCAGGAACGCTTGACCAATCAGGTGGCCGAGGCCCTCATGAAAACCCTGGATCCGCACGGTGTTGCTGTCGTCATGGAGGCCAGCCATACCTGCATGATGATGCGCGGCGTGCAGAAGCAGAGCAGCACTACGGTCAGCAGTTCGATGCGTGGCACCTTTGAGGTGGATGCGCGCACCCGATCGGAGTTCATGGCGCTGTTAAAGACCTGAGCATCGCGGTGCGCCGCGCCAGGCCATCGCGCCGCTTCAACAAAGAAAGAAACCCTGCTGCCGTAAGAAGGACAGCATGTGCTCGCGCGTTTTTCCCTGTATGGCCTCGGCCGTCGCGGTGCTCCAGTCGCTCAGCTTGACGTTGCTTCCCCGTGAACGGTAGTAGTCGGCCATCGTCTGATCGTAGTCCGCGGCTTCATCGGGCTCCTGGTCTCGGTAGGTGTCTTGATGCAGCACCAGGTCCGGTTTCATACGTGGTTTAACGCCCGGACTGTGAGCCGGCCAACCCAGGCACATTCCAAACACCGGGACGACCAAGCGCGGCAGCGCCAGTAGATCGACAAGCACCTGCGGGTCATTGCGGATGCCGCCGATAAACACCCCGCCAAGCCCCGCCGCTTCGGCCGCCAGTAAAACGTTTTGGCCCATCAATGCGACGTCGACTATGGCCGCCACACTGTGCTCCGAGTAACCCGCAAGTTCGCCAAAACCGCGCGCCACGCAAGCGCGCTCGATACGTCGCAAATCGGCGCAGAACACCAGGAACTCGGGTGCAGTTTTGATCCAGGGCTGCCCGCCCGCGGCGGCGGATATCGCCGCTCTTGCCTCTGGCGCAGTGACCCGTATGACCGAGTAAGCCTGGATGAAACTCGATGTCGCAGCGCCTTGCCCGCAACGGATCAAGATATTCAGCAACTCCGCGTCGATTGGTTTTTCGGTGAATTTCCGAATCGAGCGATGCGCCAGCTGTTGTGTGATAACCGGGTTATCGGTAGTCAAGTCATTCATAATCGTCTGAGTTCACCATGTGCTGACAACAACACAGGCACCAACCCACTCGGGCGTCAGTTACCTGCCAAGCGCAGCTTAACACGCATCATCCGCTTGCCCGACCGGAGTGCCGGGCGCAAAGTATCGATTTGACCGCCATGGCGATGGACCTCAGGGTAACCTCGCGGTCGAGCGTCGCCCGATCTTCTCGCGCGCACCGCGCGAATGGTACTTGCGATGAAAGACCACTTCAAAGGTCGCTCCCGCCTCTACCGATATGTTCAGCTGCCCGCGAATCTGCCCGACCAGGGCCTTGACCAGTCTGATCCCCAGCGTTGGCGACCGATCCAGGGCCGCCGGGTTCGCGATACCGACGCCGTCATCGGACACACTAAGCATCAAGCCCCCATCGGGCGTTTCCGATAAACTCACCTCGACGATGCCGCCCGCACGGCCGACAAAGGCATATTTGAAGGCATTGGTCACCAGTTCATTGACGATCAGGCCAATGGGGATCGCCTGCACGACGTCAAGCTCAATGTCCGCCGTGTCGATCCGCAACACGATGCCGCGCTGCCTGATCCGATACATTTCCTTCAGGCTCTCGACGACCCGATCGATAAACTCATGGGCCGCAAGTTCGCCGAAGTTTTCCGCCGAATAGAGAGTCTCGTGCACCAGAGACATCGTCTTTATCCGTTGCTGCGCGTCACGCAGGATCGATACGTCCACCAGCCCGTTATGGTCGCCGCTTTGCAACGACAATAGGCTTGTAATCACGTTCAGATTGTTCTTGACTCGATGATGGACCTCGCGCAGCAAAGTTTCCTTGTCCTCGAGTGAACGACTTAGCAGGATATTTGCTTCCTTGAGTTGCACGGTGCGCTCCTGAACACGTCGATCCAGTTCGTCATGCGACCTTTGCAATTCTTTGTTGACGCGCACCGTTTCGGCTTCGCGATCCTGCACCCGCTGCAACAAAGTGTTAAAAGCCGTATACAGCTGCGCAATCTCGTCTTCGGTCCTGGGTTCGACTCGCAAACTGTAGTCCGCGTGATTAGATATGTGCGTCGTCACCTGCGCCAGCGCTTTTATCGGCCCTGAAATCGCACGCTGCAAACGCATCGCGAGCACGATGGCGAGCACGGTGACGGCGAACGCCACGGTCACCATGGCAAGCAGGTATTCAAACACCTGCTGGCGTAGCTGCCGCGTCTCGGCAAGTATAAAGAGTCGGCCCAGGGCGACGGAGCCGTCCGGACTGTTGACCGGACGGGAGACGCTGAAGTGTTCGTTGAGCAGGCTGATCGGTAGTGGTTTGTCCAGCGGGAGCCGCGCGAATACCGACGGGTCGCGTCCCCAGCGAGCGAATTCGACATCGTTTTTGTCCAACAAGACAGCGGCCGCAATCTCCGGCACCCGCCTCAAATAGCGCAGTCGCTCCACGGTGGCGTCGACCTGAGCAAAATGCATGGGCGCGTAGACATAGTCCACCGACATGTCCGCAACCAGTCCCATCCGGCTCGTCTGGCTGTCGAGCAATACCTCCACACGAATAATGAAGGTCAGGGCCGCGCCCAAAGCGAGCGCCGCCAGGCTGATCGCCATGATGATACTGACCAGCTTGGCGCTGATCGACATCCGGGTGAATCGGCGGCGTATACCGTGCAGCATCAATCGATGACCTCCGCCAGTTCCAACAAGCGAAAACTGACGCGTAAACCGGATTCCCTGATCGCGCCGCGATTGATACGAAATCTGTAGCGGCAGTCCGCGCGGAACAAATTGATGTGCGCGCCCTGTCGGGCAAGCCCCGGGGTTTCCCCTATCAGCAACACCGCAGTGCGCCCCAACGCAGCCTTGATTGCGGTGATTCGATGCGCCGCGCGGTCCGGAATGAACAACACGTCACAGGGAATACTCGTCGAAACCCGCTCAATGACGCGCACTTTTCCATCGGGTGGTTGATCGCCGGACAGCGTTACCACCGAGCGCAGATGATCGACTATGTCGTCAGGTCCAAGCACGCAGTAGCGGAACGATCCCGAGGGTCGGCGGCCATTTTCGGACGGCCAGGTGATGTACGCGGGAAACTTCGCGATGAAGCCGGCCTTGATCAGGCTCTCTTTGTCCCCCGCCGCGGCCGTCCGCAAGTGCGGGGCGTAAGCGCAGGCCCCTGCCAGCAGCAGGAGGAGAAGGCGGGTGCGGCGCCGTCCTTTTTGTGCAAAGTCAGTGAGGCTCATTACCTGCCAAGCGGCGATCTCCGAGTCACCCAATACGACGGAGCGCTTCCTTACTTTTCGCCAAGGTTCAAATTTTTGCCTGAAGACTCTATCATTATCGGCTCATAACTCATAACAATTCGTCCTGAAAAATAGGCGACAGGCCAACGACATCGGGAGTTGTTCCTTTGTTGAAGCGGGATAGTCCAAAATCCAGTTCGCGGGACATTCGCCTTTGGCTCGTCTTTGTTATTTGCTGTATTCCCTTCGCAACCGCGGCCACCGAGCATGGTACGGATCATCAGCGAGTCGCCGATATGGATTTGGCATCCCTCATGGAGGTACCGGTCACGGTCGCCTCGCTGGCGGCCGAGTCGTTTCGCGAAGCCCCATCGTCGGTGACGGTGTTTACCCGCCGCGAGATACGCAACATGGGGATACTCACGGTCGAGGACCTGCTCAATTACGTGCCGGGCATGCAGTCGGCACGGACCGCCAGCCGCAGCAGTTACGCGATTTCGGCGCGCGGCCGAAACTCTTCGCAACTCTCCAACGATATTCTTTTCCTGCTGAACGGCCAACGCCTCAATGACGATTTCTCCGGCGCGGCCATACTGTTCAATCGGTTTCTATCGACCGGCAACGTCGCTCAAGTGGAGATCATCCGAGGTCCGGGGTCGGCTTTGTACGGGTCGAACGCGTTTCTGGGCGTGGTCAATATCGTCACCGCCGATGGGCAGAACGAAGCCGCCCTCGCCGTCGGCAGCCACCAGGGAATCGACGGCCACGTGGCGCTGTCCGGCGGCAACGACCGTTATAATGCCTCGGTCTATGTGTCGGGCCTGACCAACGACGGTGAGAAATTTTTCGACCCGAGTTCGGCGGTGCCCGCAACCACTCAAGACCCTGAACAGGCGTTCTCTCTGTACGCCACGCTCAAAACCGGAAAATTGCTTGTTGAGGCCAGGCACGCGCAGTTCGCTGTGGATGATTTCTACGTCTTTGGCGTAACACCGGCCAACAACGCCAACGAGTACCACGCCGAGGATTCGTCGCTGCGGGTCACTTACCAGATCGCCAGGTCAGACGCGCGTAAATTGAAGTTCTCGGGTGGCGTGCGGCGCATCGACAATGACGGCCTGGGCGAACCTCCGATCATCGTGGGAGATCCTTCCCGTCGATTGACCATGGAAGAGGTGACAGGCGTTCCGGATGCGCCGGCCTTCATGGGTGGCAGCTTGGTTCGGCTGACCGAGTGGGATTTCAGTCTCGACGGATCGTTGCGGCTGGATTCGAGACACCATCTGTTCGGTGGGTTCGAATACCGATACACCCACTTCGATACCCTGCGGAACCAAAATAACTACGAGACCACCGATTTTATCGATCTGCTGATTCTGGCGGACCCTCCGCCCAGCCCACCGATCCCCATCACTTTTTACGGGGACGTGATCGCGACTTCGAACTTCGGACCGCAGGGCGAGTCCCGACGCATTTTAGGCGCCTTCGTACAAGACAAGGTTGAACTTAGAGACGACCTGCACGCGACGCTGGGCGTCCGCTTTGATCACTATTCAGATTTCGGTTCCGCGACCAATCCGCGCGCGGCGCTCGTCTACCAATCCAGTGAACATACCGTCTTCAAACTGATGTACGGTCAAGCGTTTCGAGCGCCCACGGTATTGGAACTAAGCAGTATCAACAGTCCCAGGAGCATCGGTAACGAAAACCTGAGGCCCGAGAAAATCCGCACCCTGGAACTGGCGTGGCTGCAAGAGGTCGGCCCCTACCAATTCACCTTCACCGGGTACCGCAACTGGATTTCCAACCAAATCGTGCGCCGAGTGCTCGATCGCGCGACGGATCCCCGAGCCACCTGGATAAACAGTGGTTCAACCGATCTGTCCGGCGTCGAATTGGAACTCCAGGCGTTCATCACACCCCGCCTCTCCGTCCGCGGCAGCTATGCGCACGGTTTCGAGGTGGCAGACAATCCGCAATCGCACCCTAGGAACCAGGGAGCGGTGGCTTTCAACTATCGGCACGGTCGTTGGAACGCCAATCTCAATATGACGTATCGTGGCAGTATAGATACGGCCTCGACCATACTCCCGCAACGGCTGGACGGGGCCTGGACGGCGAACCTGCATCTCCGGTACAAACTCCAGGATCTTACGCTGCTGGGCGGCATCTCGAATATCACCGACGATGACACCGGTGAGTTTACCGGCGCACCCATCCCGGGGGGCTCGCCAGTACGCGGACGCACGTTTCGCCTGGGCATGGAGATTCCGCTCGGTTTGTGAACGCTACCGCCACAACGCAATATACGGACACGCGTGAAAAAGAGAATACTGATTGTCGAGGATGAAGCCATATCAGCCATGGCGTTGGAATTTACGCTGCAACGTATGGGTTACGAGGTATCCGGCATCGTGGATACGGGCGAGGACGCGGTTACCCACGCCGCCACCCACAAACCCGATCTCGTCTTGATGGACACACAGCTCAGAACCGATATGACTGGCGTGGAAGCAGCCAACCAGATCTGGCGCCTGGCGCAAGTCCGGTCGGTCTTCATCAGCGCCTACAACGCGGTCGACATCCAACGCGAGTACGCCGGCGCGCAGCCTTTCATCAATCTGGTCAAACCGATCCTCGACGAAGACCTGGGCCGCGTTTTTTCCGAGTTATTCAATCACAATCGTTAGCAGGGTGCTTTCAACGCGGCGTTGATCGGACGCACATCGCCGAGCGGGCTCGGCTCCTACGGATGTGAATCAAGGGCTGTAGGAGGTCAGGCTCCTGGTCGATGCGCTGCCGAAACCCCCCAATTGCCGAGCGTTATTGCCTCCTAAGGCAGTGTCTGGTAACGCTGCGCGAGTTTCGTGAACGCGTCGACACTCCCGGGCGCATCGAACCCCGCGCCCAACTCCTCGGCCAGAATGTCGGCGACTTGCGCGGCGACGGATACAGCCTTGGGCGCATCGAGAAACAACAGCCTGGAGCGTCTGGCCAGAAAATCTTCGACCGAGCGGGCCTGTTCGTAGCGTACCGCGAAGCGGACCATTGCCTCGGTTAACCCGGGTGCCAGCTCGATATTCGCACCGGGCAACGACTGAACGATCGACGCATCCGTTCCGTACAGATGCAACCCGGGTGCTTCGTTTAACCCGCGCGGATGCCGATCCGGAGCACCGACCAGTGTCAGCGTCGCGGTCGTGCACGGACCTTGGTCGGGGATCAAGCCGGCCGCCGCGCCTTGCGCGAGCACGTCTTCGGCCATCGCGCGATAAGTCGTCCACTTGCCGCCCGTGACGGTCAACAGGCCATCCGTTTCCATCAGCACCGTGTGCTCGCGCGACATTGTCTTGGTGTGCGCGCTGCCGTTGTTCGGCGGCCTCACCAGGGGCCGCAGTCCGACCCAAACGGAACGCACGTCGGCGCGCGTCGGTGCCCGCGCGAGATATCGACCAGCCTCCCGCAAGATGAACTCAACCTCCTCGTGCAACGGCATCGGCTCGAATTCGACCTCCCGACGTGGCGTATCGGTGGTTCCGAGCAAGGTCTTGCCCAACCAGGGGATTGCAAACAGCACACGCCCATCCTCGGTCTTGGGTACGATGAGCGCCCGGTCGGCGGGCAAAAAATCGCGATCGACCACCAAGTGTATGCCCTGGCTGGGCACCACCAAGTCGGCGCGATCGGGGTCACTCATGCGCCGTATGGTATCTACCCAGACACCGGTGGCGTTGATAACGCACTCGGCTCGCAACGGGTAAAGCCGGCCGGATTCATGGTCCTGGGCGACGACCCCCGTGACGCGACCACCTTCTTTAAGCAATTCGACCGCCGCGCAATGATTGACGGGGCAGGCTCCGTAAGCGATGGCGCTACGTGCCAGGGCGATTGCAAAGCGCGCATCGTCGAACTGACCGTCCCAGTATTGGATCCCACCTGCAAGACCCTGAATACGCACACCCTGGAGACGCTTGGCCGTTTCTTTGCGACTGAGCAATTGGGTTTTCCCCAACCCCTTACCGCCGGCCAGCAGATCGTATAGCAGTAGCCCGATTCCGTAGAACCACTTGTCGAACCAGGCGCCTTTCCGGCCGTAGACAGGCATGATGAAAGCCAAGGGCTGAACCAGATGCGGCGCGGCGTTCAGCAGTGCAGCACGTTCGCGCAGCGCTTCGCGCACCAACCCAATGTTGCCCTGCGCCAGATAACGTACGCCGCCGTGGACCAGTTTCGTCGCGCGAGACGACGTCCCCTTGGCGAAATCGTCCGCTTCGACCAGCGCCACCGAAAGTCCGCGCGCCGCACCGTCCAGCGCTATACCCAGGCCGGTCGCACCTCCGCCGATGACGACCAGATCCCAGCGCGAACGCGTCTGGAACTGCTGCAACAAATCTGACCGATGGATGACTTCAGCGCGTGGTGGCGGCCGTTGACCCGCTCGGCGGTTCATGCCTCCTCTCCCTGGGCGGGGCCGGCAATTTCGATGCTGACGTCGTGCTCGCAGCACAACGCGACAATCGCCGGAGGTGGCGCTTCATCGGTCACGTAGCAGTCGACCTCAGACAGATGGCCGATTCGAACTGGCGCGGTCCGTGCGAACTTCATGTGGTCGGCGACCAGTATCGAGCGGCGCGCCTGCTGCATGATCGCCTTGGCCACTTTGACCTCGCGGTAGTCGAAATCCAGCAACGCCCCGTCCTCGTCGATCGCCGACGCGCCCACCACTGCGTAGTCGACGCGAAACTGCTGGATGAAATCCACGGCCGCCTCTCCCACAATTCCGCCATCCGTATGTCTGAACGCACCGCCGGCTACGATGACCTCGATGTTTTCATGCCCTTGCAGGATATTGACCACGTTGATGTTGTTGGTAATCACCATCAGACCCTGATGTTCGCGCAGCGCGTAAGCCACCTGTTCGGTCGTCGTGCCGATGTTGATCAACAGCGCGCAGTTGTCCGGAATCAGTTCGGCGGTACGGCGTCCTATACGCTGTTTGGCGTATGGCGCCATCTGGCGCCGCGCCTGGTACGTCAGGTTGGCCGCGCCGGATGCCAGCACGGCACCCCCGTGGTAGCGGCGCAGCAGGCCTTGCTCGCAGAGCTCGTTGAGATCTTTGCGGATGGTCTGCGGGGTGACGTTGAATTGCGCCGCGAGCATTTCCACATCCACCCGACCTTCGCGCCGGGCGAGCTGTACGATGCCCCTTTGTCGAGGTGTTACGGGCAACACGGGTTCATTGCATCGTTGTGGCCATAGGTTCGTTTGGAACCGAATTCGAAACCCAGTATTTTCCATTTGTAGGACGACTGCAAGCCACTATACTTAGCGTGCTAGGCGTAAAGAGTGAAATCGAATAAATAATAAAAACATAATGTTATAAATTGCCGTCTGCACAGCCCCGCGACGTGTCGCGAAGCTGGACCCGACAAACGCATGTCGACCCTAGCCCGTGGGCATTCGTTTTTTTTCGAACCAAGCAGCAACCCGATCCGAAAAATATACCGACACTGAACAGGAGGAAGACTTATGAAGAGGCCCTTGGTTGCCACCAGCGCCTTAGTGATTGCGGCTTCAGTGGCTTCGATCAGCCACGCCGGAATCAACGAAGCCAAACGATGGGTCGAAAGCGAGTTCCAGCCTTCGACGTTGAGCATGTCCGAGCAAATGCAGGAAATGGAATGGTTTATCAACGCGGCCAAGCCGTTTCAGGGAATGGAGATCAACGTGTTGTCGGAAACCATCCCGACCCACGAGTACGAATCCAAGACGCTGACCAAGGCATTCGAGGAAATCACCGGCATCAAGGTCAACCACCAACTGCTCGGCGAAGGTGAGGTCGTGCAGGCCGTACAGACTCAGATGCAGACCAAGCGGAACCTGTACGACGCGTACATCAACGACTCCGACCTGATCGGGACGCACTCCCGGTTGCAACTGGCGGTCAACCTGACCGACTGGATGGCCGGCGACGGAAAAGACGTGACGCTGCCCACACTGGACGTCGACGATTTCATCGGCAAATCCTTCACCACCGGCCCGGACGGCAAACTCTATCAGCTGCCCGACCAGCAGTTCGCCAACCTGTACTGGTTTCGTTACGACTGGTTCAAGCGGCCCGATATCCGATCGAAGTTCAAGGAGATGTACGGCTACGAACTGGGCGTTCCGGTCAATTGGTCGGCCTATGAGGACATCGCGGAATTTTTCTCCGTGCATGTCAAGGAAATCGACGGTACCCGCGTCTACGGTCACATGGATTACGGTAAGCGCGCCCCCGATCTCGGATGGCGGATGACCGATGCGTGGTTGTCGATGGCCGGTGCCGGATCGAAAGGCATACCGAACGGGCGACCCATCGACGAATGGGGTATACGCATGGAGGAAGGCTCGTGCAACCCCGCCGGCGCATCGGTCAGCCGCGGTGGCGGAACCAACGGACCCGCCGCGGTTTACGCGATTCGCAAGTGGGACGAATGGCTGCGTAAGTACGCACCGCCCGGCGCGGCCGACTACGACTTCTACCAGTCGCTGCCCGCGCTGTCGCAGGGTAACGTGGCGCAACAGATATTCTGGTACACGGCATTTACGGCATCGATGGTGGCGCCGAAGAGCGAGGGCAACAACACGGTCGACGATGCCGGCAATCCGCAATGGCGGATGGCGCCTTCGCCGCACGGCCCTTACTGGGAAGAGGGGATGAAACTCGGCTATCAGGACGCCGGATCGTGGACGCTGTTCGAATCCACCCCAGTGGAAAGGCGTAAGGCCGCCTGGCTGTATGCACAATTCGTGGTGTCGAAAACGGTTTCGCTGAAGAAGAGCCACGTCGGTCTGACGATCATTCGCGATTCCGATATTCGCCATGCCTCGTTCAGCGAACGGGCGCCTAAACTGGGTGGTTTGGTGGAATTCTATCGCTCGCCCGACCGAGTCTTGTGGACGCCCACGGGCGTCAACGTGCCCGATTATCCAAAGCTGGCGCAACTGTGGTGGCAAAATATCGGCGACGTCAACTCCGGTGTCTTTACCCCGCAGCAGGCCATGGACCGGCTGGCGGAACAGATGGACCAGGTCATGGCGCGTATGCAGAAGGCCGATGAAAAGGCCAAGACCTACGGCGGTTGCGGCCCCCGACTCAACGACGAGATGGACCCGGGTGAATGGCTGGGTAAACCCGACGGTCCCAAGGCCAAGCTGGCCAACGAAAAACCCAAGGGTATCACTATCGACTACGACGAACTCGTGCAGCGCTGGAACCGCGGCTGACGTAGCTTTTGCGGGCGGTCGTTCAACGCGGCCGCCCGCGGCGCTGTGAGCCGAAGGCCGTACGGGAGACGGGTGCCGATGCGCAGTGGCGCGCAAGGCACGTACCCGTAACGGATCGGGTATAACAACGCCGTGACGGTTCGACGAGAAAAACCGGTATTCGCAAAACGACAAGAACCGCAGAGGAGTCAAGTTTGACACTGGCGCTCAAGAACGTTGAAAAACGCGTAGACGGAGAAATCCACATCTATGAAACCAGTGTCGAATTTGAAGACAACGGCTTCAATATTCTGCTCGGCACCACCTTAGCCGGCAAGACAACGTTCATGCAATTGATGGCGGGGTTGGTACCGCCGTCCGCCGGCGAAATCCATTTCAAGGGCAACAACGTTACCGGCATACCGGTGCAACAGCGCAACGTTTCGATGGTTTACCAGCAGTTCATCAATTACCCTCACCTGTCGGTGTTCGAAAACATCGCCTCGCCACTGCGTGTTGCCCGGTTGCCAAGGAAAGAAGTCAAGGCGCGGGTCGGTGGAATCGCCGAGTTGCTGCAGCTGTCCGATCTGCTCGACCGCAAGCCCGAGGAATTGTCTGGCGGGCAACAGCAGCGCACGGCACTGGCGCGCGCACTGGTGAAAGACGCCGACCTGATCCTGCTCGACGAACCGCTGGCCAACCTCGACTACAAACTGCGCGAAGAACTACGCAACGAGTTGCCGCGCCTGTTCGCCGATCGCGAATGCACCGTGGTATACGCCACCACCGAGCCCATGGAGGCCTTGCTGTTGGGCGGGCATACGGCCGCCGTGCACGAAGGGAGAATCACCCAGTTCGGCGCAACCGCCGACGTCTACCGCGAGCCCGCCGACCTCACCACCGCCAAGGTGTTTTCCGACCCGCCGTTGAACACCGTGCAGGTCACCAAGAAAGCAGGACGGGTCTTTCTTTCCGAAGCCATCAGCTGGCCGGCCGAAAACGGTTTGCAGGCCTTACCGGACGGCGTGTACACCATGGGCGTGCGCCCGCATCACGTGCTCCCAAAAGCAGCCGCGACGACCGGCGTGGCAATCCAGGACGAGGTGCTGATCAACGAGATCACCGGTTCGGAGAGCGTTATTCACTTCGACCTGCTCGGCGAGACCTGGGTATCCCAGGCGCACGGCGTGCATACTTACCGCATTGGCGAGGCGGCGACTTTCTTGATCGATACGGCGCGCGCACTATATTTCGACCGCGATCTGACGCTGGTTCGCACCTGATTCACTCGGCACCAAAATGGCACGAATTACACTCGAGAAACTGCGACACGCTTACCGGAAACATCCAAAAAAGGCTGCCGACTGGGCGTTGCAACAAATCGACCTGGAGTGGGCGGAAGGCGGCGCGTACGCGTTGCTCGGACCCTCGGGGTGCGGTAAGACGACGCTGCTCAATATTATTTCGGGCCTGTTGAAACCGACCGAGGGCCGCGTACTGTTCAACGACAAAGACGTGACCGAGACGCCGCCGGACCAAAGAAACATCGCCCAGGTCTTCCAGTTCCCGGTCGTCTACGACACCATGAGCGTCTACGACAATCTCGCCTTTCCGCTGCGCAACCGCGGTGTACCCAGGCAACAGATCGATCAACGGGTGCGCGAAATCGCGGCGATGCTCGATCTCGAACCGATGCTGCCGCAACGTGCGTCGGGCCTGACGGCCGATGGCAAGCAGAAGATCTCACTCGGGCGGGGACTGGTGCGCTCCGACGTCAACGTGATCATGTTCGACGAACCGCTGACGGTCATCGACCCGCATCTGAAATGGCAGCTGCGCTCGAAACTCAAGGAACTCCACCAGGCGGTCAAATCGACCATGATCTATGTCACACACGACCAGACTGAAGCGCTGACCTTTGCCGATCAGGTGGTGGTGATGCACGAGGGCACCGTGGTGCAGGCCGGCACACCGGTCGATCTGTTCGAGCGGCCACGGCATACCTTCGTCGGTCATTTTATCGGCTCCCCCGGTATGAACCTGATGCCGTGCGAAGTGGAAAGCGGCGTCGCGCGATTCGCGGGACATGCTGTGGCAACGGATAACCTAATACGCGTCCCGACTGGCGCCAAGGCGCTGCAGATCGGCGTACGACCGGAGTTCGTGAGCTTCGCCGACAGCGGCATACCTGTACGTCTCGGCAAGGTGAGCGATGCCGGGCGTTTTCGCATCGTTGAGACGCTGCACGGAGATACCAACATTAAACTGCTGATCGACGAAAGCGAGGAAATCCCCGGCGACAGGGCCCACCTGCAATTCGATCCCGCGCATACCCAGGTCTATGCCGACGGCTGGATCGTGAGTTGAGAAGGTAATACGATGAATACCAAAACGCTCAATCACAAAGCCTGGTGGCTGGTAGTGCCGGTCGTCGTGTTGGTTGCCTTCAACGCCGTGATCCCGTTGATGACCGTCGTCAACTACTCAGTGCAGGAAACCTTCGGCGACAACGTGTTCTTTTTCGAGGGCGTCAAGTGGTTCGAGGAGATCATGCATTCGTCGCGCTTCCACGAGTCACTCAAGCGGCAGTTGCTGTTTACCGGCACGATTCTGCTCATCGAGGTGCCGCTCGGCGTGGCAATCGCGCTGGCGATGCCGCGCAAAGGTGTGTGGGTGTCGGTTTGCCTCGTATTGATGGCCATGCCGTTGTTGATCCCCTGGAACGTTGTCGGTGCGATGTGGAATATCTTTGCGTTGCCCGAAATCGGCCTGCTGGGCAAGACGCTCAATACCCTGGGGTTCGATTACAACTTCACGCGGCAGCCCTTTTCCGCCTGGGCGACCCTGATCGCGATGGACGTCTGGCACTGGACCTCACTGGTCGTGCTGCTCGCCTACGCCGGTCTCAGCTCCATTTCCGATGCGTATTACCAAGCGGCGAAAATCGACGGCGCCTCCGCGTGGTCGGTATTCTGGTACATACAGCTACCGAAAATGAAGCGGGTCCTGACCATCGCCGTCCTGCTGCGTTTCATGGACAGCTTCATGATCTACACCGAGCCGTTCGTACTCACCGGCGGGGGGCCGGGCAACGCCACCACCTTGTTGTCGATCGATCTGGTGAAGATCGCCCTCGGTCAGTTCGACCTGGGTCCGGCAGCGGCCATGTCGTTGATTTACTTTCTGATCGTGCTGTTGCTTTCCTGGGTGTTCTACACGGTCATGACCCGCGACGAGGCAAACTGATGAAACGTTTCAAGTGGCTCGCACCGACCCTCTATATCGTGTTTCTGATGCTGCCGATTTACTGGCTCGTCAATATGTCGTTCAAAACGACCAATGAGATTCTCGGGACCTTCACGCTCTGGCCGCAGGAATTCACCTTCGACAACTACGTCAAGATATTCACCGACCCCACCTGGTACAACGGGTACCTGAATTCGATCACCTATGTCGTAATGAATACTCTGTTGTCGGTCACCGTCGCCCTGCCCGCTGCCTACGCCTTTTCCCGCTATCGCTTTCTCGGCGACAAGCACCTGTTCTTCTGGCTGCTGACCAATCGGATGGCGCCGCCGGCGGTATTCGCCCTGCCCTTTTTTCAGTTGTATTCGGCGGTCGGGCTGTTCGATACCCATATCGCGGTCGCCCTGGCGCACTGCCTGTTCAATATTCCCCTCGCCGTATGGATACTGGAAGGTTTCATGTCGGGCGTACCGAAGGAATTGGATGAGATATCCTTTATCGACGGTTACTCGTTCCACCGGTTCTTTATTAAAATCTTCATTCCCACCATTGCCGCCGGTATCGGGGTGGCGGCGTTCTTCTGTTTCATGTTTTCGTGGGTCGAACTGCTTCTGGCCAAGACACTCACCTCGGTGGCCGCCAAGCCCATCGCCGCCACCATGACTCGAACGGCCAGCACCTCGGGTTACGAACTGGGTCTGTTGGCGGCCGCCGGGACACTCACGATCGTACCGGGGGCCTTTGTCATCTACTTCGTGCGCAATTACATCGCGAAAGGCTTTGCGCTGGGTCGGGTGTGACCATGGGCGATCGATCGATGCAAGAGCATTACAGCAGTTACGCCAGGCGCACGGGACGCTCCCGGCGCGCGGTGATATGCACCACAAGGGGGCGTTGAGATGGGACTTTCCTGGATGGCATGGACCTGGCAGACGGCGTTGTTTTTCATCTTCATATTGTCGCTTTTGATCGGCATGGTGGTGTGGGAGAAGTTCTCGCCCGGGGGCGGACCGCGCCGCGGCATTCTGGCGCTCGACACGACCCGTGGCGACCGCTTGTTCGTTTCCCTGCTCGGGTCCGCCTTCATCCATCTCGGCTGGCTGGCCTGGTTAGGCACGCCACTGTGGGGCGCGTCGCTGCTCTCCGTCGTTTACGCACTGCTCGTGTTTCGCTTCGTTTGAGTCGAGGAATCCGCCATGCCTGGAAACATACTCGCCATCGACCAGGGTACGACTAGCTCCCGGGCCATCGTCTTTGACGACAAATTCAAGATTCGCGGTCTGGGGCAGGAGGAGTTCAAGCAGCATTTTCCCAAATCGGGATGGGTCGAACACGACGCGGAAGACATCTGGCGCACGACGCTGACGACCTGTCTGAGCGCGATCGCAAACGCCGCCGTCGAGGCGCGCGATATTGCGGCCATCGGTATCACCAACCAGCGCGAGACCACTTTGTTATGGGACCGGCAGACCGGCGAGGTCATTCACAGGGCGATCGTCTGGCAGGACCGGCGCACGGCCGACCGCTGCGCCGAACTGCAAGCGGAGGGTGTGGAGGCGCTGTTTCGGGAGAAGACCGGGCTCCTCCTGGACCCCTATTTTTCCGGGACCAAGCTCGCTTGGCTGCTCGACAACGTCGAGGGAGCGCGCGCGCGGGCCGATACCGGTCAGCTGGCCTTTGGCACGGTCGACTGCTTTCTGCTGTGGCGCTTGACCGGCGGCCGCGTCCACGCCACGGATGCGACCAACGCATCGCGCACCCTGCTGTACGACATCGCGCACAACGATTGGAGCGATGATCTCCTCAACATACTGCGTATTCCCCGCGCGGTGCTGCCCGAGGTCCGCGACAGCGCGGCCGAGTTCGGCGTGACCGACGCGTCGTTGTTTGGCGTGGCCATACCGATCCGCGGTATCGCGGGCGATCAGCAGGCCGCGACCCTCGGCCAGGCGTGTTTCCGGCCGGGCATGATGAAATCGACTTACGGCACCGGTTGTTTTGCGGTGTTGAATACCGGGGCCGATCTGGTGCGGTCGAAGAACCGCCTGCTGACCACCATCGGCTGCCGCCTGAACGGGCGCACCACCTATGCGCTGGAGGGGTCGATCTTTGTCGCCGGCGCCGCGGTGCAGTGGCTGCGCGACGGATTGGGGGTGCTGAAATCCGTCGCCCAATCGGGCGATATGGCCACGCAGGCCGATCCCCATCAACAGGTTTACCTGGTCCCCGCGTTCACCGGCCTGGGCGCGCCCCACTGGGACCCCAAGGCGCGCGGCGCGATGTTCGGCATCACCCGCGGCACCGGTCCCAACGAGTTCGCCCGCGCCGCCCTGGAGGCGGTGTGTTTCCAGACCAACGATCTGCTCGAGGCGATGAAAAGCGACTGGCAAGGCGCGAGCGACACGGTGATGCGGGTCGACGGAGGGATGGTGGCGTCGGACTGGACCATGCAGCGGCTGGCCGACATCATCGACGCACCGGTCGACCGGCCGGAAATACTCGAGACGACCGCTCTAGGAGCGGCGTGGCTGGCTGGCATGCACGCCGGCGTATGGCCTGATCAGGACGGATTCGCCGACAACTGGCGGCGCGAGCGACGCTTCGAACCCGCCATGGAGGCGGCGCAGAGGGCGCAGTTGGTGAACGGCTGGAAAGACGCCGTGCGGCGCACCTTGTCCACAACCGGGGTATGAGCCTTCGATTCGATCTTCGGTGTTTTGATCCGAAAATCCACGCCTCGAGCATTACTCAATTGCACCCCATCAACGTATCCCCCGCTTTGCCGGGGGATACGTTAATGGGGGTAATCGGTATCGATCAGTTGCACCCCCGATGCAAGTCGGCTCGACCGATACGATCATGGAGATACTCGACCGCGGCGCGCAGGTGTGCTTTCTGCCTTATTCTGCGGTCGCAGAAGCGATCGCCACGGCCACCCCCTACCACATCAAGATCCAAGGCTTGTGCAGCAAACGCATGATGCTCAGGGTTCGACAGCTATTTCATCAGTCCCCGACCAGGACACAATTGTGTTGTCACCTCAGTCATCGAAACGACAAAACGAATCCGGTTTATAGGGGTTGGGAAAGGGACGACCATGGCCAGGGACGATACAGTCAGCAATCGCAAACACGGTTTCGCGGCTTTCATTTAAATCGTCTTCGTTCGCTGCTAATGGATCCTCCGCGGGAAAAAGCGTGCCGTTTTCGGCTTGAAACCAATACACGTGGGTAAAGACCACTGTCCCGTACTCGGTGTCGACAACCAGTGACGCATCCTCGTCCGTGTGGCCCGGCGTCCTCCACACCTCAACGCCCGGGATAATTTCGTACTTGTCGGGATGGTCTTCCCACAGGTCGTCTTTGTACGTCGCCCAGAAATCGACGACGGTCGCCTTGGGAAACAACGCGGCGTTAAGTGTATGGTCTGGATGATGATGGCTGAGAAACACATGCGTGACGTCTTTAGTACGCACTCCTTGTCTCCGTAACGCTCTAAGTAGCCACTTGCGTTTGCCCACGAACCCCGGATCAACGACGATAAACGCCCGCTCACCCTGAGCGGTTTTCCCCTTCACCAGGGCGATAGTGCTGGCGACATACCGGGCGCCGTTTTCCATAACATCCAAGCCGGGTACGAGTTCTCGACCTTCGATCGGAACGACATAGCCTTCGTTAAGAATAGACACCTCGTTGCGGGAAGACGCTTCACACCAAACAACGGCCTGGATGCCGGTAAGGACGAGGCATAAAAAACTTTCTTTAATCATAAATTTGTTCCTCCGATGCTCCCGGGGCATATCGGACGATGAAAGACATTCTTGAGAAATTCTTTCGCCATTGACGGTTGCTTAACCCTGGTCGCGCGCAAGCCCGCACCCGCGAGTAGCGTGGATAGCGCTCGAACAATGCATTAACGGCGACACTCAACTCCAATGAACTGGGCGGCAGGAAAAGAAAAGCGTCATTCAAAATCCGGATTCAAGCGAGCAACCTTCCGAGGTTCCGCAACGATTTTTCAGCATCGCGGCGCGAGGCCGCAGATAGTCGATTGTGATTCTTTATCCACCCTGCAGTTTCGCTATTGCAACCTGAAGTCGATTCTAAAGCACGGCGATCAATAACCGCTATTTATAGCATCAAGGCAAGCCGTTGCTATTGGATATGAAGCTACTTCTCGAAGATGGTACCGAATTCCTCGGTTACGGGTTCGGCGCAGAAGCCGCTGTCGCAGGTGAAGTCGTTTTCAACACCGCGATGACGGGTTATGTCGAGGCCCTCACCGACCCATCCTACAAGGGTCAAATTCTGGTTTTCACGCAACCGCTTATCGGTAACTACGGCGTTCCCGTGTTACGGGCGCCCGGCAGTCTCGAGCGGCCGTTCGAGTCCGATCGAATCCAGACCCAGGGCGTCGTTGTCCAGAACTACGTAGCCGCATACAGCCATCACGCGGCCGCGCAATCGCTTGGCGAATGGCTCATCGAGTCTGGCGTACCCGCCATCGCCGGCATTGATACGAGGAATTTGACGCAAAGACTCCGAGAGTACGGAACCATGAAAGGGTGGTTGATACCTCACGGTGTAGACGACAGCGAAGCACGCAAGCAGGTCAAAGGGATCGATATGCGTGAAGAAGTGTTCATGTCGGTCGCACCTACCGAGACCTTGCACTACCGTGGCGGCGGACTCGAGATTGGCGTCATCGATATAGGCGCCAAAGACAATATCATAAGATCCCTCCTCTCTCGGGGAGCCAGCGTCACCCGGGTGCCATGGTGGATGGACCTCTGGAAACACGTTGAATCTGCCGACGGTATCGTGATCGGCAACGGCCCTGGTGATCCGAAAGACCTGCACACGTTGATCGAGCAGATTCGGGGGATACTCAATCTGTATAACAAGCCAGTGCTGGGTATTTGTCTCGGCCATCAGGTACTCGCCCTAGCTGCGGGCGGCGATACCTACAAACTACCATACGGACATCGGGGTATTAATCAGCCCGTACAAGATCTACTCACCCGCCGGTGTTTTATTACCAGTCAGAATCACGGATATGCAGTTTCTGACGAAGCGTTGCCTCCTGGATGGGAACCCTGGTTCGTTAATACAAACGATGGCACGAATGAAGGTATCCGATCGCGAAATCAACCCTTCTGTAGCGTGCAGTTCCATCCGGAAGCAAGCCCCGGTCCGCAGGATACGGGTTACCTCTTCGATGACTTCTTGCGCATGGTCGGCGCAATTAAACAGGGTTGACAGATGTTTGGAACATACCTGCCTAAGAAACCTCGTCGAGTATTGATACTGGGCTCCGGGGCCCTGCAGATCGGACAGGCCGGCGAGTTCGACTACTCCGGGTCACAAGCTATTAAAGCCTTCAAAGAAGAAGGTATTCAGACCGTACTGGTAAATCCCAATATAGCAACAATCCAAACAAGCAAGGAGTTCGCTGACCGAATCTATCTGGTTGCCGTCGAGCCTGAACAGATCGAGCGCATTCTCGCTGCAGAAAGTGTCGATTCGATATTACTCGGTTTCGGTGGTCAAAGCGCTCTGAATTGCGGATTGGCATTGCATGATAGCGGCGTATTACGGAAGTATGAAATACGCGTCTTGGGCACGCCGATCCAGTCCATACGCGATACTGAAGACCGACAACGGTTCGTCAATCGGCTAGATGAAATAGGCGTAAAAACCGCGCGTAGCCATGCCTGCACCTCGCCTGAGGAAGTGCGCGCGGCGGCCATTGAAATCGGGTACCCGGTCATGCTGCGCGGTGGTTATTCTCTCGGGGGAAGAGGCAGCGGTATCGTCGAAAGCGAAGAACAGCTCGAAAACGCGTTGCAACGCGCCTTCAACGGTGGTCACCAAGTACTCGTTGAAGAGTGCCTCCGCGGTTGGAAGGAGATCGAGTACGAGGTCGTCCGTGACTCTCGCGATAGCTGTATCACCGTATGCAATATGGAAAACCTCGACCCAATGGGTATACATACGGGTGAATCGATCGTCGTCGCGCCTTCACAAACTTTGAACGATGAGGAGTACCAGCTCTTACGGTCCGTGGCGATAAAAACGATCAGACACCTGGGGATCGTCGGTGAGTGCAATATACAGTACGCACTGGACCCTGAAAGTACCGATTACCGCGTGATCGAAGTCAATGCGCGTCTGTCTCGCTCAAGTGCGCTGGCTAGCAAGGCGACAGGATACCCGTTGGCCTATGTCGCAGCGAAGCTGTCAATTGGCTATTCGCTCCCCGAAATACCCAACGGGATTACCCGATGTACTACAGCCTTTTTCGAACCCGCGCTGGATTACCTGGTATGTAAGGTCCCGCGATGGGATTTAACAAAGTTCAGAGGCGCGTCGATGCACATCGGCAGCGAAATGAAGAGCGTAGGGGAAGTCATGGCAATCGGGCGAAGTTTTCCCGAAGTCATCCAAAAGGCCTTGCGTATGCTCGACATCGGTGTGGACGGATTGGAACAAGAAAAATTCCAGTTCGACGACCTAGAGTATGCGCTAAGGCAGGCCACACCGCTGCGCATCTTCGCCATAGCGAAGGCCCTGCAGCTTGGATTGACTGCCGCTGACATTCATGCGATCACTTGCATCGATCGTTGGTTCTTAACCGCAATCGAATCGGTTGTCCGAGCAAGCAATGAGATGTCGGATGCTACGTGGCCATTGTCCGCCGAACAGCTTCGCGCCAATAAAAAGCTCGGCTTCTCCGACGCGGCCATCGCCCGCCACTTTTCGGTTTCGGCTCAAGACGTGCGCACACTCAGGGATGAACACCGCATCGTGCCCGCGATAGCTCAGATCGATACGCTTGCGGCGGAGTTTCCCGCCGACACCAATTACCTGTATAGCAGTTATTTCGCCGATAGCGATGACGTCGAACCGTCAAGGCGCAAAAAGATCATGGTGCTTGGATCCGGTGCCTATCGCATCGGATCCAGCGTCGAATTCGACTGGTGCGGTGTAAACGCTCTCCAGGCGGCGTCGGAACTAGGCTACGAAACTATTATGGTGAACTGTAACCCGGAGACCGTCAGCACCGACTACGACCTGTGCGATCGACTTTACTTCGAAGAAATCAGTCTGGAGACCGTGCTGGACCTCTATGACAGGGAACGGCCCGACGGCGTGGTGGTTAGCATGGGCGGCCAGATACCAAACAATCTCGCGATGGACCTGCACAAAGCCGGTGTGACCGTATTGGGTACCAGTCCGATAAATATCGACCGCGCAGAAGATCGAAATAAGTTCAGCTCGCTGCTGGATGAGTTGGAGATAAATCAACCGAAATGGCGCCATGTGACCGCCTTGTCCGATGCCGACGACATCGTCCAACAACTCGGCGGTTTTCCGGTTCTGGTCCGCCCGAGCTACGTGCTGAGTGGTGCGGCTATGGCCGTTGCCCACGAACCCGCCGAATTACAACAGATACTCGCGCGCGCCGCGGAAGTCTCTTCCCGTTACCCTGTTGTCGTGTCCAAGTTCGAAACGCACGCTCGAGAGATCGAGATCGATGCCGTTGCGGATCGGGGCCAATTGATCCTCTGGGCAATCAGCGAACACGTTGAGGATGCAGGCGTACATAGCGGTGACGCAGTGCTGGTCTTGCCGCCACAAACGCTTTACATCTCCAGCATCCGCAGAGTAAAGCAAATCGCGCTGCAGCTCGCGGAATCTTTGCAGATAACCGGACCGTTCAATGTCCAGTTTCTGGCCACCCGTAACGCAATCAAAGTTATCGAGTGCAACCTACGTGCATCCCGAAGCTTACCTTTCGTATCCAAGGTAACTGGCAATAATTTCGCTGCCGAGGCAATGCGCCGCATGCTAGGGGTATCTCAACCCGTCGAGAACAACAGCCTAGATCTCGATTACGTAGGCGTAAAGGTGCCGATGTTCTCTTTCGCCCGCCTGGTCGGCGCCGATCCTCTCCTCGGCGTGGAAATGACAAGTACCGGAGAAGTCGGATGCCTCGGAAAAGACTTGAACGAGGCCTTGGTCCACGGCTTGTTGGCCACGGGCATCCGGTTTCCGCAAAAAGGGGTTCTGTTGTCGTTAGGACCGATTGCGGATAAATACTGGTTTGCCGAGGAGGCCAAGATAATCGCACACGACCTTCGCATTCCGATCTATGCAACCGAGGGAACAGCCGAAGTGCTGCAATCGATCGGTGTGGAGTGTACCGCTGTCGGCAAACAATACGGCAATGGGAAAAGTGCGCTTGATCTGATCGATGAAGGCAATATCGACTTCGTGATCAACGTCCCACGGGAATATGACGAGCAAGGTCGACCGGACGGCTATTTGATTCGGCGAAAAGCCGTGGATTCCGGAATACCTCTGATTACTGACATTCCCCTAGCGCGCGCGGTGATCGAGGCCTTTGGCAGTAACTCACCGGATAAAGTCGCAATCCGTGCCTGGAACGACTACTTACAGCGTTCGGGTCCGACCTTAGATCAATAACTTTCGATACGCTCAGGAACCACGCCGGTTGCTCCCAAAACATACCGTCGCGTACGGCTGGCCCTATCGGTGAAATTACGCAGTAGGCCGTAATCCGTCGAGCGATCACCACCACTTAGTTTAAAACACAACGGAGTGCTCGCGAGCACAAGGAGCCCAAACCACCCATACGACTAGCGATAAGGAAAGGTCAATTTTTTTGCCGGCCAGACCCTTTTTAGAATCGCTTCTTCAAAGTCGTCTTTCGATAGCGGTCTTGAGAGAATATAACCCTGCAGCTCATCGCACTCGCAGCGCGAAAGAAATCGCTGCTGCTGTTCGTTTTCGACACCTTCGGCGACCACTCGCAGATGCAAGTTCTGGGCCAGTGCGACGATCGCCTCTACCAGATCAGCGCTGCGTTTGTGAAACCCGATTTTGCTGATGAAAGATCGATCGATTTTCAGTATGTCGATCGGGAACTGGGAAAGATAACTCAACGACGAATAGCCGGTACCGAAATCATCGAGCGCGAGACCGATGCCGAGCGATGTAAGCTGCCCGAGCACAGATATCGTGGTCTCGACGTTCCGCATGATCGTGCCCTCGGTAATCTCGAGAGTCAGGAACTGTGCGTTCAGATCAGTCTCGGAGAGGATCGCATGCATTTCTTCGGCAAACTCTGGATTGTCCAGTTGTACGCTGGACAGATTAACCGAAATGCGCAGCGGTGAATAACCCGCATCTATCCATGCTCTGGTATCTTTACAGGCGGTTTTTAGTATCCATCTACCAAGTTGATGAATCATCCCGTTTTCTTCCGCCAGGGTAATAAACTCAGCCGGCGAAATCTGTCCCTGCACTGCATGTTCCCAGCGCATCAACGCTTCCATTCCTACGATGCGCCCCGTGCGTAGATCCATCTGGGGCTGGTAGTGCACACTCATTTCTTCACGGTCTAGTGCTTTCCTCAGGTCATTGCTTAAATCGATCCGTTTGGCGACTTCCTGTTCCATTCCCGATTCATAAAAGCGATACCTTCCTCCGTCCTCTTTCGCCCGCAACATCGCGGTATCCGCAAACTGCATGAGCGTTTCGATCTCGGTATCGTCATCAGGGAAGATCGCAATGCCGACGCTAGCAGTAATGAATATCGTCTTACCCATGATTGCATACGCACTCGACAACGTACGGCAGAGTTTACTAGCAACTTTCGCAGCAACTTTATGAGATGAGAGTCCGTTCAGCAAAACGGTGAATTCGTCGTCCCCAAAGCGGGCTACAAAATCGCTGCGACGTACGCAATGGACGATGCGCTCCGCCGCGCTTTTGAGAACCATGTCGCCCGCTTCGTGACCCATGGTTTTGTTCACGGTCTTAAATCTATCGAGATCTACGAAAAGCACTGCGATTAACTGGTTGCGATGCCGTGAGTTCGAAATTAATCCGCGCAGGTGCAACAAGAACTGCTTTCGATTCGGTAAACCCGTCAACCCGTCGTTCAAGGCCAGCTCCTGCAAATAGTAGGAGCTTCGCGATATCTTTATGAGCTGGTCGATTTGCTGCGCAAGAAAACCCATGTGTACCGGTTTGCGCACAAAGTTCGTCGCACCAGCCGCGAAAGCGAGTTCAATTTCGTCGCGGTTGTCCGTGGACGACGCGAGCAATATGGGAACCCGCTTGCCCGTGGGAAGGGCACGTACGGCCGCACAGACCTCCGCCGCTTCGTTTCCTTTGCCGTCCTCCAGGTGAACGATAATTAGTTCGGGGACACTGCGCTCACAGCAGGCGACGACGTCGGTAACGGTACGCGTTTCCGTGATTGCGCAACCTTTCTCGGACAAGCAGCTGTTAATCTGCCGTTCGCGTTCCAGGTCGTCATTAGCAATCAAGACACGAGGTGCAACAACGAGTCCCTTGATGTTGTCCCTCGCAGCCGACGGGTTCGTTTTCGGATCTTCAATTATCGGCGGTTTGGCTAGCTGTTTCAGCGTATTCATGGGTGTATCCCGGTCTCAGTACGTCGCCTGAGTATCGACCAGAACACGTGAACGAACGCTTCAGAAGTTCTCACCAGTCCGCTCACGAAATCTTATGCCGCAAAAACCGAATATGATTTCCTGACTACTCAATTCAACCCGATAGACTTCATCGGCAATAAATGTCAGCCTGCGCTTTGTTGCAGCATTTCCGGTACGATCGTCTGCTCTGGTGAATCCTCAATACTGATGACACAGCGATTCCGCCCAGCCCGTTTCGCACTGTAGAGCGCATGATCTGCGCGCACAATGACACTCTCAAGGCTACCGCCTTTTTTCGGATTGAACACATGGCAGCCGACGCTAACTGTGACATTGATCCTGTTCCGATCGAAAATGAAGGTCGTGGCTTCTACGCTCCTGCGAAGTCGCTCGCAGAAGGAGTGGCTATCTTCTGGATTTATATCTACGTACAGCATCAGAAATTCTTCACCTCCATAACGGCTGACCAGGTCGTCTGGTCGCTTTTGATCCCGAAAGATCAGGCCGATCTGCTGCAGCACGTAATCGCCAGCCGGATGCCCATAGGTGTCGTTAATTTGCTTGAAATGGTCGATATCCAGCATGACGCAGGCCATGTCGGTGCCCTCACGACGTGCTTGTTCGAAATTTTCCTGGAGCTTGGTTTCGATGTATCGCCGATTGGGTAGATTGGTCAGTGTGTCGATAAGGCTCAGTTTCTTGAACTGCTCCTGCAGGTGCTCAGACTGGGTAAGCTTATCCAGCAGATCTACGAGCTCACGGTTTTTCTGGTTTAGCTCGAGATTACGTAGATTGAGCTCTTCGTAAAGATTTGAGTGCTGGATCATGTTTACCGCTTGCGAGGCGTACATGTCGAATAACTTCGAGTCGTGTTCGATCGCCTTGTCTTTCTGGACGAACAGGACACCCATAGGCTCATCGGCAATAAACAATGGCGTTGCGGCCATAGTCCCGTCGATCACGGTTGCTTGGCCCGCCAACATGACAGAGCGCGCCATCTTCCACTGCTGCTCGTACTTGGTATCTGCAAGGTTGTTACAATCCTCGAACACACCCTGCCCGTACTGCACGATTTCATCGCCACTAGGCACGAAAATAAATCCGTTCTCTGCGCCCGCTAAGTTGAGGTAGTGTTTCAGTAGACCTTCGACCAGTGCTTCCATAACCAGTGGAGGTACTCGATTGATATTACTGACCGATCTTAGAATCCACATCAACCCGGTCTGCATCATCTCCAGATTACTCACTAGCGACTCTTCTCGTCGCCGTTGGTTCCAGGCGGTCACGAGATGGTAAGCTGTCTGTTCAAGTTCACCAGAAGAAAACGGTTTATTGAAGTAAAGCCAATCATCTTGACGGGAAAACAAATTACCGAGTTGCTTCGTCGATCGATCGGTGTAAGCCGTTACGACGGCGCACAGCATCTGATTGTCGAGCTCGAGGATACGCTTTATCGTCTCGGCGCCGTCTATGCCACCGGGCATGGACATATCGAAGAAGCCGGCTGCGATCTGACGTGATTTCGCAAGCTGTTCTCGCACAATTTCGACGGCTTCCTCTCCACTAGCGGCGGTGAAGATCTCATAGACCAACTCTTTACGGCCAGAACCCGTGGTCTCGGTGTGACCTTGTTTCCGCCGCTTCCTGCGAGACAATAGGTTTTCGGTGTCGTTGTCGATGTGCTGACTCGCGGTCAACGTATTCAGATACGCTTCGCGAATGCCGGGCTCATCATCGACACAGATTATCGCGGTGTTCATCTCGGTTTCTGGTATAGACATTATGGCTTCGTCCGATTCTTAGATTTGCGAGTTGATTGCCAAGCCTGGTTATTCATCAACTAAACTTTTGGACTGGGCAGTGGGCAATGTGATCAAAAATGTTGCACCTTTACCCTCGACGCTGCGTTCCAGGATCATTTCGCCGCCGTTCTCTCGTACGAATCGGCGACTAATTCCAAGTCCCATTCCGGTACCTTCGCTTCTATCTTTCGTTGAAAAGTCGAAATTGAAAATATAGCGCTCGTTTTCTTCCGCGATTCCGGTGCCGTTGTCCGTTACCCGAATTTCGATGTTTTCGCCGTTGACTATGGCGCTTGTTTCAATGAATCCGCCGCCGCGCTGCATCGAATCAATACTTTGCATGGCGTTACGGAAGAGATTCGTGAAGACCTGAATGATCTCGTTCTCGTCCGCCAGGACCGGTGGCAGTTCATCCGGCAGTTTACGCACAACCTTGATGCGCCGCTTGGCAAGCGAATCATCCAAAACGTCGTACGCCTCTTCAATAGGATCAAGGAGGCAGACTTCAGTGACAGAACGGTGTTGCCTTACCGCACCGCGCATCGTGTTGATAATCTTTATCACCCTTTGTAATTGCTTGGTAATAAACTGGAGATCATCCTGCCGTTCTTTCTGGAATTCTGCCTCGCTATTGAAGATCCGCTTCAACAGGTCAAAATCGTCCTCTCCATAGGTTCCTCCTTCCTCGCTGGCGCTCGACAGGTACTCGACGAAACTGCCCGCATCGAACTCCGTTTTCCAATCACTAATGATTTCCTGGGAATTTTCCAATAACGCGCTGAATTCTTTCCATTTGGCGGCGTTATGCTCGATCCTGGAATATATACTCGTAATCGGATTCAGCACCTCGTGCGCTACTCGCCCCGAGGTTTCACCGACGACTGCTAGACGCTCAGCCTTAAGAAGGTTTTCTTGTGCCTTCTTTTTCGATTCGATCTCCGTCGCGAGCTGGCGATTTGAATCGGCGAGTTCAGCGGTGCGTTGATGAACGCGAGTTTCCAACTCTTCGTTTAACGTGATCAACTCTTGTTGTGCGCGTTTGCGCTCATCGATGTTGTACAACGAACCGACCATGCCATCGGATTCGCCCGTTTGCACTGCCATCATCAACCACACCGGCTCGCCGTCGCCGCGTTCAAACCGGATCTCCACAGCCTCTTCGGGCACCGTCCCTGAACGAACACGAGAAACTATGTTTTGGGCCCTTTCGCGATCTTCCTCGAAGACAAACTCTACGACTGATCGATTGAGCGAACCGGCTATCGGATGACCCAGAATACTGGTCCATGCCGAGTTCAGGAACTGCAATACGCCCTGTCCGTCGCACTTGAATACGACCTCTTTGATTCGCTCCACCAGTTCCCTGTATCGCTGTTCCGATGCGGAAAGCTCTTCGATCAGTCGATACTGGACCTGCGCATTGATCTCTTGGGCTTTAAGCGTATTGTTTTGCATCGTCATATTCGTCATCGCTCAACTCGTTGATCAAGGCCTGCGAATTCATTACCGAGGAGTACAGCGGGAAAACGCTGTTGCAGTAGAAATTTTGCTCGACCGACGTGCGACTCGACAAGCAATCCGACAACTGAGTAACCTTGTAGCCGCGCTCAAACGCCGCGCGTCCTGTCGTATCGATACAAATCGAAGTGACGGCCCCGGCAATCACTACATCCACGACCCCTCGTTCACGGAGAACGTTGTCGAGATTGGTATCAGCAAAGGCATTCAATCCTCTCTTTCCGGGCACCTCCAGTATTCGGTCACCGAATTTCTGAATCTCGGGTATCGTCTGGGCACCCATGGTGCCGGTCTTGAACGCACCGGCGTTCTTGATCACTTCGAGAATACCGACCGGCTCGGTGAGTTCACTGTAGTCCGGCGTGAAGATAATCGGCGTTGTAACCATCAATACGTCTGTTGGAACCAATGCGTTTAACAAAGTAAGCGTATTGTTGAGCACAGCTTGCGTAGATTCTTCAACCACACTGTGCAGCACCCCATCGTCCGCAAAGTAGTCGTTTTGATAACCGATCAACACAATGGCAGTAGTCTTCGGGTTCATCTCGTTCTTCCTCAATTAAGTGGATATGGATGTCGATCAAAGATAAGAGGAGAGGCACGTAGGTGTAGTCTCAGTGTCCAGTTCTTTGACGGGGGAGGCGATTGTGGACGCCTCGACAACGGGTCGGGGTGACCATCTGCGGCGATCAGGGATCGTGCCCTGCGCCTTCGGTGTTCGGGATAACTTAAGTATCCCCTTGTACATCAAGTCACGAATAAGCTTTTGGTTTTCATCGGCGGCAAAGTGACCCCACCGTTGTTCGCCGTGTGCAATCGAATCAAGCAAGCGGAGGATTTCCTCATTAACCACGTACGTTGTGTAATAAGGGTTTTCGGGTATGAACAACTTGATCTGCCGGTCCGGATCATCCATCGACGATTCAGTCCGGATTCGAACGCCTTCGATGACCTGCAAATAGAGGGCATCTCTATCAGGGTCCTTCAAAGCCTCGCGCTGCACGAAGTAATGCTCAACCTGGTCAAATATGGGCTCGCTGGGATTGGAAATTGTGCGCCGGAAAAAAGTCGATTGATCCGATTCGCCAAGACAGTGGATCAGAATGTAGCCGAAATTGACCGCCGTGATCTCCGCGTCACGGAAATTTTGAACCCAGTGTTCAAGCTGATCGTTGTAGTCTTCGAATCGCTGTCCAAAAGGTGCGTGGCAGTGAGGGACTGAAAACTGTTTGTCATCCCGGTCAGCAGTTTGCAGAACCAAGGCGTGCGTGGGACCGCCTTCCCACCAGCGCTCCAGCTTTTTTTCGTAATCGCGAACATCGACAAGATCCGTTACTATATGCAGGCGTCCCTGTGGGGTCAGTACCGACGCGGCACCAGCGATTATCTTCGCAAGAATGTTCTCACCGCGTACTCCGCCATCGCGGAATTTCAACTCTTCCGATGGACTGGGAACGAACGGTGGGTTGGCAAGAATTACGTCGAATTTTTGCCCTGCAACGGCGCCGTAGAGGTCTCCCAGCCGGAAATGAACGTTCCGAATACCATTGAGCTGCGCATTGAATCGCGCAAATCTGATAGCCCTTGGATTAATGTCTACGCCGATCACCAGATTCGAGTACCGGCTGGCGGTCAGCGCTTGAACACCGCTGCCGGTGCACAAGTCGAGTACAGTTTCGCATGCCACTCTCGGTGCTACATAGGTCAGCCCGGCGCTGTCCAGACCGATATACATAACGGGATCTTCTTCAAGCGCATCGTCGGTATGAATCAGGAAGCGATGATCGGTCGCAACCAACAAATCATTGGAACAGAATATCTGTACACGGGAAGACCATCTGTCGTTTTCTTTGAG
>CBDUNM010000026.1:0-42791 GCA_965368585.1 uncultured Chromatiales bacterium | reverse complement strand
TATTAAAAAACCGGCTCGTCAACAGCAAGCAAAGGGACAAAGGTTAGGCCCGGCAAGCTCCCACCCATCGCAGCGAACTCGACCGAGCGTTTGCCAATCGCAAAGTTCAAACAATCACTTAAGGGTTAATACTAGACCAAATGAGCATGAAAACCTTGATCTGACCGGCACTTGGAATCAGGTTGTAAGAAAATTTGACACTCGTTTAAGTCCTGCCCGATTCGTGCCTGATACCTTTCGCCGATACAGGGACGGGACGCACCACACAGGATCCACCTACACGAGCCGAACCTTGTTTTCAGGGGGTCCGGGTCTTGATCGACAAGGCGTGTAACTCGTCGCTGGCGATCTGTTCCTGTACCGTCGCCATCACCATTTTGTGACGCTGTACGAGCGTCTTGCCTTCAAACGCAGCGGCAGCCACAACGGCCTCGAAATGGCGGCCGTCGCCGGTCACCTCGACATTAGCGCCCGGCAAGCCGGCTTCGATCAGTTGTTTGACTCTATCTGGTTCCACGTGTGTTCTCTTTCACAGGATTTCTCGAGGCTGGTAAAGAAGCGCCGCGACGTATCGCGCTCGCCGCCATCGCTTTAACCGGAGCCGCGCGGGCAGCACGCTCGGATACGCCGCAGATCGGCGCTCACAGCTCGCGGGTCGCCAATAACCGCACGTCCGGCCAGCGCTCTACGGTCAGGTTCAGATTCACCCGCGAGGGCGCCAAGTATACAAGCTGCCCGTCGCCATCTTCGGCCAGGTTTTCATAGTTTTTCTCGCGAAATCGCTTGAGTTCCTTCGCGTCGTCACAGGCGACCCAGCGGGCGGTCGCCACCTTGACCGGTTCGACGATGGCTTCCACGCCGTATTCACCCTTCAGCCGGTGCGCCGCGACGTCGAACTGCAATATGCCCACGGCGCCCAGAATCAGTTCATTATTGCGCAACGGGCGAAACACCTGGGTGGCGCCCTCTTCGCAAAGCTGCAGTATCCCTTTTTGCAGCTGCTTGTTCTTGAGCGGGTCCTTCAGCACCACGCGCCGGAAGAGTTCGGGCGCGAAGTAGGGCACGCCTTCGTATTTCAGGTCTTCGCCTTCGGTAAAGGTATCGCCAATCTGAATGGTACCGTGGTTGTGCAGACCGATGATGTCGCCCGGCCAAGCCTCTTCGACGTGCCGGCGTTCATCCGCCTGGAAGGTGATGGCGTTGGCGACCTGCACGGTCTTGCCGATACGTACGTGGCGTATTTTCATACCTTTCTTGTAACTGCCCGAGCACACGCGCAGAAAGGCGACCCGGTCGCGGTGCTGCGGATCCATATTTGCCTGAATCTTAAACACAAAGCCCGAAAACTCAGGCTCGGATGGCAGCACCTGGCGCTGCACGGTGTGCCGCGGCCGAGGCGGCGGCGCGTATTGGACAAAGGCATCCAGCAGTTCCCGAACGCCGAAATTATTGATCGCGGAGCCAAAAAACACCGGGGTCTGCTTACCCGCGAGGTAGGCCTCGAGATCCAACTCGTGACTGGCGCCCCGCACCAGTTCGATCTCTTCGCGCAATTCCTCGGCCTGATCGCCGATCGCCTTGTCCAGCGCCGGATTATCCAGCCCCGCCACGATCTCGCCGCTGACGGCCTTGCCGCCGTGCCGGGCGCTGAACAAACGGGTTGTCGCCGTGCGCAGGTCGAACACGCCCTTGAGCCGCTTGCCCATGCCAATGGGCCAGGTGACGGGCGCGCACTGGATGCCGAGCACATCCTCGATTTCGTCGAGAATCTCGATCGGCTCCCGACCCTCGCGATCGAGTTTATTGACGAAGGTGAGTATCGGAGTATCGCGCAACCGGCAGACCTCCATGAGCTTGATGGTCCGTTCCTCGACGCCCTTGGCCACGTCGATGACCATCAGCGCCGAATCCACCGCGGTCAGAGTGCGGTAGGTATCCTCGGAGAAATCTTCGTGGCCAGGGGTGTCAAGCAGGTTGACGATCGCGTCACCGTAGGGAAACTGCATGACGCTTGACGTGACTGAAATTCCTCTTTGTTTCTCCAACTCCATCCAATCCGAGGTCGCATGCCGGGCGGCTTTACGGCCCTTTACCGTGCCCGCGAGTTGAATGGCCCCGCCGAACAACAGCAATTTTTCGGTCAGGGTGGTTTTTCCGGCGTCGGGATGGGAAATGATCGCGAAGGTGCGCCGCTTGTTCAGCTCGGAATGCAGGTCGGCCATAAAATGAGGGTTCTACGGTAAAGGCCGCCAGTGTAACCTATTCGCCCAGCGTGCTGGCATAAACGATCGCATCCTCGCGCGCGGGTTGCGCCGGGTAGTAACCCTGGCGCACGCCGACTTCGGAAAATCCGGCCGATTCGTACAGCCCGCGCGCCGCCGTGTTGGAGACTCGCACCTCGAGGTAGGCCGTGTCGGCGCCGTGAGTGCGCGCCACGTGCACCAGACGCCGCAACATCCGCCGCCCCAGGCCGTGCCCCTGCCATACGGGATCGACGCACAGGTTGAGTATGTGGGCCTCCCCCGCCGCGACCGACATCACGGCGTGGCCGACCAGTTTGCCATCCAGTTCGCCTACCCAGCAGCAATAACCGACCCGCAGGCAATCGCGGAAAATACCCTCGGTCCAAGGGAATTCGTACGCGGCCAACTCGACCTTCATGACGCCGGACAGATCGGATATCCGCATGGGGCGAAGCTGCAGCAGGGGGTCGTTAAGCAGGGCGCTCATGGATAATCGGAGATGCCTCAAAAGGTGGAATAGACACGATTGCGCGGCCGCTTCGGTTTGGGCGCCGCCGGCACGGCATCCGGCACAGCCTCGCCGGACCGTCCGGGCGGGCCGTCCCCGGTTTCGGCTGCCGTTACCTCTGCCTCGGGCGGCGGGTTCGCCACCGGCGTGCGCATCTCACCCTGTAGCGTAACCGATTCCCCAACTGGCGGTTCGCGATCGCGCGCGACGACGGCCTCACGCGCCTGCCGCGCTGCGTCCCCCTCGGCCCGGCGCACTTTTGCCGCTTGTTGGGCGGCCCTCTCGTCTCGCGCCTGTTGCAGCGCCGCCCGGCGCTCACGCCGCTCGTCCTGAATGGCCTGCTCCACGCGCTGTCGCAGCGCGAGTAACGAAGCGTCGCTGGTATCGATGGAAAGCCCGGCGGCTATGCGCTTGAGACTGGCCTGAAAAAGGCCTGTTTCAAATGATCTGACGGCGAGGAGTTCCTCGTCCCGCACCAATTGCGCAATGCCCTGCCTGGCCGGCAGGTTACCCGGATCGATCTGCAGAACCCGCCGGTAGGTCTCCAGGGCGTTTCGACCGGCGGGCTCGACCAGTCTCAGCGCCTCGCGGTGGCGCTGCGCTTCGGCCAGCAGCGTCTGAATGTCTTGCAGTACTTTGCGACGACGTTCCATTTCTACCCGCAATTCGAGCAGCCCCCGGTGATCGCGATCGATACGTAAACCCGATGCAACAAGTGTCAAGCCCCGGTCGATGTCGTCGACAACGGCCGCCTGCCGCGCTTGAGCTGCGATCTTGTCTGTCAGGCTGGTGATACCCGCTTGCGCCGTCTTGTTGCCCGGGTCGGCGTCGAGTACACGCCGGAACAGCGTGTACGCGTTGTCCTGGCCGGGGTCGACGAGCTTCCCCGCCAGCACAAACCGCTGCGCCTGCCGGAGCCATTCCGCGTGCTGCTCGGCGGTCGCCGCCCGCCGCGCCGCTGCCGCCTGGCGCTCGCGCACTTCGTCACGCAAGGCGACGAAATCTCTGTCGCCGGGCTTCGCCCGCAACACCACCTCGATCAGATCCAGGCCGGCGGCGAAGTCCTGCTTCTCGAGCGCGCCCCGCACCAGGACCCTTTGGCGCTCGAGCAGCCCACCCACACGGTCCTTTATCGCAGTCCGGTCGGCTCCGCCGGCCAAGGCGGCATGAAGAGTACTGAACGCGTTCTCGTTGTCCGGCCGGAACAGACGGCCGGCTGCTTCATGGTCCTGCGCAGCGGCGAGCAGGGCCTGAATCTTGTCCTGTTTTTCCTGTTCATACTTTTGCTTTTCGATTGCCTGCACCGCAAGCAGATACTCGTCGCTGACGGGCTCGACGCGCCGCAGTTGACCGGCCAGTGTTTCCGCCACCACCCAGTCGCCCGCGGCCAGCCGGGCCTCTATCGACTCGAACTGACGACGCAACAGCGCCTCGATCCCGGCGCTGGCCTGCGCATTGCCCTCGTCTGCCCGCAACACCTTGCGGTACGCGTCGTACGCGCTGTCCCCGTCAGGCGCAAACAACCGGCCGGCGCGAAGGTGCTCGTTGGCGGTAGCCAGCCAGCCGTCGGTGTCTTCCGCCCGAGCTTTCTCCCCAGGTTTTTGGACTCCGGTGCCGGCTTCGGCCACGACCTCCACCGAATTCCACTTCTGGCTCGCGTACCAAAACGCGGCGCTCAGCAAACAGACGCCAAGCACGATGTAGCCCAGCATGCTTGCGCTGCGATGACCTGCCGGTCGCGTCAGGCCCGCCACGGATATGCCTGCACGCGCCGCCTGGGCGGATTCGCGACTTTGGCGGGTAGCGCTGAGGTCGCGCTCGAAATCCTTTCTGGGCAGAACCAGGGTGGCATCGACGTCCTCAACCGAATCGTTTTCTTCAGCCTCGGAAAAGACAGCAGCCGTCTGCGGAGCATCCTCGGCGGCTTTAACCGCTCGTATCAATTCTTCCGCGCTGGCGAAACGGCCATCGGGATCTTTGGCGAGGCACCGGTCGATGACTGGTTGAAAGCGGCCTCTGAGATGGTCAGGCAGGCGCGGCACGGGATCGGTTAAATGTCGAACGGCGAGACTCAGGGGTTCATCCGCTGAATAGGGGACCTGACCCGTGAGCATTTGAAACAGCACGACGCCCAGACTGTAGATATCCGAACGGCCATCCAGTTTCAGCCCCCTGGCCTGCTCCGGGCTGGCGTAGGCCGGGCTGCCGCAAAACGAGCCCACAACGGTTAGCGTCGTCGATATGTCGCTGGCGGTTGCCTTGGCAATGCCGAAGTCCGTCAGAATGGCCGAGCGGTACTTATCGTCCCTGAACAGGATATTTTGCGGCTTGATATCGCGGTGGATAAATCCTCGTGCGTGCGCATAGCCCAGCGCATCGGCGATACACTTAACGACGAAGAGCGCGCGGGGGATGGTCAGTCCTGTTTCGATTTCGTTGGCAACAGAGCCTCCTGGCAGGTATTCCTGGCTAATGTAGTAGTACTTGTCGTGGGCCCCGATGTCGAAAATCGTGACGATTTTCGGATGGTCGAGTTGGGCGACGATCTGGCCTTCTTTGAGAAAGCGTTTCTGGAAACTCTCGTCGAAAAACAGCTGCTTGGACAAAACCTTGAGCGCCACTTTGCGGTTCAGCGATTGCTGCGTGGCCAGGTAGACGGTGGACATACCGCCTTCGGCAATGACGCGTTCGATGATGTAGCCAGGAATTTCCATACGTCTGGGAACTATCGGTTGTTACTTCAGAACACCCCAACCCTCTCCGCTACACACGCCTGTTTTCGCAGGAAAGGGGACTGACTCTATCCGGGTTTGCGCATTTCCCCGCTGCGCAAACTGAAGCAAAACCAAAAGCGGCAACTGTTCTTGACGGGCAATCCGCTGAGACTACGGCATGTACGATGTCCGGTGCACCAACTCTATCGTCTGATTACGGTCCTGAAACCGACGTGTTTATCCAAAATCTACAATCCTTTCTCAGAAAAAGTAACTCAAGCCGGCTCTCAAGAACAGTTCGTCCTCATCGGCATCGATGTGGTCCCCTGCGGAATTACTGGCATCCCAATCGTAACTGTAGTAATCACCGCCGATTGTATAGCCTAGTTTTTCGGTTAGGCGACCATTCCATAACGCGCCTAACTTCCATCCGTTCCCATCACCGTCGAGTTTGAAAATAGTAGGAATATCCAGGTTGTCCGCCGTATAGTCCACTGAATCGATATGCACGTAAGCCGCGTTAAACGAAACCACACCTTTTTCTGGCACAATCTGATTGAAGCTCGCGCCCAAAAAATACGCGTTGTTGTCTATTGCGACGGTATTACCGTTTGCGGCGCGCGAATCGGCTTCGCTCCGTCTGTACCCCGTAAACAAGCTGGCCTGCTCGGATAATCTGTAGCCGATAGCAACAACGTACTCATCGCGTTCGCTTTCGTAAGAGTAGTTCCAAGGACCAAACAGCAGAGTATCAGCATCGTCATTCGTCACCTGATAGTACGCATCCAAGTAAATGCGTTCACTCGCGACAGTCACTCCCGCGCGTAGCGCCTGAAGCGATATATCGTAACCGTTGTTGAATGCAACACCATCGAATTCTCCCGAATACCCGGCAGAAAACTCCACATGAAGCACTTCCGCTCTCGGCGATACGATCAAGCCGTCCGCACGTGCGACCGGAATAAAAGCTATGAGGACGAATGCACTGGCGAGCACGGTTGATTTGCTTTTCACGAATACCTCCGCGTTCCTTGGCGATATACTGTCGCGAATGTATCACGTCGATTCAGAAAAATCTTCCCGGCAACAAGGTTAACGCCGGCGCCTCGATGGAGCACTGAAATCGGGGAAAATGGGCGGGATATTCGGCACGCGCTTGCCGGGCCGATAGCGCCCCGACACGAAATACGGTCTTGACTTCACAGGCCGCCAACGTTCTCGAAATTCCGGCCGAAGAGCAATCGGTAATCAGATACCGCAGATCACCGGCAAGGGTCTTCCGCATCACGATGGCGAATCAACCCAACCCCAGACCTTGCCGACAATAGCTCGAAACGATGACTGCAGGCACATGGGTCTTAACCGATCGCCGCAGTCACCTTTTGTAAATCCGCCCAGACCTTGGCCTTTTCTTCCGGCCGGCGCAATAAATAGGCCGGATGGTAGGTCACCTGTACCGGAATTCGCTCATGGCCGTATTCGTGCACCCGCCGGCGCAACCGGCCCACGGCCTCGTCGGAACCGAGCAGATTGTGCGCAGAGACCGCGCCCACCGCGAGGATCAGTTTGGGCTCGACCAGTTCGATCTGCCGCTGCAGGTAGCCCTGACAGGCGGCGACTTCTTCGATCGAGGGATTCCGATTACCCGGCGGGCGGCATTTGAGAATATTGGCGATAAAGACATCCTGCCGCCGCAAGCCGATCGCCTGCAGCATGGCGGTCAGCAATTGCCCCGCCCGGCCGACGAACGGCTCGCCTTGACGATCCTCATCGGCGCCCGGCGCCTCGCCGATGATCATCAAATCGGCGTCGGGCCGGCCCACACCGAATACAGTCTGGGTGCGTGTTCGGTGCAACTCGCAGGCCCGGCACGCGGCCACGCGCACCCGCAGTTCGGGCCAGTCGAGGTGCGCAACGTCAGGCTCGGTTTCGGACCTGTGACTCGCGGCGACGGTCTTGTCCGGCTCCGGCACGGATTGGCAAGGCGCTACCGGCTCAACGGCCGGTTCAGAGACTGGGATGTCCGCGCGTACTGCGCCGGCGGCCGTCTGTCGCAGTGACCAGACCTCCACCCCCATGGCCTCGAGGTACGATCGCCGTCGCGTATCCATCGATCGCGAGGTTAGTGTCCTGTCGCGTAATAAAGTTGCGTATCAGAGCCACCCCCTTGCGCCAATGCAAGGCGCGGGTGGGAAGGAAGAGCGGACCTCTTTCGAGCACCTGCAACGCGGCAGTGGCGAAAGGGGGAGACTCCCTTCGAGCAAGGCCAAAAGCGCCTTTGCGCGCTGTTGGGCAAGCTAGAAATAGAACCAGTTATTCCTGCGCTCACTCGCCTGGCGCCTGGACGCTTTTCGCCTTGCTGATACGTGACTTTATGACGGGACAGGACACTAGACTTCGGCGGCCTGCGGATGGGCGCGCTGGGTATCCGCGAACAGCTTGTTGCAGGCGTTGATATAGGCCTTGGCGGAGGCGATAACGATGTCGGTGTCGGCCCCCTGGCCGTTCACGATCCGCCCCCCCTTCTCCAGCCGGACGGTGACTTCTCCCTGGGAATCGGTACCGCTGGTAATGGCATTGACCGAATACAACAACAGCTCCGTGCCGGTTTCGACCAGCGACTCGATTGCCTTGTAAGCGGCATCCACCGGTCCGCTGCCCTCCGCCGAAACGGCCGTCTCCCGCCCATCGATGGAGAGCACCACATCCGCCATCGGTATCTCCCCGGTTTCCGACACGACCTTCATCGAGATCAATTTGATGCGTTCGTGTTCGCCCTCGGTCGCGGTCGACGTCACCAGTGCCTGCAGATCCTCGTCGAAGATCTCATGCTTTTTGTCGGCCAGATCCTTGAACCGGGAAAACGCGGCGTTCAGCCCCTCTTCGGAGTCGAACTGGATACCGAGTTCCTCCAGGCGGGTGCGAAAGGCGTTACGCCCCGAGTGCTTGCCGAGCACCATGCGGTTCTGCGTCCAGCCGACGTCTTCGGCGCGCATGATCTCGTAGGTCTCGCGACTCTTGAGTACGCCGTCCTGGTGGATACCCGATTCATGGGCGAAGGCGTTGGCGCCCACGATGGCCTTGTTCGGCTGCACAGGAAAGCCGGTAATGTTCGAGACGAGCTTGGAGCAGGCGACGATCTGCGTGGTTTCCAGTCCCGAGTCGCATTGAAAGACGTCCTGGCGCGTGCGCACCGCCATCACGACCTCCTCGAGCGACGCGTTTCCCGCGCGCTCACCGAGCCCGTTGATAGTGCATTCGACCTGGCGCGCACCGTTCACCACGGCGTCCAGCGAGTTGGCTACCGCCAGACCCAGATCGTTGTGGCAATGGACCGAGAAGACCGCCTTGTCCGAGTTCGGCACCCGTTCGATCAACGCCCGAATGGTTTCACCGAACTGGCGCGGTACGTTGTACCCCACGGTATCGGGCACGTTCACGGTGGTCGCGCCGGCGTCGATCACCGCCTCGAATACGCGGCATAGAAAGTCCAGTTCGGAACGCCCCGCGTCTTCTGCGGAGAACTCCACGTTGTCGGTGAAGTTACGGGCCCGCCGTACCGCCCAGACCGCTTGCTCGACGACCTGATCCGGGGTCATGCGCAGCTTGCGCTCCATATGGATGGGAGAGGTCGCAATGAAGGTATGGATGCGCCCCGAATTTGCCGCTTTAAGGGCCTCCCCGGCGCGGTCGATATCCGCCTGAAGCGCTCGTGCAAGCCCGCACACGGTGGAATCCTTGATCGCCCGGGCAACCGCCGCTACGGCATCGAAATCTCCCTGGCTGGCGACCGGAAACCCCGCCTCGATCACATCGACGCGCAGCTTTTCCAGCGCCTTTGCGATACGCACCTTTTCGTCCTTGGTCATGGAAGCACCCGGACTTTGTTCGCCATCCCTCAAGGTGGTATCGAAAATAACGAGCTTATCTGATGCGCCGGCCATGCTGGTCTCCAAACACAACGTCGGTCGGACGTTGCGGCTTTAGTTGCAATCTATGTACGAAGTGTGTTTCCCATCTCACCAGACCATCGCCAATTCCGGGCCGCGGGGAAGGCGGCGGTTCGGCCAGATACAAGCAGATGGCGCCGCGCTCAATGCCGCCGCCCAGCCCCGATCGCTCGGTTACCGAATATAACGCAGCCCCAGGGCCATGACCACGGAAATCCGGTGCAACCAGCGACCTTCTTCAGTCCGCCGCTCAGGCGTTGCACGCGGTTCGAACGTGTCCACCAAACCCGTCAAGAGCAGCCTGTTGCAGCCGCTACTCAGGTGACTCCAGACAAAACGATTGAGTGAGCAAGCCATGCAAGCCGTCCAGATCGATAACACCGATTTCGCGACACGCCTGCGGGAAGATATCGCAGCGAATCGTGTCCGCCTGCCGACACTGCCCGATGTCGCTTTGCGGGTACGCGACGCGGTGGAGGCGGAATCGTCGGCGCCGGAGATCGCCGCGCTGATTTCCCAGGACATTGCAATGAGCGGGCGCCTGTTGCAGGTCGCCAACAGCGCACTTTATCGAGGCGCCGTCGAGGTCGACAGTATTCAAATGGCGGTGACGCGCCTCGGCACCAAGCTGGTGCGCAGCCTGATCGTCAGTCTGGCGATGAAGCAGATATTCAACCCCTCGTCGGGTGTGCTCTCACACTATTTTCGCGGCATCTGGGAAGACAGTGTCCAGGTTGCCGCCCTCAGTCGCATCCTGGCGGCGGATTTGCCGAATAGTGATCCGGAACAGGCAATGCTCGGCGGCCTCCTGTACAACATCGGCGCCCTGCCGGTACTGGCCCGTCTCGATGAGACCGGCACGACCAATATCGACACGTCTTCCATACGCAATCTGCTCGACGAGCTTGCACCCGACATCGGCACGCAGATCCTGACCGCCTGGCATTTTCCCGCGGTCTTGACCGAGATCCCCATCAATTGCCTGGACCTGCATCGTGATTCCGGACCCGAGCCGGACTACGTCGACATCGTGCTGGGTGCGCGATTGCAGCATCTGCTCGGCACTGGCCGGGTCGACTTGACGCCCGAATGGGCCAACCTGCCGGCATTCGAGAAACTGGGTATCCACGTCGAAGTCGTCATCATAGAGCAGGCAGGGCCGGCCCGCTGGGCGCACGAAGTGCGTTCTTTTCTTGACGGGTAAGCGTCCCACCCCCTAGTCCTGGCCTTGCGGCCGTCCGCGCTTGCGCTTCACCAGCCAGTTCACGGGCCCGGACATGACGTAAGCGGAAAACAGCCCAAACAATACCAAAGCGGGATCGGTCAGGACCACTGCAAAGACCAGCATCACCGCAACCAGCGCGATAAACGGGACCTTGCCGTGAAAATCGACCTGTTTGAAACTGCTGTAACGGATGTTGCTCACCATCAACAGTCCGGCGATGCAGGTGAGGAAACCGGCGACCCATTCCAAGCCGTCCGCCTCGAACCCGTTGTCAACCGCCACCCAGAGACTGCCCGCGAGCAAGGCCGCTGCCGAGGGACTGGGCAGGCCTTGGAAGTACCGCTTGTCGGCGGTTGCCAGTCGGGTGTTGAATCGCGCCAGGCGAAGCGCGGCCGCCGCAGTATAGATGAACGCGGCCATCCACCCGGGCTTGCCTAGACCTGACAACGCCCACTCGTACATCACCAGCGAGGGCGCCAGACCGAAAGCCACCATATCGGCCAGACTGTCGTATTCCGCGCCGAACGCGCTTTGAGTATTGGTGAGGCGCGCGACGCGCCCGTCCAGTCCATCCAGGATCAAAGCCACGAAAATCGCGATAGCGGCCTTTTCGAACTGGTCGTTCATCGCCGCCAGCACCGCATAAAACCCGGCGAACAGGGCCGCCGTGGTAAACAGGTTCGGCAGCAGGTAGATGCCTCGCGCGCGACGGGGGCGGTCCGATTCGAGTTCGGTGATCTTTTGCGGTTCTTCTCTGGCCACTTGGGATACCTTACTACCGTGCGGACGCTGCGGCGGCGCAGACCGCGGGCGTGGAAGGAACCCGGCATCGGCTAGTTGGTGATGCAATATATTGTTCGGTCGGAACTTGCCCCATATCCGCCGCTCGTAACGCAGTTAGTGCAACGTCCCTGCCTGGCCTACCGACCTCGGATCCGTTCCTCACGTGAGACCTGCGCAGTTGTTGTGATTATAGGCCAGGACATACAAAGCCGCCCGACGGCGGCTTTGTATGTCCTGGCTTGCGGCCGCCATGGCCTTTAGTTCTTCGACTTGTCGACCAACTTGTTGGCGGCGATCCAAGGCATCATCTCGCGCAGGCGCGCTCCCACCTGCTCGACCTCATGGGCCGCGTTGTTGCGCCGCCAGGCGGTCATCATCGGATAACCCGACTGGCCTTCGGCGATGAACTCCTTGGCGTATTCACCGCTTTGAATCTTGCTCAGGGCCTCGCGCATCGCCGCACGGCTTTGTTCGTTGATCACCTTTGGCCCGGTGTAGTATTCGCCAAACTCCGCGTTGTTGGAGATTGAATAGTTCATATTGGCGATACCGCCTTCGTACATCAGATCGACGATCAGTTTGAGTTCGTGCAGGCACTCGAAGTACGCCATTTCGGGGGCGTAACCGGCTTCGGTCAGGGTCTCGAAGCCGACCTTAACGAGTTCGACCGCACCGCCGCAAAGTACCGCCTGCTCGCCGAACAGGTCGGTCTCGGTTTCGTCTTTGAAGGTCGTTTCGATGATACCGGTTCGGCCGCCGCCGATGGCCGACGCGTACGACAAAGCCTTGTCTTTGGCGCGGCCCGAGGCATCCTGGAAAACCGCGACGAGATCCGGAATACCGCCGCCCTTCGCATACTCATTGCGCACCGTGTGGCCGGGCGCCTTGGGCGCGATCATGATCACATCGAGATCCGCGCGCGGCACGATCTGATTGTAGTGTATGGAGAAACCGTGCGCGAACGCCAGCGTGGCGCCCTGCTTGAGATTCGGTTCGATCTGCGTGCGGTAGAGCACTGACTGGAACTCGTCAGGCGTCAGCACCATGATGACGTCGGCTGCCGCGACCGCCTCCTCGACCGATTTGACCGTCAGACCTGCGGCCTGCGCCTTGGCCGCCGACCCGGAATCCGGGCGCAGGGCGACCGTAACCCGAACCCCGGAATCCTTCAGGTTGTTGGCATGGGCATGTCCCTGCGAGCCATATCCGATGATGGCGACCTTCATCCCCTGAATAATCGAGAGGTCGCAGTCTTTGTCGTAGTAAACGTTGATGGCCATGTTTGTTCCTGATTTCTGGTCTTTAATTTCGGTCAAACAGTGAGTCGCTTGCCGCCACGGGCGATACCGAGCGGTCCGGAACGGACCACTTCGAGAATCAGATCCTCATCGACGGTGTTGATGAAGGCATCCAGCTTGTCGCCGTTACCGGTCATTTCCACGGTATATGTCGTATCGTTCACGTCGATGATGTTGCCGCGAAAGATGTCCGAGAGTCGCTTTAGCTCCTCACGCATCGCCTTCTCCGCGCGGATCTTGATCATCATCAACTCGCGCTCGATGTGCGGGCCTTCCGACAGATCGACCAGTTTGACCGTATCGATCAGCTTGTTGAGCTGCTTGGTAATCTGCTCGATGATGGCCTCGTCGCCGCGTGTCACCAATGTCATCCGGGACAAGGTGGGGTCTTCGGTAGGCGCCACGGTCAATGACTCGATGTTGTAACCGCGCGCAGAGAACAGTCCTGCCACGCGCGACAGGGCACCTGACTCGTTTTCCAACAGAATTGAGATGACGTGACGCATCAGGCGAGCTCCCGATCCGATGACAGATGTGGTGAAAGGTGCATTTCATGGTGCCCTTTCCCGGCCTCGATCATCGGGTACACGTTTTCCGATGGATCGACGATCACTTCCATGAACACCAGCCGGTCACGCATGGCAAAGGCCTCGCGCATTTTCGTCTCGAGCTCGCCGGGCTTTTCAATACGCATACCGACGTGCCCGAAACTCTCGGTGAGACTAACGAAATCAGGCAGCGCATCGACGTACGAGTGCGAATAGCGTCCTTCGTAGAAAAATTCCTGCCACTGCCGCACCATGCCCATGTAGCCGTTGTTCAACAGCAGGATCTTGAGCGGCAGATTGTACTGCTTGCAGGTCGCGAGTTCCTGGATGCACATCAGTATGCTTGCCTCGCCGGTCACACAGCACACCGTGGCCTCCGGAAACGCCTGCTGCACGCCCATGGCCGCGGGCAGGCCGAAGCCCATGGTGCCCAACCCACCCGAGTTGATCCAACGCCGCGGCTTGTCGAACGGATAGTACTGCGCGGCAAACATCTGGTGCTGGCCGACGTCCGAGGTGAGATAAAAGTCGTCGTCTTTGGTGATCTGATAGAGGGTTTCGACGGCCTGTTGCGGCTTGATGCTGTCGCCGTTCCTGTCGTATCGCAGGCACTGCATGCCGCGCCATCCGTCGATCCGCTCCCACCACGTCTTCAGGGCCGCCCTATTCGGCTCGCGCTTGTGCTCACGCAGAATCTTCAACATGTCCTTGAGCACCCGGCGAACCTGCCCGACGATCGGGACATCGACCTTGACGGTTTTCGAGATCGACGCCGGGTCGACATCGATATGAATGATGCGGGCATTTGGGCAGAACTGCGCGATCTTGCCGGTCACCCGGTCGTCGAAGCGCGCACCGATGGCGATCAGTACATCGGTCTCGTGCATGGCCATATTGGCCTCGTAGGTGCCATGCATACCCAACATGCCGATGAAATTCTTGTCGGTACCCGAAACGGAACCCAGGCCCATCAGGGTGTTGGTGATCGGGAAATTGGTTTCTTTTACCAGCTGGCGAAGCTCGTCGGAGGCCTCGCCCAGCACCACGCCACCGCCGGTATAGATGACCGGCCGCTCCGCCCTGAGCATCAGATCGACGGCCTTTTTGATTTGGCCGCTGTGTCCCTTGTCCACGGGATTGTAAGAGCGCATCTCGATCTTCTTCGGGTAGTCATATGCGATCTTGACGTTCGGATCGGTGACATCCTTGGGAATATCGACGACTACCGGACCCGGTCGCCCGGTCGTGGCGATGTAAAAGGCCTTGGCGATGGTGTCCGCCAGGTCCTCGAGGCGACGAACCAGAAAGTTGTGCTTGACGCACGGGCGCGTGATCCCGACGGTGTCGACCTCCTGAAACGCGTCCGACCCGATCACCGGGGTCGGCACCTGTCCGGTCAGTATCACCATCGGAATGGAATCCATAAAGGCAGTCGCAATACCGGTGACAGCGTTGGTCGCGCCCGGTCCGGACGTCACCAGACACACCCCCGGCTTACCCGTCGCGCGCGCGTACCCGTCGGCGGCATGCGTCGCGGCCTGCTCGTGGCGCACCAGGATATGGCGGACTTCGTCCTGTTTGAAGACCGCGTCGTAAATATGCAAAACCGCGCCGCCCGGGTAGCCCCAGACATATTCAACGCCCTCGTCCTTCAACGCCTGGACAACTATTTCGGCACCACTGAGTTCCACTTGATGACCTCCGGAATCGTGGAATAATGCCGATCAATCGAGTACCTACTCGTTAAAGGGCATAATCAATTGGAACCGAGCAAAGTACTTATATTGCACCGCAAGGTCAATAGCGGGGGAGGTGCGCGTCCGACTTCGATCCTGCTCATCTTCTCGATTTGTCTCTTTTCGGCGGTGGCCTGCGGCAAAACCTACCGCTGGGTGGACGCTTCCGGGGAAACGGTTTATTCCCAGATCCCTCCGCCGCCGGGCGTCGCGACGGTCGAAATCGGCGCCCCGCCGCCGCCCGCCGAAACGCCGGCGCAGGCGCAACAACGGCTGAACCGGCGTTTGCAGCAATTCGAGGACAATCGCGAGGACCGTGAACTGGCCGACGAAAAGGCCGCCGAAGCGCAGGCCGAGGCCAGCCGCCGCGCGGATCTGTGCGAAAAAGCGCGCAGCAATCTGACCAGTCTCGAGCAGTCGCGCGGCAATTCACGCTACGTCGATCAGAATGGCGAATACCACCGGCTGACCGAAGAAACGCTGACGAGCAAAAAGGTCGAGGCGCAGAAAGTCATCGACGAAAACTGCGCCGAATAGCGAGATGCCGTTCGTCAGTCTGTAGACCAACGTCAAGACGCGTCGACGCGGGAAGTCGGCACCGCCAACGCGTCACGTCCCGCCCGCTCCGGCGCCGCTGCCGGCTCCTCCACCTGGACATTGTCGATCTTCTCGAACCGATCGCTGATCTTGCGCGCGGAGGTGTTGACCCGGTCCACGTCCTGATGGGCTTGAGCGATATGCTTGGAGAGATCGTCCATGCGCTGCTGAAACCGCCCGAAATCTTCCGCCAAACGCCGCAGGTGATCCTGGATGACATGCACTTGGCGCCGGGTGGCGTCGTCCTTCAACACCGCTCGCGCCGTGGTCAGCACCGCCATCAGGGTGGTGGGCGAAACCAGCCACACGCGCCGCCGCTGCGCGTCGTGAACCAGATCGGGGAAGCGTGCGTGGATCTCGGCGAATATCGCCTCGGCCGGTAAGAACATCACGGCGCCGTCGGCGGTCTCGCCCGGGATCAGGTACTTGTCCGCGATTGCATTGATATGCCGCCGAATATCCTGCCTGAACATCCGCCTGGCACGCTCGCGTTCCATCTCGGGCTGATCCGGATCGACCATTTTCTGATAGCTTTCGAGCGGAAACTTGGCATCGATGGGGACGTTCCCTGAGGGGTCGGGCAGGCGCAGCAGGCAATCCACCCGCATGCCGTTGGAAAGGGTCGACTGCATTTCGAAGCTGCCCTCGGGCATCACGTTGGCCACCAGGCTGGACAGCTGCACCTCGCCGAAAGCGCCCCGCGAGCGTTTGTCGGTCAGTACTTCCTGCAGGCTGACCACATTGGTCGAGAGCTCGGTGATCTTTTTCTGTGCCTCGTCGATTCGCGACAGGTGTTCCAGCACCTGGGTAAAGGTTTCGGTGGTCTTCTTAAAACCCTCGTTCAAGCGCTGTTCGACCTGGCCGGTGATCTCCTTGAGACGGGCATCCGTGGTGCGGGTCAAACCCTCCACCCGCTTGCCCAATTCGTCTGCCGACGCACGGAAGGCATCGGTGACCTGCTTGCTCAGGGCCTGCATGGTCGTCGCCAACCCTTCCTGCTGGGTGCGGATATTGTCCATCTGACGTTGCTCCATCGCCTCACGATGTCTGGCCAGCCCGGTATCCAGGTACTGTCGCAGCGTCGACAGCTCGCGCTGCTGGGTGAGCCTACCCGCGCCGAGTTCCTTGCCGATGGCGCTCCTGAGGCGTTCGAACCGTCCCACCAGGTCGGTTTTCAGGCCCGCCGAATCCTCCAGCGACTGCCGCTGCAGCATACTCATCCGCCGGTCGAGGTTGTCCGTCAACGCGGTGATACCGCGCTGCTGTGCTTCCTGGGTCAACACCTGACTGCGCGCCAGCGTCGCGACCAGGTCCTGGCGCGTGCCGTCGAGCGCGCGCTGCGACATCTGCTGCCGCCACTCGAGCTGCTCTTCCAACCAGTCGCGATCGAGCAGCTGCCGCCGGGTGACAACCCGAGCCAGGCGCCACACGCCGATGCCGATCGCGACCAGCGCCAGCAGCTGTACAACGTCCCCGTAAATCTGCCAAAACCCCGTTATCTGCTCTGCCATGTGCTCGTACTCTCCGAAACCGCTATCATGCGCCGGCGGGATTGGTCGCGATGGCCGGCTCCGGCCGGCGTGACCGCAGGCCGGAGCGCACGGTCAGGACAAACCCCTGAATTTTTAGACCCTTACAGCACCAACATAGAACAAATGTAGCACAATCAAGCATGTCCGGCACACGCGTACACCTGAAGACCTTGGGTTGCCGCCTCAACGAGGCCGAACTCGAAACCTGGGCGCGCGAGTTTCGTGCCCGAGGCTGGGAGCCGACCAGTGAACCCGACCGGGCCGACCTGGTGGTGGTCAACACCTGCGCCGTGACCGAGGAGGCCGCGCGAAAATCCCGCCAACTGGTGCGGCGCAGCCAGCGCACCAATCCGCAGGCCAAACTGGTGTTGAGCGGTTGCTATGCCACCCTCGACGGCGAGCGTGCGCGGGCCGATCTGGGCGTCGACCTGCTGGTTGCCAACGCCGACAAGGACCGCTTGGTCGAGATCGCACTCGAGGAACTCGACTTCGCGGTGATGCCGGCCCAGTCGCTCGAATCGCACGCCTCGCCGTGGCTGCGGGCGGGGCGACAACGCGCCTTCATAAAGGTCCAGGACGGCTGCCGTTACCGCTGCACCTACTGCATCGTGACCGTGGCGCGCGGCGCGGAACGCAGCCGAGCGCCAACCGATGTGGTGGCTGAAATCAACGGACTGCACGCGAGCGGCGTACAGGAGGTCGTCTTGACGGGCGTCCACCTCGGCGGCTACGGCAGCGACCGAGGGACAGACCTCGGGCGTCTGATCGACACGATATTGTCGGACACCGCTATCGCGCGCGTGCGTATCGGTTCACTCGAACCCTGGGATCTGCCGCGGGATTTCTGGCGCCGCTTCGACAACCCGAGACTGATGCCACACCTGCACCTGCCCTTGCAAAGCGGCTCGGACGCGGTGCTGCGGCGGATGTCGCGCCGCTGCCGCGGCGTTGAATTCAGGAGCCTGGTCGATACCGCGCGCAAAGCGGTTCCGGACCTCAACATCACCACCGATATCATCGTCGGCTTTCCCGGCGAAACCGCTGCGGAATGGCAGGAGACTCTGGCGTTCGTCGACGCGGTGAGGTTCGGCCATATCCATATTTTTGCCTTTTCGCCGCGCAGCGGTACCAAGGCCGCCAACATGCCGGATCAGCTCGAGCGCCAGGTAAAGCGCGAGCGCAGCGAACAGCTGCACCAACTGGCAGCACGGCACAAGACCGACTACCTGTCGCGGTTCATCGGGCGAACCCTCGGCGTGCTGATCGAAAACCAATCCGGCAGCACAACGGGGCGTCCGACTTGGTCGGGCTATACACCCAACTATCTGCGTGCGCGCATGAGCGCACCTGGGGGCATAGCTCTGGAAAACCGGTTGCTGAATCTTGTCATCCTTGCGCTGGATGAATCCGGCGAGGGCCTGATTGCCGGGCCCGAGCAAGCTCGCGAAACCTGGCGTTGAACTCGCACGCGGTCCGATCGACGACCTGGAAAACCGAACGCGTGCCGCAGTTTCAAGAATCCGGTCGAAGAGCAAGCCGGCTTCCCGACTACACTTTCATGCACCGGTCGACAGTGACGGCTGATTCCAGTACGCAGAACAAGGCAAGATTCACGTGGATTCCCTGCTCGCCTCGTTTTCGCTGACGGCCATCGACTGCCTGCTGGCCGCGATCTTCGCCGCGATCGCGTTTACCTACGCCGCGGTGGGCCTGGGGGGCGGGAGCGCCTATACGGCTCTGCTGGTCATCGCCAACCTTCCGGCCGCGTCTATTCCGACCATCGCCCTCACCATGAACCTCATCGTCACCAGCGCCGGCGGCTACCAGTTTGTGCGTGGCGGCCATGCTAGGCCCGGACTGATCACCCCGTTCCTGATCAGTTCCATTCCGGCCGCCTATCTGGGCGGTGCGCTGCAGCTGAGCGAGACGTTGTTTCAGGTACTGTTACTGATCTCGCTGGCGGCCCTGTTACCACTGCTGCTGTTGCCGAAAACGCAAACCCGCCGCCCACCCTCGGGAACCGGCACCTTCGTGTTGACCGCACTGGTCGGCGGCGGATTCCTCGGCTTTCTGGCGGGCGCCGCCGGTATCGGCGGCGGCATCTACCTGGCGCCCCTGATAGTCGTCCTCGGCCTTGGCACCGTACAACAAGCCGCGGCTTGCGGTGCGATCTTCATCTGGACCAATTCGGTGGCCGGACTGATCGCCCGCGCCCAGCATCACGTAGTCCCCTGGGAGCAACTCACCCTGTTCGGCTCGATCGTGCTGGTGAGCGGCATCGTCGGTTCGCGACTGGGCGCGCGCCGCCTGTCCGCATCGACCCTGGAAAAGATACTCAGCCTGGTCATCGCCGTGGCGATCGTTTTGCTGGCGCATCGCCTCTGGACGGGGTAGCGCGCTCAAGCCGCGATCCGGCGGTCGATGTCCGAGACTCGGTAGGGGAGCTTGGCGACTTCTTCGAAGCTGACGGCGGCGATTCGTGACACTTGCGCCAGCGCGAGGTCGATACGAGATGCGGGAAACGCGGTCAACAGATCGGCGACCGGCCACAGATTGTGCCTGATGGACATCGCCGTGAAAACGATGGCTTCCGGGCGCCGATGAATGGCTTCTTAGGCATACCGCTGACCGGGCGGCGAACCTTCGCACACCACGCCTCTAACCAAGGTCGAAATCGGCCCAGACGGGACAGTGATCGGACGGTTTCTCCAGGCTGCGGATGTCGTAAGCGATACCTGAATCGGTCAAACACTGCGCTAACGGCGCTGTCGCCAGCACCAGGTCGATGCGCAGCCCGCGGCGTGGTTCGCGTTCGAAGCCGCGGCTGCGGTAGTCGAACCAGCTGAATCGATCATCCACATCGGGATGACAGGCACGGTACGCGTCCTGCAGACCCCAGTCGACCAACGTCTGCAGCCAGGCGCGTTCTTCGGGCAGGAAGCTGCACTTCCCGGTCTTCAGCCAGCGCTTGGCGTTGTCTGGCCCGATACCGATGTCTAGATCCAGGGGGGCGACGTTCATATCGCCAATCACCGCCAGCTTCTGGCCCGGTTGATAGCGGCTGCGAAGCAATTGATCGAGTTCCGCATAAAACTGTTCTTTGTGCGGAAACTTGACGGGATGGTCGCGACTCTCACCCTGCGGGAAGTAGCCGTTCAGCACCGCGACCTGTTCCCCGTCGGCGGCTGCGTATACCGCGCCGATCACGCGGCGCTGGCCGTCGCTGCCGTCACTCGGCAGCCCGTAGGAGACGGCCATCGGCGGTTGCTTTGACAGCAGCGCGACGCCGTAGTGGCCTTTTTGCCCGTAATGGATAACGTGGTATCCCAGGTCCTCTACCATCCCGCGGGGAAACGCCTCGTCGGCAACCTTGGTTTCCTGCAGGCCGATGACATCCGGGTCGTAGGTATCCCGCAGCGCCTCGAGCTGGTGCGGCCTCGCCCGGATGCCGTTGATGTTGAACGAAACGATTCGCATGGACAATCCTGTTGATTGGAGTGAAAGCCCGGTAAACTCCCGCGCCGGAAACCTGTCTGTCAATCAGACGGGACGTAACGAGGCTAGCCGCAACGGCGCCCGTGGTGCAACTTGGGATTTAAGGGGAGAAGACGGTTGGCGACATTTTTATCCGAAATCGGCGCGATGCGGGTCGTTCTGTTGGTCTTTACGTTGGTCGTACTGCTGTTTGCGCCGTTTACCGGTGCCGACCCCGAGGGAATCGGAATTCTGGCGGCGTACATTGTACCGACCATCGCCTTGTTGCTGTTTTTCGTACTCTTGCTCGACCTGACGATGAACCGGGTCTTTATGGTCGAGCAGGATGCCGCCACCGCCGGCGTGTTTCGCAGGCGCCTGCGCGCCGACCTGATTGCGGTCGCACTCCTGGTCGCCGTCTGGGGCCCCTTCTTTTATCGCTTGCTGGCGTTGTACACGCAGGATTGACGCCTGAACCGTGCAGCGGGCAAAGCAGAATCGGTGCACGCCACGCCCGGCGGCGCGTCGGCCTGGACCACGCTGACCGCCGCCTTGAGATCGTTGTCGCCACTGCCTGGGTCACCTGCGATAGCATGCGGCACACCTCTACGCCGAACACGGCGACATCCTGGTATACCTCGAGATTCGGTTGCCTATTGGGCGAATCCGCAGCGTAGTGCAGCATGAGTTGCGCGATCTTTTTCGCCTGATCGGCGGCGCCTTCCAGGTCGACGATCGACCGGGTAAGACAGATCACCAGACGCAAGTCCCGCGCGACCGGGCTATGGGTGGCGAGAATACGCACCCCCCACCTCCTGGCCCTCCATATCCATTTCGTTGACCCGTTTTTCGCGGTGCACGATTTGACGCGCAAGACCCACGTCGTTGCGGGTGATCGCGTGCGCCGACTTGTCGAGCAGGGCATGGACCGACTCACCCATGCGCAGGACCAGTGTCCGCAATCCGCGCAATTCATCGTCGAAGCGCGACAGGATGTGGTCGCGCTCACCGTCGGTCTCCATCCGTTGCCGACCCGATCAACCGAAACGACCGGTGATATAGTCTTCCGTCAGTTTGTGACTTGGATTGGTGAACATCCTGGTGGTTTCGCCAACCTCGACCAGATTCCCCAGGTGGAAATAGGCGGTGCGCTGTGACACCCTGGCGGCCTGCTGCATGGAGTGGGTGACGATGGCGATGCTGTAATTGGCCCGCAGTTCGTCGATCAGTTCTTCGATCTTGGCGGTCGCGATCGGGTCCAGCGCCGAACAGGGCTCGTCCATGAGAATCACCTCGGGGGATACCGCAATGGTACGCGCGATGCACAGTCGCTGCTGCTGACCCCCTGAAAGACCCGTACCCGGTTGATCCATACGGTCTTTGACTTCTTCCCACAAGCCTGCGCGTTTCAGGCTGGTCTCGACGATCTCGTCCAGATCGTCGCGGCTGGTCGCCAGGCCGTGGATGCGCGGCCCGTAAGCGACGTTGTCGTAGATGGATTTGGGAAAAGGGTTGGGCTTTTGAAACACCATCCCGACCTGCGCACGCAATGGCACCACATCCAGCTTGCTGTCGTGGATGTCTTGGCCGTCGAGCTTGATTTCGCCAGTCACCCGGCAGTTATCGATGGTGTCGTTCATGCGGTTCAGGCAGCGCAGGAAGGTGGACTTGCCGCAGCCCGATGGGCCGATCATCGACACCACCGCGTTCTTGCCGATATCCAGACTAACGTTCTTGATCGCGTGCTTGTCGCCGTAATAGACGTTGACGTTCGTGCATTCCATGCGTGCATTGTCCGACCGCAGATCGCCAACCGTCTCGAACCCGTGTTCGAGTTCCTCGGTGTGGGTGGCTTCGTGCTCGGCGGTCTCCACTTTGTCGGCAGTTGCAACTGCGCCCTCAATCCCGTTTGTCATCTGCGTTAACCCAATTAAGTATGATAGCGAACTTACCAACGCCGCTCGAACCGTCTCCGCATGATGACCGCAAAGGCATTCATGACGATCAAAAAGGCCAGTAAGACCATGATGGCTGCCGAAGTACGTTCGACGAATGCGCGTTCCGGACTTTCCGCCCACAGGAAGATCTGTACCGGGAGCACCGTGGAGGGATCAAAGGCCCCGCCGGGAATATCGACGATGAAGGCGACCATGCCGATCATCAACAAGGGCGCCGACTCGCCCAGCGCCTGCGCCATACCGATAATGGCGCCGGTCAGCATACCGGGCATGGCCAAGGGCAGTACATGATGCGTCATCGCCTGCATGCGGGAAGCGCCGACGCCCAGCGCCGCTTCACGGATCGAAGGCGGGACCGATTTCAACGCAGCCCGGCTGGCAATGATAACGGTTGGCAAGGTCATCAGGGTCAGCACCAGACCGCCGACCAGGGGCGCCGAGCGGGGCAGGCCGAAGAAATTGATGAACACCGCGAGTCCCAGCAAGCCGAAAACAATCGACGGCACGGCGGCCAGATTGTTGATATTGACCTCGATGAGATCGGTCCACCGGTTCTTCGGCGCAAACTCCTCCAGATACACCGCCGCGGCCACCCCGATCGGAAAGGACAGCAGCAGGGTCACCAGCAGGGTGTACACCGACCCCATGACCGCACCGCCGATGCCGGCCAGCTCCGGCTCGCGCGAATCCCCGGCGGTGAAAAAGACGCTGTTGAACTTGCGCTCCACCAGGCCCCTGCGCTGCATATCCCACACCCAGGCGACGCTGCGGTCCTTCAACCGGCGTGAGTCCTCCGGGATTGCGAAAGCCACGATCTCCCAGGTGCTCGCCGGCGCCTCTCCGGCCGCGTCCAGCGGCAAGAACACCTCGCCCTCGATCGCGCTGTTGCTCACGCGGTTCGCCTTGACCAGTCCGCCGTTAATGCTGACCAGATAGCTGGGCAGTTGCGGCGGCAAAACCTCTTCTCCGCCGGGCGTGTCCGCCCGAACCCGTAGGTCCGTCGCACGCTGTTGGATCGCAGCGATCTCGTCGCTGGCTGCCGCGTGGCGCTGTCGTAAGGAACCCAACTCCCCTTCTAACCGGGCGGCGTTCGCCGTATCGGCGGCGGCGCGCGCCTGGGTCAGCTGCGCCTCGAGCCGAGCCAGTTCGTCGCCCAACCCGGTCAGCGCGCCCTGCTTGCGATCGAGCCGGCGAACCTCCTTGTCGGCCAGCGACCGCAAACGGTCTTTGACTTGCGCCAGGATAGGGGCGAAGTCGTTCGCCGTGGACAACACCTTGATCCGGCCTTCCGTACCCGTCGGTGAAGCAATGCCGGCGGTGGGGGTGGACTCGATATCAGTGGCATAGCCCTTTATCAGCATGTCGATTTCGTCATCAGCGACCAGCCACATGCGCCGGGTCGTACCAATCAACTCTGGGTTGCCGGTCACCCGATCAGCCAGCTGAAAGCTGGCGCCGGAGCTGACCAGCTTGTAAAGATCACGCTTCTCGCGGCGACCATCCACGGACGGGAAGGCCTTGCGTAAACTCTCTTTGATGAGGCCCAGATAATCAGCGCGGGCGAGTTGCGCTCGGTCACGTGCGCCCGAGGGGTCGATGATCTGCTCATTCAGATTGACGTCCAGCGCGATATGGGTCTGCAGAAAGGCGCTGTAACCCTTGGTGACGATATTGACAAACAGCAGTGAAACGAACAGCACGCCGAGAACGATCGCCCCCAAACCGACCGATTTGAAGATCCTTTCGCTTCGGTAGCGCCGTGGCAGCGATGCCTCTACCACCTCGATAGGGCGAACCTTTGCGGATGAAGTTGCCATGTGCGTGGTGTCTCCGGGCGCTTACTCGTATTGCTCGCGGTACTTGCGTACCACATGCAATGCGACAACATTCAGAATCAAGGTGACTACGAACAGCAGCAGCCCCAGGGCGAACGCAGCCAGGGTCTTGGGACTGTCGAATTCCTGGTCACCGACCAGCAGCGTGACTATTTGTACCGTCACGGTGGTCACGCTCTCGAGCGGGTTGGCGGTCAGGTTCGCCGCCAGTCCCGCGGCCATCACCACGATCATTGTCTCACCGATGGCGCGCGAGACCGCCAGTAGGATGCCCCCCACGATACCCGGCAGGGCGGCGGGAATGATCACCTGCTTGACCGTCTCCGATTGGGTCGCGCCGAGCGCATACGACGCATCGCGCATCGCCTGGGGCACGGCATTGATCACGTCGTCCGACAGCGACGACACGAACGGAATGATCATGATGCCCATCACCAGCCCGGCCGCCAAGGCGCTTTCGGATGAGACATCCAACCCGACCGACTCGCCGATATGCCGGATGAACGGCGCCACCGTCAAGGCGGCAAAGAAGCCGTATACGACCGTGGGAATACCGGCCAGCACCTCGAGCACCGGTTTAGCCGCGGAACGCAAACGCGGACCGGCGTACTCGGACAGATAGATGGCGGCCATCAATCCGATCGGCACCGCGACCGTCATGGCGATGAATGAAATCAACATAGTGCCGGCGAACAACGGAACCGCACCGAACGCGCCAGACGAGCCGACCTGATCCTCGCGAATCGCGGTCTGCGGACTCCAGTCGAGCCCGAACAGAAAATCCGCAAAGGGCACCGCCCGGAAAAACCGCACGGCCTCGAACAACACCGACAGTACAATGCCGATGGTGGTAAAAATGGCGACGCTGGAACTCAGGATCAAAAGCCCCATCACGATCCACTCGACCCGGTTCCGGGCCCGCATCTTTGGCGCTACGGCGCGCCACGCATAGGCGCCGCCGAGCACGGCCAGCGATAACACCGCCACCACCATCGCCGCGTAGCCGGTGCTCTGCAGGTTCCGGTAGTGGTCGGCGGCGGCCTGCATTTCCGCACCGACTTCACGCGAGACGATGTTTCCTGACGCAAGGTTCTTGATATCGTTGATCACCAGGTTCAATTCGGCGGCGGGTAACTCTTGCATCTCTCGCGGCAGGTCGGCGACCACCAGGTCGACGATGACCGTGGACTGCATCGTCAACCAGATACCCAGCACCACCAACGCGGGCAAACCCGCCCACAACGCCGTGTAGACGCCGTAGTAGGTCGGCAGCGAGTGCAGTTTCGGAACGTCCCGCGGGCCGCCGACCACCGAGATGGAACGACGACGTCCAGCCTGATAGGCGACGCCGACCAGTATGAGCAGAACGAGGATGAGTACGGACAGCGGCATCGGGGAACCCAGGCAGATGTTAGGCCAGACGGAAAGACGGCGAGAATGGCTCCCGCCGCCCTTCAATCCTAGATGATACCGTCGAATGGTTTACTGGAGTATCTGCATCGGTGTAAGACCGTTCGCGTCGTAGGCAACTCGACCACGCTCGGCAGCGGGCATCGGAATCAGTCCCTTGTCGGCGAGATAACCGTCCGGGCCCCAGGACTTGTCGGACGCGAACTCGGCGAGGAACTCACGCATACCGGGAACCGCATCGACATGTGCCTTCTTGACGTAGAAGTACAACGGGCGCGATACCGGATAGGCGCCATCGGCAATGTTGTCGAACGTCGGCGCAACGCCGTCGATTTTCGAACCTTGCAGCTTGTCGGAGTTCTGATCCAGGAAACTGAAGCCGAACACACCGAAAGCGGACCGGTTGGAATCCAGCTTTTGCACGATCAGGTTGTCGTTTTCGCCAGCCTCGACGTAGGCACCGTCTTCGCGTACCGTGTGGCATACGGCCTTGTAGGCCTTCTTGTCTTTCTTCTGCATGGCCTTGATCCAGTCGATTTCCCTGCAACCACCTTCCATCGCCAGTTCGGCGAAGGCGTCGCGGGTACCGGAGGTCGGCGGCGGCCCCAGCACCTCGATCTCGACCGTGGGCAACGACGGATTCACGTCTTTCCAGGTCTCATGCGGGTTAGGGATCAGCTTACCACTGCGCGGATCCCGCGGATCCGGGATTTCCTTGGCCAGAGCGAGAAAGATGTCTCTGCGCGACACCTCCATCTGCGGCGACGCCTTGGAATTCGCCATCACGATGCCGTCGTATCCGATCTTGACCTCGACGATCTCGGTGACACCGTTGTTCGCGCACGTCTCCTGCTCGGACTTCTTGATGCGCCGAGAAGCGTTGGTAATATCGGGATGCTCGACGCCGACGCCGGCGCAAAACAACTTCAGTCCGCCACCCGACCCGGTGGATTCGATTTTCGGGGTCTTGAACTGCGTGGTCTTTCCGAACTGTTCGGCCACCACCGTAGCGAACGGATAGACCGTGGAAGAACCAACAATACTGATGAAGTTGCGTTGCGCGGCGGCGCCGGCGGTACCCGACAAGAACACGGCAGACAAGGCTGCCAGGGCGAAAGTCTTTTTCAACACGATTTCCTCCGAACGGGATCGACACCTTGAGGTAAAGGTTGATGCTTGACGGAGCGGCGGCTGAGCCTAGTGTCGACGGACGACTGCCGGCGCACTGTTCGACGAGCGCGTATTGTTACTTTCTAATATTTAATCTTGATGACGATTCAAACACGATGTTGCAACAAACGCGCCGCGTCCTGGCACGCCCGTGCTGCTAAAGGGTTCAACCTGCATATCGCACGTAGGCGGACCTAGTTCTGCAAGCTGCGAGCGTTATTTCCGGCACTCCCGCGTTCCTTAGGGCCGGACCGCGTTCGCTGCACTTTGTCCTGTTCGGGCTCAGGTCGACTGCGCCGGTTTCGGTTCGCCGAGCCAATATCCCTGACCGCCATCCACGCCGAGCACACCCAGTTCGCGCCACACCGCTTCGGTTTCGACCGCCTCGGCAATCACCTGCATGTCGAGACTGTGCGCCAGACCCCGAATTACCTGCAGGAGGAACTGGTTGTCTTCGTTGGCGTCGATCTCCTGCACCAAGGTGCCGTCGATCTTCAGATAATCGACCTTGAGCGAGCGCAGATAGCGCAATGACCGCGATCCGAGCCCAAAATGGTCGAGGGCAAACCTGACACCCAGGGGACGCAAGTGCGCGATCCAGTCCGCCAGTGACTGGGTGTGCGCGGTTGCGCCATATTCGGAGACTTCGAGAATAAGACGGCTGCCCAGCGCAACGTCCAAATCCAGCCGTTGCCGCAGCCACCGCAGTAATTCCTCGTCGCTCAGACTGACCGGCGACAAATTGACGGCAAAGGTATAGTCGCTGCCTCGCAGCGTCTGCAACACCCGTTCGATGACGTAGCGATCCAGGCTGGATGCCAACCCGGCGGCTTCCGCCATCGGGAGAAAAAAGCCCGCGGCGAGCAACCGGTTCGGCTGATCCGGATTGGGCAGGCGCAAAAAGACTTCGCGATGCAGCAGCGTACCGTCGCTCTTGTAGACGGGTTGCCAGACCAACTGCAGGCGCTCCGCGCCGAGGCCGTCCTTGATCACTTGACGCCATTCGCTGCGCGAGCGCTCGGCGACACCTTCCGTCCCGGTCAGCTTCAATACGCATTCGTTGGCCCCAATCGTCTGCGCCTTACGCAACGCCACGTCGGCCTCGGACAGAAACTGACGCCGCGTGTGATCCCGGAAATACACGCCTCCGACGTGCCCGACGTCGGTCGACGGCAATTCCACTCGTCCGCCCAGCGTTGCCAGCGATGCGGCCACATGCTTTCCGGTGTGTGCAAACTCCTGCGGCTCCTGGGCCGCGGTGAGAATGGCGAAGTTCGCCCCCGACAAGTGCGCCAGCGTGCAGCCAGGCATATCCTGCAGCTGCTCCGACAACAGTTCGGCGCAAGCCCGCAACAACTGATCCCCCGCCGGGTATCCGTAGTCCTGGTTGTACCGCTTGAAGCCGCGCAACTCGACGAGCAGCAAGCCCCCGGCAAAACCGGCCGGATCGTTGACGCAGTTCTCGAGTACATCGTTGAAATGGCGTCGATTGACCAACCCGGTGACCGGATCGCTGTTGACCTGCGAGCGCAGTTTCAAAACCAGACGCTCCGCATCGCCCAGCATTTGCTGTACCTTGCTCGAGAGCCGGTTCATGGCCATGACCACGCTCCTGAGCTCGACCGCAAACGGCGTTTTCAGCGGCGTCGGAAAGCGGCGATCGCAGATGGCATTGGCCTGCTGTTCGATTTCGCGCAGCGGTCGCAACAGGCAGCGCAGCACCAGCACTCCGATCAGCAGGGCGATGCCTGCGCCTAACAGGTACCAGATAACGGACTCGCGCGCATTCGCCCACAGCTGCTCGTAGGCGTGCCCCGGATTGCTGCGCACCAGTACCCGACCCGCTTGTCGCCACCCCTGCATGACGTCGGCAACGCCTTGCGGCGTGTGCAACCCGATAAGGCCGACAAACCAGTCAGGAACCCCCGGCGCCCGACCATCCTGAAGGCGGTCTACCCAGACTTCGCCGTCCAACCCCTCGACGCGCACCTGCTGATAATCGCCACCGTCGAACAAGGCGTCCGCCATCGATGTGACGGTGGCTCTGTCCGCTGCCGCGACATGGCTGGTAACCGACAGGCCCAGCGAGGTTGCGCCATCCTGCGCGTGAGAGGCCAACTGCTGGACCAGATAGGCCCTGCCGTTGTGAATATTGATCCAAAAGGTACCCGCGAACAGCACCACGATCAACAGAACGATCCATGCCACAAGCTGAGTAGACAGCTTCATCGCCGCGCCTCCTGGTCACCGTTTGAGAAGTTGCCCGTCATACCACACCCAACCAAGGACTGCCCGGGTGCCGCGCCGCACGCGGCCGGAAGTCCGGTTCCCCCGTCATCGTTTCCTTTCATTCGCCATCTTCCGACGTAAGTCGTTCCAAAGTTTGATCCGCGAGGCACCACCTACCTTTACGCCGCGCTGCCGGCTCTTCGCCAGCCACAGGCTTTCGCCGTTGAAACTGTAGACGGGCACCAGATCGTCGCGCTCGCCCGCCGCTGCGATCGCGGCTTGCAGATTATCGAGAATAAGCGGCTCCGACGATGCCGTCGGGTAGTAGGCGAGCACCATGTGCGCCTGATTCAAGGTCAAGGCCTTGACGTAGGTGATGCGCAGGCGCTGCGCCGGTACACCCAGTTCGCGCAAGGTGAAATACTTGGCGATCGCGTAGTCCTCACAGTCCGCCCCGTCGACCCCCAGCATCTCGATCGGCGTCGCCCAATAGTCTTCCCGGTCCCACAGCCCCCAGTCGGAATCGTAAGGTATCGCGTTGAAAAAGGAGTTCACTTGTTCCAGTTTGTGCGATTCCTCGACGTCGCGCGTACGATCGACCAGGTCCTGCAGGCGTTCGACTCGCACCCGCGCCGCGACCCCGTATTGCCGCCCCACCCAATCCACGACCGACTGGCCCAGACTCAGGCCCTCCGCCAGCGCCCCGGAGACCGCCAGAATCAGCCCCGCCAAGCAGACGCCTAGCGCCGGCCGCGCCGCTGGCAGATAACAACGTAGGGACAACAGACAGGACATGCGTTTGCGGCACTCTGGAGGATAGACCGACGCTGTTCGATTTTTTAAGGACGTAGTTGTAGAACGGCCCAAATGGCGGGATCTTGATCCCCAACGACGCGGACAACCGCCGCGCAAACTGGCTACAATGCCCTATTTCTCAACCCGCTAATGGAGTCGGCTCTGCCATGCGCACATCGCGTTTTCCCCTGCAAACCCTCAAGGAAGTCCCTGCCGATGCGGAGATCGCCAGCCACCAGCTCATGTTACGTGCCGGTCTGATCCGCAAACTGGCCGCGGGACTGTACACCTGGCTGCCACTGGGCTTGCGGGTACTGCACAAGGTCGAAGCCATCGTCCGCGAGGAGATGAACCGCGCGGGCGCGCTGGAAGTACTCATGCCCGCGGTGCAGCCGGCCGAGCTGTGGCAGGAGTCTGGCCGCTGGGAGCAGTACGGACCAGAACTGCTGCGGCTGACCGATCGCCACGGGCGCGATTTCTGTTTCGGCCCCACGCACGAGGAGATCATCACCGATCTGGCGCGCAACGAATTGCGCAGCTACCGCCAGCTGCCGATCAATTTCTACCAGATTCAAACCAAATTTCGCGACGAGATCCGCCCGCGATTCGGCATCATGCGCGCACGCGAATTCCTGATGAAAGACGCCTACTCGTTTCACGCCGACCAGGCGTCGTTGCAGGAGACCTACGACAGCATGTACGACACCTACACACGGGTCTTCCGCCGCTGCGGTCTGCAGTTCCGGGCGGTGCTCGCCGATACGGGGTCCATCGGCGGTAATGCGTCGCACGAATTTCACGTGCTGGCCGAATCGGGCGAAGACGCCATCGCCTTTTCCACGGACAGCGACTATGCCGCCAATGTCGAACTGGCGGAGGCCATTGCACCGGTCGAACCACGCGGACCGGCGAGCGAACCCATGCGTCTCGTGGATACGCCACAAGCCAAGACGATTCAGGAGCTGGTCGACCAGTTCCGGCAGCCGGTCGAACGGACCGTCAAGACGCTGGTGGTCGCGGCGGCCGAGGAAACCGGTGCCCAGCTGATCGCCTTGCTGGTGCGCGGCGACCACGAACTGAATGCCGTCAAGGCCGAGAAACTGCCCCAGGTCGCGGCGCCCCTGCGCATGGCGACGGAAGCGGAGATCGTCGACGCCATTGGCGCCGGACCGGGCTCGCTCGGACCGGTCAATCTGCCGATCCCCTGTATCGTCGATCGCGCGGCCGCCGCCACGGCCGATTTCAGCGCCGGCGCCAACATCGACGGCAAACACTATTTCGGGATCAACTGGGAACGCGACGTCGCGTTACCGCCGGTCGCCGATTTGCGCAACGTCAACGAGGGCGACCCCAGCCCGGATGGCGAAGGCACCCTGACCATCGCCCGCGGCATCGAGGTCGGACATATATTTCAACTCGGGAAGAAATACAGCGAGGCGCTGCAGGCCAACGTGCTGGACGAGAGCGGCAAAGCCGTCACCATGACCATGGGCTGCTACGGTATCGGCGTATCGCGGGTGGTGGGCGCCGCCATCGAACAACACCATGACGAACGCGGTATCGCATGGCCCACGGTGATCGCACCCTTCCAGGTTGCCCTGCTGCCGATGCAGGCCAAGAGGTCCCAGCGGGTACGCGAAGCGGCCGACAGACTGTACCAGGAACTGCTGGCCGCGGGCATCGATGTGCTGCTCGACGACCGCGATGCGCGACCGGGTGTCATGTTCGCCGATTGCGAACTGATCGGCATTCCGCATCGGGTGGTGGTGGGCGAAAAGGGGCTGGACGCCGGCCAACTCGAGTACCGAGCGCGCGGTGACAGCGACAACACCATGATCAGGCTGGACGAAACGATCGAATTCCTGCGAGAGCGGATCGCGGCGGATACGGCGCCGTGAGGCGACGCCGCGGCGGGCATCAAGAGGCCTTACGCACCACTTCTTCCTGCTCGACCGCGCCCGTGCTCACCGTCGCCACGACCCGGTTGCCCCTGCCGACATATTCGACGTCGTCGAAACTCAACATGCGCGACATGGCAATACCCCGCCCGTGTTTGTCGAAAATGCGCGCCGGGTCGATTTCCGTGTAGCTCTGCCAGTCGAAGCCCTCCCCCTGATCGGTAATCGTCACTTGGATCACCTCCTCCAGGCGTTGAAACACGACCTCCACTTCACGGTCACGGTAAGTCCAGTCGGCCAGGCGCCGCTCGATTTCCGCCTCCCAGCCGTCCGAGTCTTTCAAGAACGACTTTTCGACGTATGAGATATTCAGGTTGCCGTGCTCCACCGCGTTCAACAACAGCTCGGACAATCCGACGACTACTCGCTGGGGATCCGGAAAAGCGTGCGCGAGTACGTTGGCGAGGTCGCGCGCGGCTGCAATCGTTTTGAAGTGGAAGCGGCCCTCTTTCAACAAGCCCAATGTCCGTCCGGCAACGGCACTTTCGCGCTGGGTCCGTTTGTAGCGCAACCGGTCTTCGACCGCCGTCTTGATCACGGACGACAACATGTCTTCTTCGAATGGCTTGGTCAGATAGTAGTAGGCGCCGGCCTGCAGGCCTTCGACGACTTCGTCCTTGGACGCCAAAGCGGTTTGCAGTATCACCGGTACACTCTGCAAAACGGGGTGCGCCCGGATCCGCTGCAACACCTGCATGCCATTCAAATGCGGCATCATTCGGTCCAGCAATACAACGTCGTACCGGTCGGGTTGCGCTTCCAGCTTGTTCCAGGCCTCTAGTCCGTCGACCGCCGTGTCGAGTTCGTACGGGCATTCTTCCAGGTACTCGAGAATGATTTCCACGTTGAACGGTTCGTCGTCGACGATCAGTATACTCGCCTGATGTCCTGTCATAGAAAATCCCGCTGTTGCAGCGTCCACATTCAATGGCTTAACGGCGTTTGATCGCGAAGCTTGATGCGCCGGTGCCGACAATCTCACGCGGCAGGATAAAGCTGAAATCCGCGCCGCCGACCGGGTTGTTGCGGGCTGCTATTCGCCCGCCGTGTGCAAGAATGATTTCGCGTGCGATCGCCAAGCCCAGGCCCGTACCCTTGACCTGCGACGAGGTGCGGCGGCTCCGCTCGAACACGCTATCGAGTTCGCCTTCGGGTATGCCCCCGCCCTGATCGCTGACGGTCAAACGCGGGGCTGCGGTGTCGCCGGGCAACACCGCATCCTCGATCCGTATCGCAATACGCCGTCCCGGTGGCGTGAATTTCGCCGCGTTGGAGACGAAGTTGCGCACCACCTGACTCATCCGCTCTCTGTCGAATTTGCCGCTGCAGACGGATGAGGGCGGCTCGACAGTCAGCGTCAGCCGCTTTTGTTCGATCAAGGTCTCGAACTCAGTCACCACGTCTTCCACCAATACGAACAGATCATTGGTTTGCGGATCGTAGGTCAATCTGCCCGCCTCCGCCTTTACGAGGTCCAGCAGGTCGTTGATCATCCCTCGGCACATCGCCGCTGTACCGGCCGGGAAAGCGGAACAGACCAGCACCGCTTTGATACATCAACTCGATTTCGTTGTACCCGAACACCCGCTCCGCCGCCCGGTTGAAGGCTACGATGGTCGCATCAGCATCGAACTGCAGGATCGCATCGGACGCGTTGTGCAACAACGACTGCATGCGCATCTGCGCACTGATCAGCTCATGACTTTTTGCCGTGCGCATGCTGACTTGGGCGCGCAGTGCGGCGACCGCCCCCGCCAACGCGCCGCCCGGGCGAACTGCGTCCGCGTTCGAGTCGTTTGGTTTGTCGGATGCCTTTTCTTCGGACAAGCGCTGATTCTCTTTCGACAGGACGGTGCAACACAGGGCGCTGATGGATAGCGGCGCGGCGAGAACGGTCTTTAAAGAAGGTTGACAACCCATGGTAGCCCGTTGACACTGCATTGATATTTGCAGTCGGGACACACAATGGGCAGAGTCGAAAGCTTTGAACGGGACGATCTCCTGAAGTGCGGATACGGAGAACTTTTCGGCCCGGGCAATGCGCAACTGCCGGTCCCGAATATGTTGATGATGGACCGGGTGACCCTGATCAGCGATGCGGGTGGGGCCTACGATAAGGGAGCCATCACCGCCGAACTCGATATCAAGCCCGACCTGTGGTTTTTCGAATGCCACTTTCCAGGCGATCCCGTCATGCCGGGGTGCCTGGGATTGGATGCCATGTGGCAAATGGTCGGTTTCTTTCTGGGCTGGAAGGGCAATCCAGGCCGCGGCCGCGCCTTGGGTGTGGGCGAGGTGAAATTCACCGGCCAGGTATTGCCGAGTGCAAATACCGTAACCTATCAGATCGACGTAAAGCGGGTCATTTCACGCAAGCTGGTATTGGGCATCGCGGACGGCCGCCTGAAAGTCGACGGCCGTGAGATCTACACTGCCAAAGACCTGCGAGTCGGCCTGTTTACCTCCACCGAGGGATTTTGATTCGGGTTCGCACGATCACCCCGACGCACTGCGCGGGGCAATCGGTACGTCACTGCCCGTTCAGGCCAGATCGTTTGCCAGTGAATCCCTGATATCGCCGGGAATCGGTTCGGCGGCATGCGTATAGTTTTCGTGGGAAATGCCCGCGCTCACCGAAGCCCCTTGCGCCACCGCCCGGGCCATCTCCGGCGTCAGCTCGAAGCGCAGAAAATGCACGGAGGAGGTTTTCTCCGCATCTTCCCGCTCCAGGTCCTCGTCGGCAACTGCATAGACGCGGTCAAAGTCTGCGACCTGGACCCAAACCTTGTCCTCGATTTCAAGCAACCTGCCCAGTTGGCGCTTGCGTTCCTCCACGTCGGGAATCTCGACCATGAAGGTGGCCTTCCAGTTGTTGCCGTCGGGTATTAGCGGATTGTATGCATCCAACTCCTCCTGAATGCCCTGCGCTTCGAATATCCGCTCGATACGCAGCATCTCCTGAACCTGGTATTGCATCGTCAAACGATCTTCGAAATAAAGCGTCGCGTTCGGCCCGAGCGGCAACCGGCGCGTTTTCTTGTGCGCCATGACACGCGCCCGGAAATCGCCGCGGATTTGCGCATACTTCTCCAGCGAGTACAAGTCATCGCGGGTCAACTTCGGCGTCATACCAACCTCCAGCTCATTCATGTGCAATGGTTTTTTCGGTGAACAGGTAATCCTTGAGTTCGCCATCGAACTTCGGATCCCGGCGCCGAATCCATTCGAGCACCATCGCGGCATGTTCCTTTTCCTCGTCGCGGTTGTGCGCGAGGATGGCGCGTAGTTCGGGATCTTTGCAGGCATCGACGCGCTGGTTATACCAGTCCACGGCCTCGAGTTCTTCCATCAGCGAAACGATTGCGCGATGCATGTCGCGCGTAGCCGGGCTCAGTTCGTCAATGGGTTCGTGGTATCCCTCATTCGACATATAATTTGCTCCTGTATCGGTTAAATGCCATACGCTTTGCGCAGCAGGCTGATCGGGTGTTCGGAATCCCGGCCATCACCTACACCGTTGGCAATGTGATGGCCCGCCATTACGCAGTCGCTGGTGTAGTGATCGGCCTCGGCCTGCTTGAAGCGGTTCGATACCGGCCTGCCGATCTTCATCGCAATGTCGAACGTCTCCGTGCGTACGCCATAGGTACCGTCGTGGCCCGAACAACGCTCAACGGTTTCCACCGTGGTATCGGGCACCAGCGACAGGGCTTCGCGCGTCTTGGGGCCGATGTTCTGCACCCGCTGGTGACATGCCGCGTGGTAGGCCACGGTACCCAGCGGGTGTTTGAAATCGGTTTTGAGTTTGCCGTGTTTGTGACGCAACATCAGATACTCGAACGGATCGTAGATAGCATCCCGCACCTTGGCGACCAGCGGGTCGTTGGGAAACATCAACGGCAGTTCCTGTTTGAACATCAGTACGCACGAAGGCACGGGCGCGACGACATCCCACCCCTGATCCACCAGGCTGGCGAGCGCGGGCACGTTGACGTTCTTGGCCGCGACCACGGCATCGAGGTCGCCAAGCTCCAGCTTGGGCATACCGCAGCACCGCTCCCGATCGGCGATCGTGACTGGTATGCCGTTGTGTTCGAACACCGCCACCAGGTCTTCTCCGGCCTGGGGTTCGTTGTAGTTGCCGTAGCAGGTCGCAAACAGCGCCACCTTGCCCGAAGTCGGACCGGCCGGTTCGGCGCGGTCACCGGGGCTCGGCGAAAGGCGCTTGCGCAGCGTGCGACTGTGATACTCGGGCACGCGTGCGTTTTTGTGCACACCCAGGGTACTTTCCAATACGCCCCTGAAGCCCGCAATCTTGTTGAGCGAATTCACCATGCTGACCACCACGGGAATACCGGCCAGCTTACCGACAGCGTCCGTGCTGGTCAGGGTCCTGTGGCGTAAAGAAGCGCCGTCTTTTTTGTACTTGACCGCCTTCGCGCGCAACATCAGGTGGGGAAAGTCGACGTTCCAGTCGTGCGGCGGGACGTACGGGCACTTGGTCATGTAGCACAGGTCGCAGAGATAACAGTGCTCGACGACCTTCCAGTAGTCCTCTTTCGCGACGCCGTCTACCTCCATGGTCTCGGATTCGTCGACCAGGTCGAACAGCGTGGGGAAAGAATGGCACAGGCTGACGCAGCGTCGACAACCGTGGCAAATGTCGTATACCCGCTCCAATTCGGCGAGCAGTTTGTCTTCGTTGTAGAAGTCTGGGTTCTGCCAGTCCAATGGGTGACGCGTGGGTGCTTCCAGGTTGCCTTCGCGTGGTCCGCCGCCGGACATATCGGTTCTCCTGAATGTTATTCATTTCGACCGGGTGGAGTCGACGACCCCACCCAAGTCGTGATCGCTCAGCCGTCCAGATTGTCCAGTGCCTTCTGGAACCGGTTCGCGTGAGAACGCTCGGCTTTCGCCAATGTCTCAAACCAGTCGGCGATCTCGTCGAACCCTTCTCCGCGGGCGTCTTTCGCCATACCGGGGTACATGTCGGTGTACTCGTGCGTTTCGCCGGCGATCGATGCCTTCAGGTTGTCTGACGTTCCGCCGATCGGCAGACCGGTCGCCGGGTCGCCGACCTGCTCGAGATATTCCAGATGGCCGTGCGCGTGGCCAGTCTCACCCTCCGCCGTAGAGCGGAACACGGCGGCGACGTCGTTGTAGCCCTCGACATCTGCTTTCGAGGCGAAATACAAGTAGCGACGATTGGCTTGAGACTCACCCGCAAATGCGTCTTTCAGGTGTTGCTCGGTCTTGCTTCCTTTGAGGGACATATAGGTTTCCTCCGATGGGTTGAGAAATGCCGGTCTTCCGGCAACTGCGAATTGTAATATACGACTGGTATTCCGATGGTCAAAATTGTTTCTTTCGATGCGAACAATAGGTAATACCTATCATCGATAGTGCCGAGCACAGTGTGTAACGAGCCTGCTTATTACACCGATTCCTACCCAGTCGGGGAATAGCTCACAATTCGGCGCGGATTGCAGAAGTTGCGCGTTTTTGGGTGTCTACCGATAAGCTACCATGCAAAAAGATCTACATTACAGATAAGACCGAAAAGAACCGACATACTGCCTTGACATGGACATACGTGCCACCCAAACGTTAAACGGATCTGACGCCGACACGCGTGCGCCGGGCAGCAATGTGCGGATTCTGCACATTACAGACACCCATATTTTCGGCAGTGCCGCGCGTACCCTGCTCGGCGTCGACACACTCCAGTCGATGCGCCGGGTGATCGCGCTAGCGAAGCAAAACGCCGTTCGATTCGATTTGGCGCTTGCGACGGGCGATCTGGTCCATGACGCCAGCGCCGCGGGTTATCGTCTCTTGACCAACGAACTGGCCGCGCTCGACACCCCGGTGTACTGCATACCCGGTAATCACGATGAGCGTATCGCCATGTCCCGTTACCTCGGTAACGAGACTGTCGTATGGGGTCGCGACATCGGCGCGGGAGGATGGCGTATCCTCATGCTCGACTCCGTGATCCCGAACCAGAACGGAGGGCGACTGGAAGAAAAAGAACTCGAATTCCTGGCGAACTCGCTCGCGGCCGACCCGCGATCGACTCTGATCTGCCTGCACCATCACCCGCAGCCCGTGGCGAGCGCCTGGATCGATACGATGGTGCTGGCAAACGCCGCCGAGTTTTTTACCGTGATCGGCCGGCACGATCACGTCAAAGGTATTCTGTTCGGCCATATCCATCAGGACTACGATCAACTGCGCGGCAAGGTCCGACTGATCGCGTCTCCCTCCACCTGCGTGCAGTTTGTGCCGCGATCCGTTGACTTTAGGGTCGATCACAAGGCGCCGGGGTACCGCGTACTGGAACTGTTGTCCGACGGCGGAATTCAGACCCGGGTTGTGCGCTGCGCCCAGATGCCCTCCGGACTGGAGATGGCCTCGGCCGGATATTGAACGGGTCTCGATTGCCGCCGCTGGCATCAGATCGCTTGAAATTCAGAGAGTTGCCCGCCTAAGATGGGAGCCTGAGACGCCGTCTACGGAGTCTTCGATCGATTTTTCGGAGTCCGCTTGGAGGAAACCTTTGGACGCCACGCCTTGCACACACCGGTTAAGACCGACTGGCCGCGGCAACCGTGCCGTGCAATCACTCGTCGCGCTCTGTCTGTTGGGAGCCGCCGGCTGCTGGGCCAATGACTACCCGCCACCGCCCGGGCCGTATAGCCAGCCAGACGTGCGGCCGAGCGTTTCATCGACCGAGCACGACCCGGTTACGCAGGTGCCGAGCGTGCCGCCACGCTTTCGCGATCCGATCGTCGACCCCGTCGACACCCCGCCCGACGCGGAGCCTTCGTCGCCCATGGCCGCCAGCGCTCCGACCGAGCAACCGCCAGCGGCGACCGCGACGAGCCAGCCACCTTCACCCGCACGACCCGCCCCGCCACCGATTGCCGCGCCGTTCACCGCGCCACCGGTTACCGCGCAGCCCACCCCGCCACCGGTTGCCGCGCCGCTCTGGCCGCCGGTTCGCAGACCCGCGATTCCGCCCCTGAGGTACCGGGCGATGCCGCCTCCCCCGCCGCGCTACGGTCTCGGCTTCCCGGCCTACTCCGCCGCCCCCTATCGCCCCGCCCCAGCCCGCGCGGCGACCGGCGAGCGATCTCAACCACCGCAGCCGCAGCCAAGCGACGGTGCGGCAGCGCTCGAGCCACGCCAGCCGGTGGCTGAGGCAACAGACCTCGAAAGGGCGCCGCAGGTGCGAAACCCTGATCAACCCGATACCACTGCGGCGTCAAACGCACGGCGAGACCAGGTACAATTCTCGGGCGGCGCGTCGCGCCAGTTCAGGCCGCCCGACCTGAAGGGGACGCCCTGAGTCAGATCGAGTCGTGGGTGGGCGCCACTCGCATCACTTCTTCCAGCGTCGTAACCCCGGCGATTACCTTACGCGCACCACTGATGCGCAACGGCTCCATACCTTCCTTCAACCCCTGACTGCGTAATTCGGCCAGGTCGCAGTCGGCCTTAATCGCGCCGCGGGTGGTTTCGGTCAACCGCAACACCTCATAGATACCGATGCGACCCAGGTAGCCGGTGTCGCGGCAGTTGTCGCAACCCACCGCTTCGTGCACCTGACTGGGGACGTTCAGTCGCCAGGGCCGGGTCATGCCTCGCCAGGCTTCCTCGTCGGTGGTGACCGGGCGCTTGCAGTGCGGGCACAGCGTCCGCACCAACCGCTGCGCCGTTATCCCAAGCACGGTGGCGTTGATCAGATAGGGCGGCACGCCAATATCCATCAGGCGCGTCACCGCAGCAGGCGCATCGTTGGTATGCAGCGTCGACAACACCAGGTGACCGGTCAACGCCGCCTGGATGGCCATTTCGGCGGTCTCGAGATCGCGAATCTCGCCCACCATGACGATGTCGGGATCCTGCCGCATCAAGGTGCGCACACCGGCGGCGAAATCCAGCCCGATCTGATGATGAACCTGCATCTGGTTGAACTGGGTCTCCACCATCTCGATGGGATCCTCCACCGTGCAGATATTCACATCCGGCCGAGCCAGATGCTTCAGTGTCGAATACAGGGTGGTGGTCTTGCCCGAGCCGGTCGGTCCGGTCACCAGTACTATGCCGTGCGTCTGCGCAGTCATTTCACGCCAGGCACGGGCGTCGGCCTCGCTGAAGCCCAACTCGCTCAAGCCACGCACCAGCACCTGCGGATCGAAGATACGCATGACCAGCTTTTCGCCATGCGCGGTGGGCATGGTCGACAGACGCAATTCCACTTCTTCGCCGTGGTGCGTGCGGGTCTTCACCCGGCCGTCCTGCGGACGACGCTTCTCCACCACGTCCATCCGGCCCAGCGCCTTGATCCGACTGGTTACGGCCGACATGATGAGCGCGGGCAGCTGATACACGGTGTGCAGTACACCGTCGATCCTAAACCGGATATTGCCACCGTCGCGTCGCGGTTCCAGGTGGATATCACTGGCGCGCTGATCGAAGGCGTATTGCAGCAACCAGTCCACGATGGTGACGATATGGCGGTCGTTGGCGTCGAGTTTACCGGCGCGCCCCAGCTCCACCAGCGCTTCGACGTTGTTGATCCCCGCAAACGTGGTGCTTTCGCCTGCCTCGTTCGCCTTGCGGATCGAACGGCTCACGCCGAACAGTTCGTCCTGGTAGCGAACGATATCCAGCGGATTCGCGATCACGCGTTTGACGTCGCGCTTGAGTACGTGCGCCAGCTCCAGCTCCCACTCGCGATCGAACGGTTCGGCGGTGGCAAAGGTTACCGTGGTCGCATCGACTGCGACCGGTAGAATCCGATAGCGCGCCGCATACGCGATGGAGACGACGCTGGTAACCGATTCGACGTCGATCTTGAGGGGATCGATCACGAAATAAGGCAGCGCGACTTCGTCGGCAAGCCAGCGCATCAAACGGTCCAAAGTCAGCTGCGCGCCGCTCTTCATACTGGCGCGACGCTCCGCCAGCCAAACCAGCGAATGCGTTTCACCCTTCGCGCCGCGGGTCGCGCGATACAGCATGGCCGCTTCCCGCGCGTCATCCGCCGTCAGCAAGCCGTCTGCCGCCAGGCGCGGCAGGAGATCCTCTACCTGCAGGGTCCGGTTCCCCCCTGGGGTCGGTCTGTTACCTGAATCCGCTATTAGCGCCATGCTGTCCACTTCACCCGGTGATGAAATCCTTTAGATCCTGCGCCGCCTCAGCCTGGCAATCGACCGACTCGACCAACGCCAGATCGGGTCCCCGCCAAAGCCACTGCAGCAGCTTGTCCACGGCCTGCGCTTCACCGCAGGCCAGTACTTCCACGCGTCCGTCGGGCAGATTGATGGCATGACCCGACAATCCCAACGCGACGGCCTGTTCTTGGGTAGCGGCTCTGAACCAGACACCCTGAACCCGGCCTGACACCGTGCAGCGCTTGCAAACCAAAATCACTCTCCGATCTTGACGGTCGCCGGCTCGCCCACATGCAGGCGCTCACCGGCGGGTAAAGAAAAACTGGCATTCAGCTCGTAGAACGGACCGTCAGCATCGCGCGCAACCGGTTCCAGTCCCACGCCGGTCACCGCGCCGTCGAACCATTGATCGCGGACACGCACCCGGGCCGCGGTCCCTGGCATGAAATCGGCTAATTGACTGGCCCGGACCTGCGCCTGGACCCGCATCCGCCCTGCCTCGGCGACCACCAGCAACGGCTTGGCCTGCAGCTCACTGACGATCGTCTCACCCGGCGCGGCGTCGACCCGCACCACCAGCGCGTCGTAAGGCGCGACGATGCGGCTGCGTTCCAGATCGAGACGCGCCTTGGTCAGCCGCGCTTGGGCGACCTGCAGCGCCGAGGCCGCCTCCTGAAAGGCAATCAGGGATACTTGACGCTCATGGTCCGACAACACCGTGCGGTCGTAGAGTTCCGCGGCACGCTCTTCCTCACGCCGGGCCTCGTCGTGGCGGGCCTTGGCACCGGCTAAATGTGCCTGCGCCTCGGAAACCTCCGCCTTGAATCCGCGGTCGTCCAAACGCAGCAATTCCGCGCCCCGCGCCACCCGCTGGCCCGCGACGGCCGGTACGGACGCGACCACGCCCGACACCGGCGTACCGAGTTCGGTGCGCTGCAACCAGTTCAGCGTCCCGGCCAGTTCGAGTGCGCCGACCGGTCCCGTGTACAGCATTATCGACATCAACCAGCCGCCGATCCACCTCATGGCGCATTCTCCTCGCGAGTATCACTCGCCGCTTCGTTGTCGACCAACCGTCCGGCGAGCGCTGCCAGTCTCGCCTGGGCGAGCAACCAGTCGAACACCACCTCTGCGCGTTGCAGGCGCACCGCCGAAGTCTGCACCATCGCGTCACCCAGATCGGTGCGGACCTCCAGTTCGTAGAGCGCGCGACTGCGGTCCAGATAGAGTTCACGGTAGTCGCCCAGGGCGTTAACTTCCTCTATGCGGAGGCGCAGCGTGTCGAGTTCCAGCCAGATATCAAGCACGGACTGACGCAGATCCAGCCGGTTCTGCGCCAGCCGGGCCCGCGCCTCGCGCAGGTGCGCGCGCGCCGCGGCCAGCTTCGCGTCACGCACCCCCCCGGTGTAGAGCGGCATTTCCAGTACCAGCCCCGCCGCCAGCGGATGCGTCGATCCGGTCACCCGGCTCCACCAGGCAGCCGATGCCTCGCCGCGCAGTACCGGACCTTCGGCCCGGTCAGCTGCCTCCACGCCGCGTGCGCCGGCGTCAACCTGCATCTGCAAGGCCTGCAGGACCGGGTTTTTGGCAAACACCTCGGCCACCAGCACCTCGAATTCGGGCAGCGGTTGCGTCATGTCCGGCTC
>CBDUNM010000025.1:0-43438 GCA_965368585.1 uncultured Chromatiales bacterium | reverse complement strand
TGACGAAAGAGACACGGTCATTGTTGTCCGGCGAAGTGCTGGAAGAGGACGTGCAGCTCACCTTGAGCGAGTTGTGCCGCGCCTGTCAGGTGTCGGCCGAACGAATCATCGAGCTGGCCGAGGAGGGCGTGATCGAGCCGGAGGGGAGGGAACCCGAACGTTGGCGTTTTCGAGGTGTCAGCGTGCGTCGGGTACGGTGCGCCGTGCGGCTGGAGCGCGACCTCGGTGTCAATACCGCCGGGGTGGCCCTGGCGCTCGATCTGCTCGAGGAGCTCGAAGCGCTGCGGGCGCGCCTGCAGCGCCTGGCGGGCTGAACGCCGGCGTTGCACGGCGGGTTTGATTTTTTCGACTCGAGCCCTATTTTCCGACCACACCCCGGTTGCTGCGGCATAACGCACGTCGCCGTGAGTGCCCCATTGCCCGGTGCGCGGGTAAGCCGGTCGCGCCGCGGCGGCCGGCTGCGATGCGTGCGGGGTATCGACGGTCGCCGAGTCACGTCGATCGAGCCGCCAGAATTGATTAGAAGACCATGGACACAAGAACAGTGATGACACAGACACCCAGGGAGGCCTTCTCCCGGTTGCAGACGCGTATCGAGCAACGCATCGTCGGTCAGCAGGCCTTGGTACAGCGGTTGCTGCTGGCGTTGCTGTGCGACGGTCATTTGTTGCTGGAAGGTGCTCCGGGTCTGGCCAAGACCCGCGCGATCAAGACGCTGGCGGACGGCCTGGAGGCCGACTTCCACCGTATTCAGTTCACCCCCGACCTGTTGCCGGCGGACCTGACCGGGAGCGATGTCTACCGGCCCGCGGACGGCGGTTTTCATTTCAACCGGGGGCCGATCTTTCACAACCTGATCCTCGCCGACGAGGTCAACCGTGCCCCGGCCAAGGTGCAGTCGGCGTTGCTGGAGGCCATGGAAGAGCGCCAGGTCACGGTCGGCGCGGCCAGCTACCCGTTGCCGTCGTTGTTCCTGGTGATGGCCACGCAGAACCCGATCGAGCAGGAGGGTACCTACCCGCTGCCCGAGGCGCAGCTCGACCGCTTTCTGTTGCACGTGCGGGTGGATTACCCCGATAAGCAGGCCAGCCGCAGGATACTGGAGCTGTCCCGGCGCGAGGCGCTGGGCGCCCTGGAGCGCGACGCTCCGGCGCCCGGTGAGCGGATGCCGCCGGCGCAGGTGTTTGCCGCGCGCAAGGAGGTCATGGAGCTGCGCCTGGTCGAGGCGGTGGAAGAGTACATTGTAGAAGTGGTCGAGGCCACGCGCAGTCCCCGGCCGTACGGGGACGACCTGGCCGGCTGGATCCGCTGGGGTGCGAGTCCGCGCGGGGCGATCGCGATCGAACGCGCCGCCCGCGCCAGCGCGTGGCTGGCAGGGCGCGATTTCGTTACCCCCGAGGATGTGCAGGCGGTCGCGCCCGACGCCTTGCGCCATCGCGTGCTGCTGGATTACGAAGCCGAAGCCGACGGCATCACGCCGCAGCACTGCATCGCGGAAATCCTGACCCGCGTCCCGGCGCCGTGACCGACGGGGTAAGGCTCGAGCTCGATGATCTGATCCGGCTGCGCGCCGCCGCGCGCGGGCTGGAACTGGGAGCGCGTAGACGGGCGTTGTCCGCCCAGGCGGGCGGGTATGTCTCGGCGTACAAGGGGCGTGGCATGGAGTTCGACGAGGTGCGCGCCTACCAGGACTCCGACGATGCGCGCAGCATCGACTGGCGGGTGACCGCCCGGCGCGGCCGACCGCACACCAAGCTGTTTCGCGAGGAACGCGAGCGCCCGGTGCTGTTGATGGTGGATCTCCATCCGGGGATGTATTTCGGCAGCCGGGTGCAACTGAAGTCGGTGCTGGCGGGGCGTCGCGCCGCGCTGCTGGGGGGGGCGGCGGTGCGCGCCGGCGACCGGGTGGGCGGTCTGGTGAACACCGCGGCGGCGCACCGCGAGGTGCACCCGGCGGCGCGCGAACGGGGCCAGCTGGCCCTGCTCCGCGCCCTGGTCGAGCTGCAACCTACGGCGCCCGGCACCCTGCAGCCGGGGCGCATGGACGGCGCGCTGGCGCGTCTGGCGCGCTTGGCCCACCCGGGCAGTCTGGTGGTCATCTTGAGCGACTTCCGCGAGCGCGGCGCGCACACCGAACGGCATCTGGCCGCGCTGGCCCGGCACACCGACGTCATCGCCGGCTTTGTCTACGACGCGCTGGAGGCCGCGCCGCCGCCGGCGGACCGTTACCCGCTGGGCTTCAGCACCCAGCGCCGGGTGCTGGATACCGGCCGGGCGGAGGTCGCCCGGCATTGGACAGCTCAATTTCAAGCCCAGCGCGATGCCGTGCAGACGCTGTGTCGGCGCCAGGCCGTGCACTACATGGAGCTGGCGACCACCGATCGGCCCCTGCCGGCGCTGCGGGCCGGGCTCACGCGCCGGGGCAAGGCGGCATGACCGACGATCCGCTGGCCGCATTACGCCCCTTGCACCTGCCGCCGCCCGTGCCCTGGTGGCCGCCCGCGCCCGGTTGGTGGCTGCTGGCGATCCTGCTGCCGGCCCTGGTCCTGCTGGTCCTGTGGTGGCGCCGGCGCGGCGCCGTGCGGCGTGCCGCCTTGCGCGAGCTGGCGGCGCTGGCGGCGCTCGACCGCGGTCCGGCCGAGCAGGCGGCCGCGGTCAACCGCTTGCTGAAACGCTATGTGCGCGCCGTCTGGCCGGAAACCAACGCCGCCGCGCTGACCGGCGAGGCCTGGCTCAAGTTTCTCGACGACCACGGTGGCGGCGGTGCATTTACCCGGGGCGGCGGGCAGGCGTTGCGGGCGCTGCCCTACGGCGGCAGCGCGTCCCCGGCAGCTGACCTGATCGCGCTGGCGCGCCGGTGGATCAAAGCGAACGGCGCCGGGGGACGGCACTGATGTTGCAGCTCGCCTGGCCCTGGCTGTTGCTCGCCTTGCCCCTGCCCTGGGTGGTGTCGCGCTGGGCGCCCGCGGCGACCGCGGCGCAAGGCGGCGTCTTGTTCGCGCCCTTCGCGTCGGCCATGCCGCTCGCGGAGACGGCCGCCGCGCCGGTGACCGGGCGCCGTGCCTGGCAGTGGTGGGGCGCCTGGCTGTGCTGGCTGCTGCTGGTCGCCGCGGCGGCGCGGCCGCAATGGCTGGGCGAGGCCCTGGAGCTGCCCGAAACCGGCCGCAATCTGCTGCTGGCGGTGGACGTCTCCGGGAGCATGGAGACCCCCGACCTCGCCACGAATCGCCAGACGCGGCTGGACGTGGTCAAGCAGGTGGCCGGTGAGTTTATCCAGCGGCGCGAGGGCGACCGGGTGGGCCTCATACTGTTCGGCAGCCAGGCGTATCTGCAGACGCCTTTGACCTTCGACCGCCAGACCGTGGCGCTTCTGCTCGACGAGGCGGTGATCGGTATCGCCGGGCGGGAAACGGCAATCGGCGATGCCATCGGCCTGGCCATCAAGCGGCTGCGCGGTGCCGCCGGCGAGACGGTGCTGATCCTGCTCACCGACGGCGCCAACACCGCCGGCAACGTCCTGCCGCACAAGGCCGCCGAACTGGCGGCGCAGCAGGGCCTGCGCATCCACACCATCGGTGTGGGCGGAAAGCCCAGGGCGGTGCGGGGCCTGTTCGGTGCGCAGCTGGTCAATCCGGCCGCCGATCTCGACGAAGCGACGCTGCAGAAGATCGCCGCCGCGACGGGTGGGCGTTATTTTCGCGCCACCGACCGGCAGACCCTGGAAGAGATCTATCTCCAGCTGGACGCACTGGAGCCCGTGACCCAGGGCCAGCGCACGGTGCGCCCCGTAGCGGACCTCTACCCCTGGCCCCTGGGGGCCGGTCTGGTGTTGAGTCTGGGGCTGGCCTGGGGTGCGTGGCGCACCGGAGCGGGCAGATGAGCGAGTTCCATTTTTTGCGGCCCTGGTGGTTCCTGGCCCTGCTGCCGGTGCTGTTGCTGTTGATCGGCGCATGGCGCGGGCGGTCGAGAGGGACGGTGTGGCGGGCGGTGTGCGATCAGGCCCTGCTGGACCGGCTGTGGCTGGAGCCGCCCGGCAAGGTGTCGCGACTGCCCTGGCTGCTGGCCGGGCTGGGCTGGCTGCTGGCGGTGGTTGCGCTGGCCGGACCTGCCTGGGAGCGCCAGCCGGAGCCGGTGTGGCGGTCGCAGGCGGCGCGGGTGCTGGTGCTGGATCTCTCCGCGTCGATGAACGCGGCCGACCCGGCGCCGTCGCGCCTGGAACGGGCGCGCTTCAAGATTCGCGATATGCTCGCCCGCGCCGACGAAGGCCGCATCGGGCTGGTGGTGTTCGCGGGTGAGCCGCACACCGTCGCGCCGCTGACCGACGACGTCGATACGGTCGCCAATCTGCTGGACGCCCTGGCCACGGATATCGTACCGGCCGCCGGCGACGCGGCGGCCCCCGCCCTGGCGCTGGCGCGGGCGTTGCTGGAGCAGGCCGGGGTCGAGCGCGGCGATGTCGTGCTGCTGTCCGACGGCATCGCCGACCCGGCCGCCGCGCTGGGCGTGGTGGGCCGCTGGCGCGACCGCGGGCACCGCTTGTCCGTCCTGGGGATAGGCACCGCGCAAGGCGCACCCCTGCCGGGGTCGGCCGGGCAGATGACCCGCCTGAACCCGGCGCCGCTGCGCGAGCTGGCGCGGGCGGGCGGCGGTGCGTACAGCGCGCTCAGCGCCGACGATCGCGACCTGAACCGGGTGCTGCTCGCGCCGCGCGACGCCGCCGCGCTGCGCGATATGCAGGGCCGTGGCGTGGAGCGCTGGGTCGAGCACGGCGCCTGGCTGCTGCCGCTGCTCCTGTTGCTCGGCGCGGCCGGGTTTCGCCGCGGCTGGCTGGCGGGCGTCGTGGTGGTGATGGTCCTGCCGCCACCGGTACAAGCCGTGCAATGGCGTGATCTGTGGGCGCGGCCCGACCAGCAGGCGGCGGCCGAGCTGCAGCGCGGCCAGCCGGAACAGGCCGCCCGCCGCTTCAACGATCCCGCCTGGCGCGGCACCGCGCTCTACCAGGCCGGCGACTACGCGAGCGCCGCGCAGGCGTTCGCCGCAGCGGGGGGTGTGGACGCCGCCTACAACCGCGGCAACGCCCTGGCACGTGCGGGGGAGCTGGAAACCGCGGCCGCGGCCTATCGCGATGTCCTCGAACAGCACCCTGACCACGCCGATGCCAAGGCGAACCTGGCCCTGATCGAATCGCTCCTGCAGCAGCCACAGCAACAGCAACAACAAGAACAGCAGTCCGACCCGTCGCAAGCGGGCGCGGACGACGGCGAGCAGCCGCAATCACAGGCGGGCCGAGGTGACGAGCAGGAGCCGGATGAAGGGTCCGGCGAGGCGTCTTCCGCGGCACAGGACAAGACGGGCGAGGGTGCTGAAGCGGAACGGGAACCGGTCGCCGCCGACGCGGCGTCGCCGGCGGCCGAGCCGGGTACCCGGGCCGAAGCGCCGCCCGCGCAGCCGACACCGCAGGAGACCGACTCCGCGGAGGCGGCCCGGCGCGATGTCGCCGGCCAAGCCGCGCCACCGCAGCCCGGGCAGCGTGCGGCGGACGAGTCACCGCCCAGCGAGGCCGATATCGCGCTCGATCAATGGCTGCGGCAGATCCCCGAAGATCCCGCCGGGTTGCTGCGCCGCAAGTTCATGCTGGAGCACCTGGAGCGGCAACGGAACGCGGAATAATGGCGACGCAAAGGTTTCCTCTTCCAGCCGATGCAGCCAGGTCCCGTCGCCCGCCGGAGGGTGTCGCGACAGTCCCCTCTCCCAGCCGGGAGAGGGTTGTGGGGTGAGGGGGTCAAATCGGCTGATAATCCGGGGGACAAAGGCGTTTACGCCGCCCGCGACGATGTTGACAGGCCGGTGAACCTACTACGGAGCAATACTCTAGGTGAGTAACAAAACGCATTCGACCCTCTCCCGCTGCGGCGTCTGGTCGCTCCTGCTGTGGCTCGCGATCGGCGCGGCCCCGCTGCACGCCGAACTCGCGGCGCGCCTGGAGCGCGACCGGATTGCCGAAGGCGAAACCGTCCGTCTGCTGGTGGAGGCGCCGGGGCGGGTCGCCGGTCAACCGGACACCGGGCCGTTGTCGCAGGACTTCGAGGTGCTCGGTGTCGCCAGCGGCAGCCAGGTGAATATCATCAATGGCCGCATGGACGCGCGCACCACCTGGACCATCACGCTCAGTCCCAAACGCGCCGGCGCACTGACCATCCCGCCGCTGCAGGTGGGTGACGAGCAAAGCCCGCCGCTGACCCTGCAGGTCAGCGACGCGCCGGTCGCGGCGGACGCCGCCGCGGGCAGTCCGTTGTTTATCGAAACCGAACTCGACGCGGGCGAACCCTATGTGCAGGGCATGGTGCGCTACAAGGCGCGCCTGTTCATCGGTGCCAAGCTGGCCGACGGCACGCTCAGCGATCCGCAGCCCGACAACGCCCTGGTGCGGCGGTTGGGCGAGGATCGCAAGTACACCCTGGAGCGCGCGGGCCGCCAGTACAACGTCGTCGAACGCAGCTACGCGGTGTTTCCGCAGGTCAGCGGCGAGTTGGTCATCCCCGCGCCGGTGCTAGACGCCCGCGTGGTGAACCGCGCGTCGACGCGGCGCGGCCCGTTAACGGACTTTTTCGGCTCCGACCCGTTCGGCGACGTATTCGCGACCACCCGGCCGGTGCGCGTGCGCGGCGAAGCCCGGACCCTGACCGTGAAACCGCGCCCGGCGCAGGCTAGCGGTACCCACTGGCTGCCCGCCGAGCAGGTGGAACTGGCGGAGAGCTGGCAGCCGGAGGCGGGCGAGATCCGGGTCGGCGAACCGCTGACCCGCACCCTGACCCTGCGGGCACGCGGCCTGACCGGCGAGCAGTTGCCGGACCTGGCGCCGGCGCGTGCCGACGGCTTCAAGGTCTACCCCGATCGCGCCGCCGCGGACACCCGCGACGACGGCAGGTCGGTGCTCGGTGAAAGGGTGCAAAGCATCGCCTTCGTCCCGACCCGCGCCGGGCGCTTTACCCTGCCCGCGATCCAGCTGCATTGGTGGGATACGCAAAGCGATCGCGAGCGCACCGCCGAGTTGCCCCCGCGCGAGGTCGAGGTGCTGCCCCCGGCCGGCGCCCGTGGTGCCGTGGCGCCGGCCGATGTGGCGCAACCGATGCCGGCGGCGGATGCGGAGGCCGCTCGACCGGGCGGGCAGGGAACGGCCATGCCCCCACGCCCAGTGACCGACGCTATCGCGACGGCCGAGCCCGCCGCCTGGCGCTGGTCGAGCCTGGTCTTCGCGGTGCTCTGGCTGGCGACCCTCGGGCTGTGGTGGCGTGAGCGCCGCCGCCAGCCCAGCTCGCAAACCGACGCCCCGCAGCACGGCGCTGCGGCGTCGCCGACGCAGCGCAAGCTGAGGCAGGCGTTCGCGGAGGCCTGCGCGGCGAACGACCCGGTGGCCGCCCGCCGCCGCCTGCTGGCCTGGGCCGCCGCCCACTGGCCGGACGCGCCTCCCCGGGGTCTGACCGATCTGGCCGGGCGCCTCGACGACAAGGCCGCGCAAGCGGCACTCGCCGAACTCGATCGGGTGCTCTACAGCGGCTCCGCGCAGGACTGGTCGGGCAAGGCCCTGGCCGGGGCGCTGACCCGGTTGCCCAAACCGCGCCCGGCGCCGGCCGACGCCCGCCTGCTGCCGGACCTGTACGGCTGATCCCGGCATTGTAAAAGCCTGCGCCCTTTCTCGCGTCCCTTCTCCCATCCGGGAGAAGGTGAGGATGAGGGGGTATAAAACTCAGTTTTCAGCCGCTTTGATCCCCTCACCCTGACCCTCTTCCGGTGGGGAGATGGGATCAGAGACCCACGCCGCGTGCGACCGTGCGCGTTGCCGATCGCCACGGCCTTCAACCCCCAACCAAGACCACCCGCAACAGGTCCGGAAGCCGTCGTTGCAGCGAACCGATTAACGGTAATTCCTACATGGAATTACCCATGTCAAGGGGTAGGGTGGAGCATGACATGCAAGGCAGCGCAGCCGCCGAAAACACCTGACAAAGCTGTCACGGTGGCACGCGGCACGGCCGGGGCGAAGCTGCTCGGCGGCCCTCCCGAATTCGCCTAACCCTCTATATCTCAATAGAAAATTTAATTCGCCGCGGCATATTGTCGCACTTGGAACATCACTTGCTCTTACCCAGGTCATTGTCGCCGCTAACCCACACCGGTTGCAGCGGCGCAGACAGCATCAACGATCGCCGCCGCCGAACGCATGCCGGTGGGCAAAAAAACCGAGTGTCGAGAGCTAGGAGAATGCGATGAGTGAATTCAAGAAGAAGGCAAAGTTCGGTGCGGTGCTGACCGCAACGGCTTTGTTGAACGTACCGGCTGCGCTTGCGCAGCCTGTTCCGGGGGGGACGCTGGACCCGACCACCATCCCCAAGTACGTCACGCCGCTGGTCATACCGCCGGTGCTGTACGATGACGGCGGCAAGAAAACGGGCCCCAAAAACCCGTACGAGGTGTCACTGCGGCAGATCAACCAACAGGTGCTGCCCGCCGGTTTTCCGGCCACCCCCCTGTGGGCCTACGGCAACCCCGCGGACCCGACCACCTTCAACAATCCCGGCTTCACCATCGAGGTCACGAAGGATACGATGACCGCCGTTAAATGGAACAACGAGTTGGTCAGGAACCCCGCTCGGTGCTACGCCGACCCTGCCAACATCGACAACAATATCCCCGCCTGCCGTTACCTGCGACACATCATCAAAGACCAGAACAACAAGCCTCTTGTCGACCAGACCCTGCACTGGGCGGCACCGAACCAGGACTGCCTGGACGGCACTGCGCGCACCGACTGCCAGGGTGCCAGCGGGAGGCCCTACTGGGGTCCGATTCCGATGGTGACCCACGTGCACGGCGCTCATGTCGGCCCGGGCAGCGACGGTTACCCGGAGGCCTGGTGGCTGCCGAACGCGAGCAACATCCCTGCGGGCTATGCCACCAACGGCACCTTCTTCGAGAGCGCGGAGGGGCGCGACACGGTCAATGCCTTGGGCCAGGGCTACGCGATTGACATGTACCCGAACACCCAGCCCACGACGACCCTGTGGTACCACGACCACACGCTGGGCATTACCCGGCTGAACGTGTATGCCGCCGGCGCCGGTTTCTGGCTGATCCGCGATGGCAACGACGGCGAGACCGGTCTGCGTAAAAGAGATGCGCTCGGAAACAAGCAGCGACTGCCCGGACCGGCGCCCAAGGCCGGCGATACGCTCGCCGCTCTCAACACCCCGGGAGACCGGGTGCGCAACGCCGTCCGCGAGATACCCCTGGCCATTCAGCCCAAGTCGTTCAACGCCGACGGTACCCAGTTCTACCCGGCGGACCGCGCCTTCTTCGAGGGCCTGGGCACCGGCAGCCTGTTTGCCGATAACACGGATGTCAACATCCCGTTCCTGCCACAGGGGACTTCGGACATCGCGCCGGTGTGGAACCCGGAGGCCTTCTTCAACACCATGGTGGTCAACGGCAAGACCTGGCCACAGCTCGAGGTGGCGCCGGAGCGCTACCGCTTCCGCATGGTCAACGCCAGCGACTCGCGCTTCCTCAACCTGGCGGCGTTCAAAGTGAGGCGGAACGGAAAAATAAATCGAAACAAAGAACTTCCCTTCTACCAGATCGGCGGCGATCAAAGCCTGCTGCCGCAGGTCGTGCGCGTCCTGACGGGCGAGCAGTTGCCTTTACCGGGAGACGGCACCGTGCCGCCTGTCGCCCCCGACCCCATGGATCCGACCGCGCTGCTGGTCGGCCCGGCGGAACGTATGGATATCATTGTCGACTTTTCGGCCACCTATGCTGACGGAAGTCTCGTAAGACCCGGAGATGTGATCCGCATGGTGAATACGGCACCGGATGCGCCCTTCGGCGGCTTCCCGGACGTGCCGGCGGATCCCGGCACCACCGGCCAGGTCATGCAGTTCGTGGTCAACTCGGCACTGGTGAATCGCATTGGGGATCCCAGCACGGAGCCGCGTTATCTGCGACTGACCAATGCGCCCGGCGGCGTGCCCAAGCTCGGCGAGCCGAGTGTCAGGCGGGATCTGGCCCTGCTGGAAGAGGAGTCGGCCCTGCTGTGCGTGACGATCGACGCCGTTACGGGCGTCATCGACCTGGTCCCCGGCACGCCACCAAACTGCCCGGCTGGGTCGGCCCCCTTCGCACCGAAGGCGGCGGTGCTCGGCGTCAATGGCCGCGCCGGTGGCACGGTGCAGCTCTGGGACGATCCCATTGAACAGAACCCGGCTGTCGGTGCCATCGAGACCTGGGAGCTGTGGAACTGGTCGGCCGATGCCCACCCGATCCACCTGCACCTGGTCAAATTCCAGGTCTTGAATCGTTCACCCGTTGCCGATCCGCGGCAAAGGACGTCAGCCTTGCCAGGGGAACGGGGCTGGAAGGATACCGTGATCGCGTATCCGGGCGAGGTGACCCGCGTCAAGGCTCTGTTCGACATACCCGGCCTCTACGTCTGGCACTGCCACATCCTGTCCCACGAGGACAACGAGATGATGGTGCCGTACTGTGTCGGTGAGAAGGGTCTCGACTGCCCGGCGGAGCTGTTCTAGGGCGAAACCGGTGCGGCCGGCCGCCAGGCCGGCCGGTCTCACCGACTTACCGTGGAAGGCCGCCGGGTGGCGGCCTTTTTCTGTCGGGGCCGTTGCTCTGTTAAAATGGTGTCCAGGCTGCGAGTACTGAAAACAACGAGGACCAATTGGAGATCTGCATGAAGTCATCGATTTACCTGCCGGCCGTTCTGCTCATGTGGCTGTCGGCGCCGTTACTCGCTGCCGAGACACTCGACCTCGAGGACGAGACCACCCGTATCAACTACAGCCTCGGCTACCAGATCGGCGGCGATTTCAGGCGCCAGCAGGTCGAGATGAACGCCGCTGCCGTGGTGCAGGGCATTCAAGACGCCCTGAGCGGCAGCGAGCCGCAGCTACCGGCGGCGGAAATGCGCACCACATTGACGGAGCTCAAGCGCAAGGTGACCGAGAACCAGCGCAAGCGCAACGTGGAACGGGAGTTCGAGCTCGTCAAAGAGGGCAAGGAGTTCATGCAGGCGAACGCCCGAAAAGACGGTGTGGTCGCCACCGAGAGCGGACTGCAGTACAAGGTGATCGAGGAGGGTACAGGAAAAAGTCCGGGCTTCGAAGACCGGGTGACGGTGCATTACCGCGGCACCTTCATCGACGGCACGCCGTTCGACAGTTCCTACAAGAAGAACGAGCCGGCGACCTTCCAGGTCAATCGCGTGATCAAGGGCTGGTCGGAGGGGTTGCAGCTGATGAAGGAGGGCGGCAAGTCCCAGTTCTTCATCCCGGAGAATCTGGCCTATGGGGGGCGTGGGCCGCTTGCCCACCGGACCCTCATCTTCGACGTCGAACTGCTCGCCGTCGGTGAACAGACGGCCGGGGCGCCGGCCCGTCCGGCGGGAGAGGCCAAGGCGGGCGAGTAAGGGCGTTCGCTTCTAGCATGCAGCCGTACCGCTTGCGAGCGTTCGTCGCGCGCCCGCGCCCTCGGGCGATGTTCCTCGTGTTGCTGATGCTGTGTGTCGCTGCCGGCTGCGACCGGCAGGCCGAGACCGCCGCTGCATCGCGGCAGGCCGGCGGCGAGTCGGCGCTCGAACACGCCGCAAAGCACCTGGACCCGAACTACGTCTGTCCCATGCACCCCCAGATCGTGCGCGACGAGCCGGGCGCCTGCCCCATCTGCGGCATGGCCCTGGTGGCGAAGGTGCCCGATGATGCCGGCGACGAGCGCCCTGCGGTCACCCTGGGCGCGTCGGTGGTTCAGAACATGGGCGTGCGCACCACCCGGTTAACGCGGGGCACCCTGTGGAAGCACATCCGCACCCAGGGCACGGTTGCCTACGACGACGACCGCATCATTCAGGTGCACCCGCGCACCCCGGGCTGGATCGAGAATCTCTACGTGCGCACCGACGGCGTGCGGGTGCAACGCAAGGACGACCTCGCCGACTATGTGTCGCCCGACGTGCTCCTGGCCCAGCAGGATTACATCGCCGCACTCGAGCAAGACGAACTCGATTCCTTCGGCGGCGGCTCTGGTAGCAACTCGGCGCGTGACTTTCGCCAGCGCAGCGGTATCGATCTGTTGCGCCAGCTGCGGGTCCCGGGGATGGACATCATGGGCCTGGAACGCAGCATGCAGCCCAAGTCGATCATACCGATCCGTGCCCCCCAAGGGGGAGTCGTCCTCGAGCACAACGTTCGCGAGGGCATGTTCGTGACGCCCAAGGATAATATGTTCACGATCGTCGATCTGAGTGAGGTCTGGGTGATGGTCGACGTGTTCGAGCACCAGCTCGCCTGGATGCGGCCGGGACTCACCAGCGAAGTCACCACACCGGCGTTTCCAGGCCGGGTGTGGGAGGGGCGCGTCGACTTTGTCTACCCCGAGGTCCATCCCCAGGCCCGTACGCTGCGCGCACGGCTCGAATTCAGAAATCCCGACGAGTCGTTGAAGCCCAACATGTTCGTCGAGGTGGTCATCTACGGCGGTCCGAAGCGGGACGTCCTGATTCTGCCGCGTGAGGCCTTGATCCTCAGTGGTGAACGCGAGCTGATCGTGAAGGCGCTAGGGGAGGGTCGGTTCCAGCCGGTCGAGGTCAAGACCGGTATGTGGCGCGGCGACGTGGTCGAGGTGTTGTACGGGCTCGAGGAGGGGGACGAGGTCGTGGTCTCGGGCCAGTTTCTGATCGATTCGGAGTCGAACCTACAGGCCAGTTTTCGCCGCCTGCTGGACTGAACCGGCGCGACGGGTATAAGACGAAATGAGCCTGCCGTCGAGACTCATCCACTGGTCCATCGAGAACCGCCTGCTGGTGATCATCACCGCGCTGATCGTCGGCATCTGGGGTTGGATAGCGCTGAAGGAGATCCCGCTCGACGCCATTCCGGACCTCTCCGACGTCCAGATCATCGTCCGCACCAGCTATCCAGGCCAGTCACCCCAAGTCGTGGAGGAGCAGGTCACTTACCCGATCACCACCACCATGCTCGCCGTCCCCGGGGCCAAGGCGGTGCGCGGTTATTCCTTCTTCGGCGATTCTTACGTCTATGTGATCTTCGAAGACGGCACCGATCTGTATTGGGCCAGAACCCGGGTCCTGGAATACCTCAACCAGGTGACGACCGACCTGCCGGCGGGCGTGCAGCCACGGCTCGGTCCCGACGCCACCGGGGTGGGCTGGATCTACAGCTATGCCCTGGTCGACCGCACGGGCGGGCACGACCTGGCCCAGTTACGCAGTCTGCAGGACTGGTTTCTGAAGTTCGAGCTGCAGAGCGTGCCCGGCGTGGCCGAAGTGGCCACCGTGGGCGGTATGGTGCGCCAGTATCAGATCGTAGTGGACCCGGAGAAGCTGCGCGCCTACCAGATACCGCTCTCGCGGGTCACTGAAGCGGTAAGACGGGCCAACCGCGAGGTCGGCGGCTCGGTGCTGGAGCTCGGCGAGGCCGAGTACATGATCCGCACCCGGGGCTATCTCCAGTCGCTAGCGGATATCCGCGACATCCCCTTGGGGGTCACGCAGGACGATATCCCGATCCTGCTCGGCGACTTGGCCCATGTCCAAGTGGGCCCGGAGATGCGCCGCGCGGTGGCCGACCTGAACGGCGAGGGCGAGGTGACCGGTGGCATCGTGGTGATGCGCCACGGTGAGAACGCACTGCGCACCATAGCCGCGGTCAAGGCGCGCATCGAGGCGCTCAAGGCCGGCCTGCCGGCGGGGGTGGAACTGGTCGAGACCTACGATCGCTCGACGCTGATCACGCGCGCCGTGGATAACCTGAACGACCGCCTGATGGAGGAGTTCATCGTGGTCGCGCTGGTATGCCTTGTTTTTCTCTTTCATCTGCGCTCGGCCCTGGTCGCCATTGTCACCCTGCCGTTGGGCATCCTCACCGCCTTGCTAATCATGCGTTACCAGGGCATCAACGCCAATATCATGTCCCTGGGCGGCATCGCCATTGCCATCGGCGCCATGGTCGACGCCGCCATCGTCATGATCGAGAACGCCCACAAGCACCTGGAGCGTGCGGGTGCAGAGCTTACGAATGCAGAACGCTGGGCCGTGATCCGCCAAGCGTCGGAGGAGGTCGGGCCCGCGCTCTTCTATTCACTGCTGATCATCACCCTGAGCTTCCTGCCCGTGTTTACCCTGGAGGCCCAAGAGGGACGCCTGTTCGCACCCCTGGCCTACACCAAGACCTATGCGATGGCGGCGGCGGCCGGTCTGTCGGTTACCCTGGTGCCGGTGTTGATGGGCTATTTCATCCGCGGGCGGATCCCGCGCGAGGAGAGCAATCCGCTGAGCCGTTTGCTCATCTGGGGTTATCGGCCGTTGCTCAGCGCGGTGCTCAAGTTTCCGCGGACCACCTTGTGGGTGGCATTGCTGGCAGTGGCGAGCCTGCTCTTGCCGCTGCATGGCGTCGGTGGGCTGCTGGAGCCCCTGAAGTGGCCGTTGCAGCTATTGCGTCCGGCGGCGCCTGCCGTGTTGACGCCGGCCGAGGCCCGGGTCGAGGGCTGGCAGGCCGACTGGTCGGCGAGTTGGGCACGGGTGTTCGGCGATGTCCCGGTGCTGGGCGAGCTGGGGACCGGTCTCGGGTCGGAGTTCATGCCGGAGCTGTTCGAGGGCGACTTCATGTACATGCCGACGACCCTGCCGGGGCTGTCGATCGGCAAGGCCCAGGAACTGCTGCAGCAGACCGACCGCCTGATCAAGACTATTCCCGAAGTCACTCGCGTTTTCGGCAAGATCGGCCGCGCCGAAACCGCCACCGACCCGGCCCCGCTGACCATGATCGAGACCCTGATCCAGCTCAAGCCGCGCGAGGAGTGGCGCCCGGGTCTGACCGTCGAAGGGCTCGCCGCCGAGTTCGACGCCACGGTGAAGTTCCCCGGCCTGACCAACGCCTGGATCATGCCCATCAAGACCCGCATCGACATGCTGGCCACCGGCATCAAGACACCGGTCGGCATCAAGGTCGCGGGGCCGGATATCGAGCAGATCGAGCGCATCGGGCGGCGCCTCGAACGGGTGCTGGAAGAGGTGCCCGGCACCCTGTCTGCCTATTCCGAACGGGTCGCCGCCGGGCGCTACATCGAGATCGTGCCCAAGCGTCGCGCGGCGGCGCGGTTGGGGTTGAATATCGAGGATATCAATCAGGTCGTAAGCGCCGCCGTGGGCGGTATCAACATTACCCAAACCGTGGAGGGGCTCGAGCGTTATCCCGTCAACGTGCGCTTTCCTCGCGAGCAACGCGATGACCCGATGAAGCTGCGCGAGCTCCCGCTCGTGACGCCCGGCGGGGCCCAGGTGGCGCTGTCGCAAGTGGCCGAGGTGCGGGTGACCGAGGGGCCGCCGCTGTTGAAGAGCGAAAATGCCCGTCTCAACGGCTGGACCTTCATCGACATTCGCGGCGTCGACCTGGGGACCTATGTCGCCCGGGCGCAACGCGCCGTGGCGGAACAGGTCGAGTTACCCCCCGGCTATTCGATCAGTTGGTCGGGCCAGTACGAATACCTGTTGCGGGCGCAGGAGCGCCTGGGCCAGGTGATTCCGTTGACGCTCGCGGTCATCTTCGCGCTGCTCTACCTGACCTTTCGACGAGTAGGCGAGGCGGCCTTGGTGATGTTGTCCCTACCTTTCGCGCTGGTGGGTGGCTTTTGGTTCATCTGGGCGCTGGATTACGATCTGTCGGTGGCGGTGGCGGTGGGCTTTATTGCCCTGGCGGGCGTGGCGGCCGAATTCGGCGTCGTGATGTTGATCTACCTCGACAGCGTCATCCGGCGGTATCAGGAGGAGGGGCGCCTGTCGTCGGTTGACCAGCTAAAGGCCGCCATCGCGGAGGGCGCGGTGCTGCGCGTGCGTCCCAAGGCGATGACGGTGGCGGTCGTCATCGCCGGTTTGTTGCCCATTATGCTAAGCGCGGGTACGGGATCCGAAGTCATGCAACGCATCGCCGCGCCCATGGTGGGGGGCATGATCACCGCACCCTTGCTCTCGCTGTTTGTGGTGCCCGCCATCTACCTGCTGTGGAAGCGGCGGGTACTGCGCCTGAGCGGGTGACTGATAGATCCCCTCATGCGAACCCTCTTCCGGTCGGGCGAAAGGTTCCACCCAATACTGGTACCCGCTTTTGTCGGAAACGATCAGACAGGAGGGATAATAAACTGGTGAGCAAAAGAGTTATCTGACGCGAGGCACGGTTCCCGCTCGGTCTGCCGGAGCGCCGCTGCGCTCGATTTACTCCTGATTCTGCATTGTGTCGTTCGCTGAACCGGCTGCCTGCTTCGGGGCGGCATCAGGTGTCGCCGTCGACGCAGCCTTGTTCTCTTTGTACTCGCGCGGAATCCGCAGGTAGCCCGGTGTCAATGCCTTGGTCGAGACGGACACCAACTCCAATGATGAGGTCTGGTCGGTGGTCTTGCTTCGTACCGAAACGAAGTCTTCGTCTTTCGTCGCCGTGCCTACCCACCCGTAGCCTTTCTTTTTCGCCATCACGAACAGTCGCGCCAGCGTTCGAGCTTCCCGTTCCGTGATGCCGAGACCCGCCTTGTTGGCCATGCAGTGTTCGACGACGGGCTTTTCATTCGCCATTTCAAGTACCATCCGGCATCTGATGCCGACGACCTCGTCCATTTTTCTTAGTGGCTTGAATACGGGCACATCCAGCGAGTCTTTCGGCGCGCTTGTTGCCGCGGTCAACTGCTCGGTGTCTGCGGCGTTGGCTTCTTTATCCTGCGATGTTGAGGGGTTTGCCTTATCGCCTGCCTCTCCCCGCGGGGCGGCGGCATTTGCTTCTTTTACACCCGTGCGCAGCGTGGGCTTGACACGAGGTGTCAGCAGCTCGTAGGCACCTCCTGCAACGTTGACGCGATAGAGAGGGAAGAATTTCCCCGCCTGAAAGAGCAGATACTCGTCAGGGCGATCGCTCGAATCGACGCGCGCAAAAAATCGGGCAATGGATATTTTCTTCGTCACGGCCGTTTCGTTACCCACGGACAATGAGTATTCGAGCGTGACGTCGGCCTGGGCGAGCGAGGTGAATGGAGCGATCACCACCAGGGCGACCATCAGTTTAGTTCTCATTATTGCTCCTGCCAGTTCTTATAACTTAATAAGTAGCAACAGCATACCCGATCTTGTGTGGTCCAAAAATGACATCGTGATATTGAGGCGGCTTCGCGAGAGCGAACAAACCTTTCCGCGTAGGCAATGCAACGAGGCGCCCGTGGGTGACAGCTCCTTTGTCGTCCAAGGACCAGAACCTTGCTGATCTGCAACATCGTCGGCAACCGTTTCGCGCACAATCCAATCGAACGACCCTACAGCGATCTGCCCGCAATAACCTTAGAAGAAAAATTTGTGCGGATTTTGACCTGCGGCGTTTGATCTATCGCAATTCGTCGCGCATCAGGCCCCGGAGCGACAAAAACAAAGCTGAATATCATTCCTCTTCGGCGTATACGAATTGTTTCGGCGTCGCGATTGAGACATTTTTGTCACGCTACATGCCAAAAACGTCAAAATTTGTGTCGTTTTGTCAAAGTTGTAAACGCGTAGTAAAGAATGGGATAATTGAGGGAAATAAATACTAAGATATTTGGGTTAAAGATAACGAAAAAACAACAATAAAATCGGAACTGGATAACAAGAATAAAGTTTGTCTAGAGGCGATTGCAGCGACGCAGTCGTAATTTGGGGGGAAGGGATCATGAACGAACTCACGCCCAGGGTCGATTTACAGGCCTTGGTGGATCACTACGAGCACCCGTGTTTCGTGCTCGACGCGCGACGTCGGGTCCTGGTTGTCAACCTCAGCTTTTCGGATCAATTGCAAGTCGCCCGTGACCGGGTGTTGGGCTGCTCCCTCACCGCGCTGATCGACGGCGACATCGACCTCAATTCGCTGCACCGCCGAGCCAGCCAGGAACCGCCCTTCGCCGGACTGGTGGACTTGACGCAGCGCGAACACACCCGCCGGATTTGCCGTGACCGGCACGGCGCGCAGCGCGAACTGCAGATCAATACCTATCCTCTGCGCGCCGCTTCCGAACAGGTGTTCATCGGTAATCTGCTGCTGGCCGACCCCGACGATGACAACGCCGCCGCACCGTCTGGTGCCCGCCCGCCGGCGGCCTGCGACGAAATGGTCGGCGCGTCCGCGGCCTTCCTGCGCGTGCGCGAGAAACTCACGAACGTCGCGGTGACCGACGCGCCGGTGCTGCTGCTGGGTGAGACCGGGACGGGCAAGGAACTGGCCGCAACCTTTGTCCACGGCCACTCGGCGCGCCGTTCAGCGGCGTTGGTGACGGTGGATTGCACGACCTTGTGCGGCGAATTGATCGAAAGCGAATTGTTCGGTCATGAACCGGGCGCGTTTACCGGCAGTATGGGGCGCAAGAAGGGCCTGTTCGAGCTTGCCGACGGCGGCACCCTGTTCCTCGACGAGATTGGCGAAATGCCGGGTGCCTTGCAGGCGAAACTGTTGCGCGCGCTGGAGACCGGCGAATACCGACCCGTCGGCGCGACCGCCACGCGGCGCGCCGATACGCGCATCATCTGCGCGACGAACCGCGACCTGCGCAGCGATCCATCGTTTCGTCGCGATCTTTACTACCGCATCGCCTGTCTGACGGTACGACTGCCCACGCTGGCGGAACGCACCAAAGATATCCCGCTGCTGTCGCGCATACTGCTGCGGCGGGTGTCCGAGACGGTTGGGTACGAGCTCAGCATCGACCACGCCGCGGTCGCTGTTTTGACCAGGCATCGCTACGCGGGGAATATCCGGGAACTGCGAAACGTCGTTTGGGCCTGCGCGGCGCACGCCCGCGACGGCGTTATCACCGCGCGGACCGTTGCCGCGGTCCTGCAACCGCACAACCAGGACGAGCCCCAGCATGCGCCGCAAACCCTGCCCGCCGATGCACCCGCTAGCGAAACGATTGCGGAAGGCGCCGGCGACGGGTCCCTGGCCTCACCGGATAGTCTGACCCTGGCGGACCTGGAAGCCGAACACCTGGCGCGTCTGATCAGCCAATACGACAGTAATCGAGAAGAGATTGCCAAGGCGCTGGGAGTCAGCGTGCGCACCGTGTATCGCAAGTTGAAACGGCATCAGTTGAACTGAGCCGGGGGTGAGCGCCGTTCTTAAGCAGGGCGTTGCCTTGCAACAGCCTTCTTCCCTAAATGCCGGAATCCCTTCTCTCAACCGCTGGAGAGGATCAGGATGAAGGGAGAGAAAAATCGGATTGTTCGCCGATTTGGCCCTCTCACCCTAGCCTGGCCCTCTCCCGGCGGGGAGCGGGGACATATGTGTACGGGCTGCGTCGCGCTGACCTGACTAAACCTGTTCCGCCGAAAAGGTGTCGCAGGCCTTCAAATCACCCGTTTCGATGCCTTTGCGAAACCAGCGCACGCGTTGCTCTGAACTCCCGTGCGTGAACGAGTCCGGCGTCACGTATCCTTGGCTGCGCTGTTGCATCCGGTCGTCGCCGATTGCGGTGGCCGCGTTCAAGGCCTCTTCAATGTCGCCCTTTTCGAGTATGTTGCGGGCTTTGTGCGCGTGATGCGCCCAGACGCCGGAAAAACAGTCCGCCTGCAACTCCTGTCGCACCGACATCTCGTTCGCGTCGGCCTCGTTCATGCGCTGCTGCGCCTTGCGCACCTGGGGCGAGATGCCGAGCAGCGTCTGCACATGGTGGCCGACCTCGTGGGCGATGACGTATGCCTGGGCGAAATCGCCCGGCGCGCGGAAGCGGTTGCGTAAATCGTTGTAGAAGCTCAAATCGATGTAGACCTTTTGATCACCCGGGCAGTAGAAGGGTCCCATGGCTGCCTGGCCGGTTCCGCAGGCGGATTGCGTCACCCCCTTGTACAGGACCAGTTTGGGCTCGCTGTAGGTCTGCCCCATATCCGCAAACAGCCTTCGCCAGGTGTCTTCGGTATCGGCCAGGACCACCGACACGAACTCCCCCAGTTCATCGCTGACCTCGGAGGACGGGGCGGAGCCGGTTCCGCCGCTTGGCATCATCCCGGGCTGCATGCCGCCGCCGCCCAGCAGCCTGCCGAGGTCGCCCCCCGTGAACCAGATGATGGCGCCGACGACGAGGACCGCCGTGAACCCGAACTTCTTGCCGACCAGGCCCAGAATCAGCGGCAACAGGGACGACAGACCGCCGCCACTGCCACCGCGGTTGCCCAGGCCGCCGAAACCCCCGAAACTCCCGCCCGAACTGCGTCGGTCTTCGACATTCTTACTTCGTCTGCCGGAACGCCAGCGCATCTTGTTTTCCTCGCACTCTTTGCAACGATTATCTGTTGTCTGTCTGTTGTCGCGCCCGGTGCTCCGAGCGCGTGCAAGGCCGCGCCGGCCGCTCGCGCCGGTATCGACCCGGAATCGGCGAGAGGGCTCGCCTCCTGCGGTTTGCGGGTACTCCGCACACTCGCGGCCTGTCCGCGCGAATGGCGTTGCTGGCGTCACCTTTGGGGCGTTTATGCCACAGCTGGGTGAGAAAGGATAGGGCGCAGTCGCCGCGCCTGCGCGGAGGAAACCGGCGCCGGCCGCGGCTCAACACCAGGCGGGGACGTTGCTCCGTTGTGCCAGAAGTTCCCGCACGTTGGCGGCGATCGCCTCGTAGCCAAAATTGCCGTTGAGTTTTTGCCGCCTTTCGTTGAGCAACAGTGTCGAACTGCCGTCGACGTTTTGTGCCTTGGCCGGGTTCATGTCTCTGGCCATCGTGGCGTAGCCGTTGCCCGCGTCGATCTCGGTGCGGACCTGGTCAATGTCGGATCCGGCCGCCTCGAGGTGGTCGTTCAACACCGACGCGGGCCGCATCTTCCGCCAGACGTCGCGATGGATGGCGATGCGATCGAAGGCGGCGGCGACGGTAGCCAGGTGTTCGGCGTACCTCTCGAACCCGCCTTCGTGGTCGCGGCCGATGCGCTGCGCGGTGTCACCGAACAGCGGCAGATACCGGCGATTGATCCGAATGCGGTCGGTAAACTCCTTTTGCAGCGCCGCGATGTGCACCTGCTGCACCTGCGACACGTAGGCCCAGATGCAGAGCAGTTCGCGGTAGTAGTCGAGGGTGACGGTTGGACGACCCGACGTCATTCATTGCCACCGACCGCGTCCTGCAGGGCCTCGCAGACCGTCCTTAAGACCTCGATGCGCGCGAACGGCTTGTCGTCGCCCGCGATCAGTTTCCACGGGGCATATTCGGTACTGGTGCGTATCACCATCTCGTTGACCGCCTGGGTGTATTCGTCCCATTTTTCCCGATTGCGCCAATCTTCGTCGGTGATCTTGTGCTGTTTGTAGGGGGTCTCTTCGCGTGCCTTGAAGCGCCGCAGCTGCTCGTCCTTACTGATCTGCAGCCAGAACTTCAGCAGTATGATGCCGTTGTTGGTCAGTTGCTCTTCGAAGTCGTTGATTTCGAGATAAGCGCGGCGCCAGCGCCGATGGGGCGTAAATCCCTCGACGCGTTCGACGAGCACGCGGCCGTACCAGGAGCGGTCGAAGATGGTCATGCGACCGGCGCGCGGGATCTGCCGCCAGAAGCGCCACAGATAGTGGTGGGCCTTCTCCTCGTCGGTGGGCGCCGCGATCGATATGACCCGGTACAGGCGTGCGTCGACGGCCCCGGTGATGCGGCGGATGTTACCGCCCTTGCCGCCGGCGTCGACGCCTTCGTAGACGATGACCACCGAGCGCTTGGCCTTGTAGGCGCGCCATGCCAGCTCGTTGAGACTGGTCTGCAACTCGCGGAGTGACTCGCGATAGATGTCGCGGTCCAGCGCCTGGGTGAGGTCCATCTTGTCGATGATCGTGATGCGCGCGTCGGCTTCTTCCAACGGGCTGGGGTCATGGATACCACTGTCCTCTGCCTCGGCGATGGCGACCGATGCCCCTTCCGACAAGCGTGCCTCGATGGCCCTGAGCAAGGTTTGGCCCGTGGTCAGGTCGCGGTAACGCTTGTCGGTAGCCTCGATCACATACCAGGGCGCCGACCCCAGGTCGGTACGGCGTACGATCAGGTCGGCGGTATGTTCGAAGACAGCGTAGTGTTCGGACAACTTGGCCCTTTTAGGCGCCATTTTCCAGCGGCTGCGATCGTCGCGCGACAGCTTTTTCAAGCGCTTGCGCTGTTCCTTCTCCGAGTAGTGATACCAGAATTTCACCACCAGGTAGCCGTCGGCGATCAGCATGCGTTCGAATTCCCTGATCCGCCGCAGTTCGCGCTCGAGGTCGCCATCGTCCCATTTTCCCAGGACCCGCTTCTCCATCGGCTCCAGATACAAACCCGAAAACAGAATGCCGATTTCGCCGGCCGCGGGCATGGCGCGCCAGAACCGCCAGGGCCGCGGGCGGTCGCGCTCTTCGTCGGTCTCGTCCCAGAACGCGTGCACCTGGACGTTGCGCGTGTCCAGCCACTCGTTGAGCCGGTTGACGACTTCACCCTTGCCGCTGCCCTCCATGCCGGAGACGATGATGATGATCGGCAGGCCCTGGCTGCGCGCGCGTTGCTGCGCGTCGAGCAGCTTGGCCCGGAAGTCGGGGACCTGTTCTTTGAATGCGGCTTTGCTGAGTTTTCGTCCGACTTTGGCAGCTTCAAACAAGGTGGTTCTCCTGTCAGTCAGTCTATGAGACGTATCATGATGATAGTGAAAAGGCGCGCGGTTGACCGGAATCATCCAGGGCAACGTAAGCGATGGTGGCCTCCGCGACCCGGTGCAGCGTCGGCTGGTGCGACTGCGAGGCCGCGTAAACCTCGATGTGGATAGTGATCGACTTTCTGCCGACCGCACTCACCACGGCGTAACAACTCACCAGGTCGCCGACCAATACCGGCGCGATAAAGCGAAACTCCTTCACCGCCACGGTGGCGACGCGACCCTGCGTTTCACGAATGGCGAGCACCGATCCGGCAATATCGACCTGCGACATGATCCAGCCGCCGAAGATGTCGCCGCGATAGTTGGTGTCGGCGGGCATGGCGGCGACCCGGTAGGTCAATTCGTAATCGCTTGTCAGCTCGGACGGACGGTCGATAGGCATGGTGCAAGTTCGATGGGCCGTTGATGGATCGTGGTCGGACGGCAACCGGCGAAACGCTTACAGCGTAGCAGAAAAAACGCGCCAAGCCTGCATGTTGCACCAGCCGGTCGGGGACGGGGGACAAACTGTACTTTCGAGAATGCGCCCCGAACAGGACTTGTGCTGCATCCCGGCCGATTCATTCGCGCCCGTCGCCGACCGCCTGGTGCAACTTGCAGGCTAGTGATTGGTGTAGAGCGCTTCGGTAACCTGACGGTAGCTTTCCAGTATCTTGGCGCGGCGTAATTTCATGGTGGGGGTCATAAACCCGTTCTCGGTCGTCCAGGGCTCGCGGATGACCGCGATCGAGCGTACCTTTGCGTAGCCGGGAAACGCTGCCAGACGTTGCTGTACGCGCTCCAGCATCAGGCGGCGTATGTTTTCGTCGTTGCCCGCGTCCTGGTTGGCCGGGTCCAGGTGCAGGCCGTTCGCCAGCGCTTCGAACTGTTCGGCGTTCGGCACGACCAGCGCCACCAGGTAGGGTTTGCCTTCGCCGATCAGGATCACCTGATCGACCATGCTGTCCAACGCGATGGCGTTTTCCAGATCGGCGGGCGGCACTTTCTCGCCGTTCGTCAACACAATGATGTCTTTGATGCGTCCCGTGATCTGAATGCGTCCAGCTTCGTCGAATATGACCTTGTCGCCGGTATGCAGCCAACCGTCCGACTCAATGACGTCGCGGGTGGCCTCTGGGTTCTTCCAATACCCCAGCATGTTGCTCGGGCTGCGCGTCAGCAGTTCGCCGCGGTCGTCGACGCGCACCTCGATGCCGTGCAGGGCGGGCCCCACGGTCTCCGGCACATTGTCCTCGAGGATGTTCGCCGCGATGACCGGGCTGGTCTCGGTCAAGCCGTAGCCGTGCGTCACCGGTATGCCGAGCCCGATAAAAAAGCGGGCGATATCCGGTGCCAGGGCCGCGCCGCCGCAGACCGTGAAACGGAGCCGGCCGCCGAGTTTTGCGCGCACCTTGGCCCCGACCAGTCTGTCCAGCAGCGGTTGCAGCAGCAGCTTCAGCGACCAGCCGGCTTGGCCGCGTGCCCGCAGGTGACGTTCCCAGCCAGCGTCCACCGCGGCATTAAACAGTTTTCGTTTGAGCGGCGATTCCTGGGCCAGTTGGTCGGTGATCTTGGCGTAGACGCGTTCGAAGATCCGCGGCACCGAGATCATCAGGGTCGGCTTTACCGACACCAGGTCGTCCGCCAGCAGCGGTATTCCCCGATTGAACGCGATGGAGGTGCCGGCCACCATGGCGAGATAGTAACCGACCGTGCGCTCGAGCATGTGCGACAGCGGCAGGAAAGACAACATCACGTCATCGGGCCGCACCTCGAAGCGTTCCAGGCAGGCGTGGATGTTCCAGACGATGTTGCGATGACTGAGCATCACGCCCTTGGGCTTGCCGGTGGTGCCCGAGGTGTAGACGATGGTGGCCAGGGCGTCGGGATCCGGATCATCGCCAGCCAGTTCGGTCGGTGAATGGGTCAGCCAGTCGTCCACGTTGGCCGTCACCGCATCCGAGGAGGCGCCGGACAGCAGCAGCACCCGTTTCAAAAGGTCCGAGCCGCCGACGAAAGGTCGCAACGCGGCCCATTGATCCACCGATTCGAGCACCAGCAAGGATACGCCGGCGTCGTGCAAAATCCACGACACGTTCTCCGCCCGGTCGTTGGTGTACACGGGCACAACGACCAGACCCATACCCAGGGCGGCCTGGTCGATCGTCACCCACTCCATGCTGTTAGAACACATAATGGCCACGCGGTCGCCTGCTGCCAGCGACTCGGCGCGCAGCGCCGCCTGCCAGCGGGACACCTCGACCGCCACGTGGCGCCAGCTGTAGTCGCGCCACGTCTCGGTGACGGTGTCGAACTGAGTGTATGCGGTCGCCACGCCGGAGGCGGCCACGCGCTCGCGAAACACGGCGGGCAATGTGTCCGCCTGTTCCGTCGTAATCGCCCACGGGTTCTTGGCCACGGCTTGTCTCCTGCGCGCCAGCGTCGTCAGGTCACGGTCGCCCAGCCGTCGTCGGCGTGAAAATGCCGGCCGTGGTTGGTTTCCAGTTGCTCCAGACGCTGTCTGACCTGGCCGGTGCCCTGGCGGTGCACATAGTGCATGGGGCCGCCGCGGAACGGCGCGAATCCGGTGCCGAAGATCACCCCTGCGTCCAGCAGATCCCGGTCGGCGACCACGCCTTCGCGCAGGCAGGCCACCGACTCGTTGACCAACCGGAGAATGAGGCGATCGGTGAGGTCGTCGGGGGGCTGGTAGTGGGTGGGTACCTTGGTTTTTTCTGCGCGCCCCTTGCGCCAGGCGTAGAATCCCTTGCCGGACTTGCGCCCTAGCGCACCCTTCCTGACCTGCTCGCGCAGCTGTTCCGGCACTGCGCTTCCGAGCGCCACGGCCATTTTCTCGGCCACCGCGAGACAGATATCGAGACCTACCGTGTCGGCCAGCTCGATCGGTCCCATGGGCATGCCGAAGAGCACCGCAGCCTGGTCGATCACCGGGGCGGGCACGCCCTCTTCGTACAGGTTGACGGCCTCGAGCAGGTAGGGCATCAGCACGCGATTGACCAGAAAACCCGGTTTGCTCTGCACCGGCAGCGGCAGCTTGTCGATATGCCGGGCAAACGACGCGGCGCGTTGGACCATCGCCGCTTCGGTCTCGCCGTGACTGACGATCTCGATCAACTGCATCTTGGCGACCGGATTGAAAAAGTGCAGCCCGACGATCCGGCCCGGTCGTTGCAGCTGTTCGCCGAGCGTCTCCAGGGGGATGCTCGAGGTATTGGTGGCCAGCAAGGCATCGGGCTTCATGCGCGGTTCCAACGCCGCGTAGAGGGCGCGCTTGGCGTCGATGTCTTCGAAGATGGCCTCGATCACGACGTCCGCCTGCGGCACGCCGTCGCCGCGGTGGTCGGGAATCAGACGGTCCATGGCAGCCATCACCAGGTACTTGTCCTTCAGCTTCCGCCAAAACAGTTGGTGCGCCCGCTGTACGGCGCGGGTGAGATACTCCGGCGCCCGGTCCTGAAGGGTGACCGTGAAACCACTCAGCGCACACCAGGCCGCGATGTCGCCGCCCATGACGCCGCCGCCCACCACGTGCACCTGGCGGGGTTGGAACGCGTCTTTGTCGCCTTCGGTCTTGAGTCGTTCCTGCAACAGAAATACCCGCACCAGGTTTTGCGCGGTGTCGGTAGTAATCAACTCAGCGACCCGAGCGGCTTCGCTGCGGTACATGTCGGCGGAATTGCCGGCATGCCTTTGCCAGTGTTCGAGCAGCGAGTAGGGCGCCGGATAGTGCTCGGGCGGCGCCTTGGCGCGCACTTGCCGTGCCAGCAGGGCGGCAACGCCGGGGCGTATCGGCCCCCAGCCGAGCAGGCGCTGCAGCAGCGGTGCGCGTGCCTGGCGTGGGGCTTCGGTCAGCAGCTTGAGCGCCGCCGACTTGAGTTGCCGTTCGGGGACGGCGTAGTCGACGAGACCGATGCGTTGGGCGGCCTTAGCGCTTAGGCTGCGACCGGTCAGAATCATGTCCAGGGCCTTGAGATGGCCGATGATGCGGATGCTGCGCACGCTGCCGCCGAAGCCGGGAAAGATGCCCAGTCGGACCTCGGGAAAACCAAGCCGGGTGGCGGCATCGTCGCGTGCCACCCGATAGCGGCACGCCAACGCCAGTTCCAGACCGCCTCCCAGACAGTAGCCGTGAATCAACGCCACCGTGGGGAAGGCCAGCGACTCGAGCCGATGGAAGATTTCGTGGGCGCGTTCGATGCGGGCGCGCGCCACAGCGCTGCTGGACAGGCGGGCGAAGGATTTGACGTCGGCACCGGCGATGAACCCCGATGGTTTGGCGGACAGTATCACCAGCCCCTTGGGATGCGATTGGGCAATGCTCACCAGTTGCTGATCCAGGTCCTCCAGGACCTCGGCGCCGAGCACGTTGGCGTTCTCGTCGGCCACGTCGAAGTGCAGCCAGGCGACCTTGTCGGCATCGTATTCGAGACGAAAGTGCTTGCTCATGATGCGTCCTCCCCCGCGGCTTCGTTTTCAACCAGCATCGCGCCGCCCTGGCCGCCGCCGATACACAGACTCGCCATGCCCCAGCGTTGCTTGGTCCGGTGCAGGGTCTTGAGCACGTGCAGCACGATGCGCGCGCCGCTGGCGCCGACCGGGTGCCCAAGGCTGATGCCACCGCCGTCCTGATTGAGCTTGGCCGGCGGGATCGGGCCGAAACCGGCGTCGCGCCCCAGTACATCGCGGCAGTAGGTGTCGTCCTGCCAGGCAGCGAGACAGGCCAGAACCTGAGCGGCAAACGCCTCGTTGATTTCCCAGGCATCGATAGCGTTCGAATCGAACTGCTGGCGCTGCATGATCGGGGCCATGGCGTGTACCGGCCCCAGCCCCATGCGGGCGGGATCGAGACCGGCCCACTGGCTATCGACGATGCGCCCCAACACGGGCAGGCCGTGTCGTTGCACCGCGGCTTCCGAGGCCAGGAGCAGGATCGCCGCGCCGTCGGTGACCTGCGCGCTGTTGCCGGCGGTGACGCGGCCGACCGGGCGATCGAAAACCGGTTTGAGTTTGGCCAGCTGGTCCGCCGAAGCTTCTTCACGCAGACCGTCGTCGTATTCGTACACGCTGCCCTTGCTGTCGTACAGGGGTTCGATTTCGTCGAGCCGTCCGCCGTCTCTGGCGTGCGCCAGGCGCTGGTGGCTCTGTACCGCGAAGGCGTCCATCTGCTCGCGGGTAATGCCGAACTCGGTCGCCAGTTCTTCGGCGGTCTGACCCATCGACAGGCCGACCACCGGGTCTGTCAGGCCCCGCAGCAAGGCGATGACCGGGACGAAGTAGGCCGGGCGCAGCTGCAGCAGGGCGCGACCGCGGGCCCCGACCGAGCGGGCGCGACTCCACATGCCTAGCCAGGCGACCATACGGTCGTTGAACAACACCGGGTGTCGGCTCATGGCCTCGGTGCCGCCCGCCAGCACCAGTTCCGAGCGGCCGGTGGCGATATTCAGCGCGGCTGTGTCCAGCGCCTGCATGCCGGACGCACAGTTGCGCTGTACGGTCATCGCCGGTACGGACTCACCGCAACCCAGACGCAGGGAAACAACCCGTGCGATATTGGCTTCGTCGGGACCTGAAGAGACGCAGCCCAGGATCACCTCGTCGAGTTGCGTCGGTGCCACGCCCAGGCGCATCAGCAAGGCCCTGCCGACCGCGTGAGCGAGGTCAGAGGCCTTGAACGGGCCGGGTGTGCCGCGGGCTTTCAGGAAAGGGCTCCGCGCGCCGTCCACGACGTACACCGGGCGTCCGTATGAGGGTTTGTCCACAGCCATTGTCAATTCTCCATCGTGCTACAGCACGTGTACTGTCGCTTTTGGTTGTCGTGCGGGGTCGGATTGCTGCCACAAGAAGCGTTGTCCGTATTCGGCGAAGGCATCGACCATGATGATTTCCCGCCGGTACTGCGCCATCAACTCGATCGCCTGGAGTTCCGCTTCGTCGATAATACCGGCGGCGAGTGCTTCGTGCGCCTGCGGCACGAGTTCCTTGGCTGCGATCAAGCCCGAGCGGCGCGCCTCGCGCAGGGTCTTTTCGATCGGTCTGACCCGGTCGGCCTGCTTGAACGCCTTTTCGAACTGACCCTGGCGGTAGGCCGGGTTATCGGTGGTGAAGATGCCGTCCGTGAGACGTTCGCGCGTAGCGGACGGGCTCAGCAGTACGCGCGCCGCCTCCTTGCCCAGGCGGTCGTCGGGTTCGGTGCAGGCGATGCCGGTCGGAAAGATGACCCGGCGCAGGATCCACGCCAGCGGTCGAAACGGCAGGTTTCGCAGCAGCAGGCGCAGGCTTTCCTGCATGCGGTAAAAGGAATCGGTGCACGCCCATCTGACCAACGGCAGATCGGCGGCCGGTTCGCCGTCGTCCTCGAAGCGCTTGAGCACGGCGGAGGTCAGGTACAACTCGCTCAGTACGTCACCCAGGCGGGCGGACAACCGCTCCTTGCGCTTGAGCGCGCCGCCCAGCGTCATCATCGCGGCGTCGGCGCACAGCGCGAAGGCCGCGCTCATCCAGTTGAGTTGCTGGTAATAGCGCCGTGTCGGGCCGCGCACCGGTGAACGAGAAAGCCGACCTCGGGTCAGGCCCAAAAACAGGCTGCGCGCGAAGTTGCTCAGCAAAAAGCCGGCGTGGCCGAACACCGCGTGGTCGAAATCGAGCAGCGCCTTGCGCCGGTCCTGTTCCTCAACGGCGTTGAATTCCTTCAACACCCAGGGATGACACCGCACCGCACCCTGGCCGAAGATGATCATGCTGCGGGTCAGGATGTTCGCCCCCTCCACCGTGATGGCAATCGGGATCGCCTGGTAGGCGCGGCCGATCAGGTTGTTGGGGCCGAGGCAGATGCCGCTGCCGCCCTGGATGTCCATGGCGTCGTTGATGATGCGGCGATAACGCTCGGTGAGGTGGTACTTCACGACCGCCGACAGTACCGACGGTTTTTCGCCCAGATCCAGTCCCCCCAGGGTGAGGGTGCGCGCGGCGTCCATCTGATAGGTCAGGGCGGCGATGCGTGCCAGCACTTCCTCGATGCCCTCGAAGCGTCCGATCGGCGTATTGAACTGCCGGCGGATCGCCGCGTAGGCGCCCGTGTAACGGCTGGCGACCTTGGCCGCGCCAACGCTGAGCGCGGGCAAAGATATGGCGCGTCCTTCCGCCAGGCATTCGACCAGCATACGCCAGCCCTGGCCGACGTAGTCGCGTCCGCCGACGAGTTGCTCGAGCGGCACGAATACGTCCGTGCCCCGGTTCGGGCCGTTTTGAAAGGGGATGTCCAGCGGAATATGCCGTGCACCGATTTCCACGCCCGGCGTGTTGCGGGGTATGAGCGCCAGGGTCACCCCGAGGTCCTCGTCCTCGCCGAGCAGGTGTTCCGGATCGTAGAGCTTGAACGCCAGTCCGACGAGGGTGGCCACGGGTCCCAGCGTGATGTAGCGCTTCTCCCAATTCAGTTTCACGCCGAGTACGGTCTCGCCCTGCCATTCGCCGTAACAGACCACGCCCTGGTCCGGGATGGCGCCCGCGTCGCTGCCCGCGTCGGGTCCGGTCAAGGCGAAGCAGGGGATTTCCTCGCCTTTTGCCAGGCGGGGCAGATAATGGTCTTTCTGCTCGGGTGTGCCGTAGTGCAGCAGGAGTTTTCCGGGACCCAGAGAATTGGGCACCATCACGGTAACCGCGGCGGTGATGCTGCGGCTTGCGATCTTCATGACGATTTGCGAATGAGCCAGCGCGGAGAATTCGAGACCGCCGTAGCGTTTGGGAATGATCAGACCGAAAAAGCGGTGCTTGCGAAGGTGTTCCCAAACGACCGGTGGAAGATCCTGGTCCTGATGCGTGATCTGCCAGTCATCCAACAGCTTGCACAATTCCTGCGCGGGTCCATCGATAAACGCCTGCTCCGCGGCACTCAGCCGCGGTTTGGGTATCCGAATCAGGCGATCGTAGTCGGGGCGACCGGAAAACAGCTCCGCATCCCACCACACCGACCCGGCCTCCAACGCCTCGCGTTCGGTTTGCGACATGGGCGGCATGACGCGCCGGAACTGGCGCAGCAAAGGCGCCGTGACGAAGCGTTGTCGCAGCGGCGGTAGCGCGAAGAAAGCGACCAGCGCAGCCGCGAACAGCAAGGCTGGCGCGTAGACGTACCACGGTACATCGCCGACGAGTGTGACCACGGCGATCGATACGCCGACTGCCGCGATCCAAACCGATGCGCGGGCGCCGAAATAGGCCAGTGCCCAAAGACCGATAACGGCAGTCAAGATGGCGATAATCCACATGTTCTATCCCTCGCGATTCCGGAAAAACGGCAAATGTGCGACGACGGAGCGGCGCGGCTGGATCTCCGGCTCGGCTTCGGTGTCGCTGTCCGGCTCCTCTCGGAGCGCTGCCGGGTCGCCCGTCTGCGCGACCAGGACCGGCGTATCGAAGTCCGGTTCCACAGGTTCCCCGTTCGGTACCCGCGGCGCGGGGGGCGATACCTTTCCCGGCGGTTCGTCGTTGTAGATGAAGTCCTGTTCGCTCCACGGCAGGCGGCGATAGAGGCCGATGTCGTTCAGACCGAGGAACGGGTACTTGATGATGCTGAAGTAGGGTGAATAGTCGAAATCCCGCGGCGCGAACAGGCGCGGGTTGCGCTTGAAAAAACGCACGCTGCCGTCGTCTCGACGGTCGATGAACGGCAATATCGGGAAGTTGATCTTGTTGAAGGCCTCGGCCAGCAGGGTCGAACACACGGTTCGCGTCGGCGCGCCGGCGTTGTGCTGAAACAGGCTCGAGCGCCAACGGCGCGGGAGGACGGTCCAGGGGAAAAAGAACCGCGCCAGGTCGACGATCTGGCGGGTGTCGTAGCGTAGCCCCACACCGCGAATCGCGTGTCCGATGACCTTCTGTGCGTCGATCGGAGACAGGCCTTCCGGCCGGCAGATGCGCAGGTGATCGTGTCTGTACTTGGACAGTGGCTCGACAATGGTGCCACGGCCCATCAAGGCTTCGATGATCAACTGCGCTTCCGGGTCGCCCTCGAAGTTGGCTTCCACGACCGAGCGCAGCTTGGGGTCCTGAATGTCGTACTGGCGACCGACATACAGCACCGAATGACTCCACGGGCTCTGCGTGATCAGCTTGATGACCTCAGCGACGCGGCTGCGACCTTCGATCAGGATCACGTCGCCGGGACGCAACTCGTATTGGAGCCGGTCAAAATCGCACAGGGGCACGTCGGGAGCCGGCCCTTCGCGCGTCAGCCAATCGTTGGCCTTCTCGATAATCCATTCCACCCAGCGCTTCATCGTGTACTGCCTCGGAACACTGCTGTTGCTGAATTATAGACCGGAAAACCGAAAATATAGTTTCGGACGATTGGCTTTTAATATTAGGACGAAAATACTAATATAGACGTGAGCGTGCGGCGGCGGGTGGGTCGTTTAGCGCGGGTAGGGGGATTATCGCTGCAGCTGAACGATCTCGTTCAGTTTCTCAAGTGCTTCGTCCAACTGGTTGTCGTTTGTATGGAAATGTGGGGAAAATCGTATGCCACCGCCGCGCTGTGCGCAAATTATGTTGCGTTGCATCAAGGATCGGTAGAGGGTTTCAGAGGGCACCGTTCGGTGCCTGAAGGTCACGATCCCCGAACGGCGTTCAGCGGAAATGTGTGAAATAATTTCCATATTCGGCATGAGTTTTAGACGCGAAACCAAATAATCGTTGGCGTGCAGGATACGTTTTGTGACGAACGTCTGACTCGCTTCGAGTAATAACGAGAGGCTCGCGTTCAAGCCGTGAATGCCCAGCATGTTGGGACTGCCGCACTCAAACCGCGTGGCCTTGTCGCTCGGCTGCCAGGTGAGGCGCTCGAAGTCGCCGGGATGCTCAAGCATGTGCCAGCCGTATTGGTGGAGTTCGAGCTGCTGCCGCAGCTCGGATCTGCAATAGAAGACGGCGATACCCTCGGGGCCGAGCAGCCATTTGTGGCCGTCCGCTGCGACGAAGTCGGCGCGCACCCGCTGTACGTCCAGCGCAAACGCACCCAGGCTCTGGATCGCATCGATGCAGAAGAGAATCCCCTGGTCGCGGCAAAACCCGCCAAGTCGTTCCAGGTCGAGCGTCAAGCCCGTTGCGTAGTGGACAGAACTGACGGCCAGCAAGCGGGTTCGCCGGTCGCAGGCGCGGATCAGCGCGTCTTCGGGGTCCGCCGCGGCATTGACGTCCACCTTGACGTAGTTGACGCCCCGCGCCGCCAATGACTCCCATACCACCCGGTTGGAAGGGAACTCGTGATCGATGCCGACGATCTCGTCGCCCGCTTGCCAGGTTAGCCCGTGGGCAACGACGGACAGTCCTTCCGAGGTGTTTTTCAGCAGCGCGATATCGTCGGTCGAAGGGGCGTTGAGCAAGGTTCGCAACCGCTCGCGCAGGGTCTTCTCCACGTCTGTCCACTGCGGATAGCGCTGGGCACCGCGCGTTAGATTTTCCCTGGCAAAGGCGCAAACCGCCTCCGCCGTGCGGCGCGGCCAGGGCGCTACCGCCGCGTGGTTGAGATAGACAAGATCTTCGTCGAGCTCGAATTCCGTGTTTAGCTCTTGCATGACCTGGCGCGCGCAAACGGGACCGGTATCTGCCACCCGAGCAATGGTTGGTTTGCCGATGCGTTGACGATCAACGCAGACCGACCAATCTTCGCGGCGCCCGGGCCGCCTGCACGGGCAGCGACATGGCGCTGTCTTCGCCGACCAGCACCACCGGTACGCGCAGGGTGTCGGACAGGGACAGGACCGAATCGAATTGCAGGTCGGGGTTGTACTGCCGCAGCAACCACAGCGGCACCCGGTAGGTCTGGGTCGACAGCTCCCATAGATTGTCGCCGTTGGTCAGGGCATGGTCCTTTACGTCCACGATCCGGTGGTCGTTGAAGAAGCGGTTTTGAATCTCGGTATGAAAGTTCTTGCGCCGCTGCTCGAACGCGGTGGAGCTCACTTGCGCGAACGCCAGACGTAGCCGTTTGCCGACGATCACGTGTTGGCCGTAGCGCATGCCGTTGAGCGAGCGCAATTGTTGCGTCGGCACATTCAACCAGTGCGCGTAGTGTCCCAGGGTCTCTCCGACCTGGACCTCGATCGTGCGGTCTTCGGCAACCAGGTAGTCGGCGGGATCGGCTGCTAAATCGGACTGCGCGATGACCACGGTTTCGGTTTCTTCGATCACGTGCTCCTCACCCTCGGGCAGCGCATCGACGTCCGCTTCGCCCGCAACGGCGGTCGGTTCGACAACTTCCATTGCGATCGGTCGGTCCGTTGCCGGCGTGTGCGCCACCCGCGGCGCGGCAACCGCGTCGATTGACGTGGCGCTCGCGAGCACGGGTTCCAGTTCAGGAGCCGGGACCGTATCGTCGCTGCTTGCGGCGGCGACCGTGACTACGGCCGGCGCGTCAGCCGTTTTCGGAATCCGCAGCACCTGTCCGGCGTCAATCCGGTGCCGGCTGCGCAGATCGTTCATCGCCATCAAGGTCGTGATCGAGGTGTCGTGGCGTTGCGCGATGGCCGCCAGATTGTCACCGCGGCGGACGCGGTAGAAACGGTCGGGCACTTGCTGTACCTGCCCCAGGCGTTGTTCCAGTTCAGCGACCTGCGCTTGTACAAGCGCAGGCTCGCGTTCGATCGGGAGGTGTAGCCGATACGCCTTGGGGATGTGTTTTTCACCACTCCAGACCGTGGCTCCCAGGTCCGGGTTGTGTGCCTTGAGTTTCTGCCTGTCGATACCCAGCGTTTCGACGATCGCCGCGGCCGGCAGGTAGGTGTTGAGGGTCACCACCGGGACATCGGATGCGGGCCTTTCCAGCGTCTTCCCGCGTTGCTTGGAGGACACGTCATAAGCGGCCAGAAAGGCGGCGTAGAAATTACGCGACGCGAATCTGAAGGCACGCCCGTTGTATTGGCGCACGATCGTATCGATGTCGGTGGTGCCGGTTTTACGTACCGCGCGGCGCACGCCGGACAAGCCATGGTTGTAGGCCGTGATGGCCAGCGGCCAGCTTTTCAGCACCGAGTAGTTGTGCTTCAACAATTGCGCCGCGGCGGCCGTTGCCTTGTACGGATCGAGGCGTTCGTCCACGACGTTGTTCACGCGCAGGAAGCGGCGACCGGTGGCAGGCATGATTTGCCACAGTCCGGCCGCCCCCGCTTTGGATTTGACCTTCGGGTTGTACGAAGATTCGACGTGCGGCAGGGCCGCGAGCTGTTCGGGGACGCCTTTGTCTCGCAGGATTTTTCGGATCTTCCCCTCGAAGGCCGACGCGCGTTTCAGACCCTTGTTCATGCGATCGGACTGGCCGCGCTGAAACCGAACCCGCTTAGCCGCGTCTCGCAGTGCGGCCGGTGAAGCCGCGGAACCCCACAGACGACGGATCCGCCGTTCTTCGCGCGTGAGTTGTTGCTCGGGCGTGTCCGCGATTTTTTTCAAAAGCCGCTGGTAATGACGAATCCGTTTGCGAATGATCTTGTGCTGCTGTTTCGGGCTGGCATAGGTCGGCAGCGGATAGACTTCATAGATGATGTCCAACTCGCGGCTGTCGTGTACGAAACCGCCGTTCGTATCGATTTCGGAATAAACCCGGGTCCAGAAGTCGACGGCCTTCTTGATCTCCGGCGGGCGAGGAAAGTGAACGTCGCCGGTTCCGGCAAGTGTCGTATCCCAACCGACGAGTGCGCCACAGGCGACAAGTACGGCGCCGATGTACGCTCGAATCCAATTGTTTGCGGGTGGTGGTTTGTTCATAGCCGGATATCGAATGATGAATTATTTGTCCAAGAAGCACATTAGTTGGAAAGCGTCCAACTGTCGCAATGTCTGCGATTGTCCATGCGACGTGATGCTGAAAATCGTTCGCCAAATCGTTTCGGGTCCTGAATCGGCGTCGCGGCAAGGCGTTGCCGATCGCATCCAGCAGCATAGATCAGCGCTTGATACGCTATAGATTAGACTCGAGGTTTCAGCTATATCCTATTGAATCCAATATAACATAGATCAACCGAGCTTCCGCAGTTACAATTCCTGGCGTGGGGTTGCCGCGCCGCTGCCCAAGTCTATGCAGAAATCGGTCTGGTGGCGACCCGGATTTCGCCCGCGAGAGACGTATTGCGTCGATTCCGTCCCTGAAATTCTAAGGGTTATGGCGCAGCGGGATCCGGCAGTTGATGCCGTGTACGGCGGTCAGCGCTGCGCAGGGTGTGACGCCGATTCCGGCCAGATAAGTATCTCGAACCGACGCGGCGCTACTTGCGTGGTGTCACACAGATAACCCATTCCCTTGACGATACTGTACATGGGTACCGGATTCATGCGGTGGATGACCCTCAACCAGTCATCGTCGGGCATATCCGCCAAAGCATCGAGAATCCGCTCGAGCGGTTCCGGTGGGTCCAGTTCACTGACATTCAATACCTGCTCCGCCATCGCTTGACACCCTGAAGTAGGTGGACTGATTGATATCGATCGCTTCTCGACGTGCCATCGTTTCGACACCGCGAACACGCTCCAGATACTCTCCATGTCGGATTCTTTAATCTTTGACATTAGTCATTCCATCGGTAGATGGCTGGAGTTCGGAAATCGAGCGTCCGCTGGGTCGCGCCGGGCTCGTTTGATTATTGTCAAGGATGGGGTCGCCCGGCGGGGTTAGTTTCGGTCTCTTCTATCGCCCCAGGTGCCGCATGCGTTTCCTACACGTCAGGTCGATTGCTGGATTGCTGGTGATTCTTGCGAGTTTCCTCGTCGCGGGAGTACAGGCAGGGCAGCATCCGCTGTGGGCGAACGTGTCGGCCATGTTTCCGGAAGCGAACCGCATGGGCGAGTTCGAGGGTACGCCGCCCCTCGCCGCCGTCTATACGGACGGTGAACTGCAAGGCTATGTGTTTCTGACCAACGATATCGTGCGCATTCCGGCGTACTCCGGAAAACCGATCAATACGCTGGTCGGCTTCGACCTGACGGGTCGGATTCGCGGGGCCCGCATCGTCGAGCACGAAGAGCCGATTCTGGTTGTCGGCATTACCGAGGAGCGGTTGCGGCGTTACACGGACCAATACGCGGGGCTGCAGATAAGCGACGATATCCGGGTGGGCGGAACGGCGCAGCCGGGCAGGCCGGTCATCGACGCCATCAGCGGCGCAACGATCACTGTCATGGTCATCAACCGCACCGTCAGTCTGGGGTTGAAAAAAGCCGCGGGGGCGAAGGGGCTGCTGACCCAAGACGCCCGGCGCAACGCGCTGCTCGAGGCCGCGCAGCCCTTGTGGATCGGCATCTGGGAAGACCGGTTCTGGGACATCCTGATCCTGTCGCTGGCGCTGGTGGCGTTGCTGTTCATTCTGCTTTTTCAGGATTGGTTGGCGCGTCACCCGACGCTGTTGGTGCACGTGCGCACCGGCTATCTGGTCTTCACCCTGGTGTTCATCGGCTGGCTTGGGTTTGCGCAACTGTCGGTCGTCAACGTACTGACCTTCGTCCATTCGCTGTTGCAGCAATTCAGTTGGGAAGGCTTTCTGCTCGATCCCATGCTGTTTCTGCTTTGGTCATTTGTCGCCATGACCATTCTGCTATGGGGGCGCGGCGTCTACTGTGGGTGGCTGTGTCCCTTCGGTGCCCTGCAGGAGCTGTCCTATCGGTTGGCGAAGCGTTTCAAAATACCGGATTGGGAACCGCCGACACTGGTACACGAACGACTGCTGGCCCTGAAGTATCTGATCCTCCTGGGCTTGTTCGGTATCTCGCTGCAATCGCTCGCGCAGGCGGAGGTGTTCGCCGAAGTGGAGCCGTTCAAAACGGTTTTCGCATTGCGCTTCGGGCGCAGCCTGCCGTTCGTTGCCTATGCTCTGCTGCTGATTGTCGCCGGATTGTTCGTCCGCAAGGCGTTTTGCCGGTACCTGTGCCCGCTGGGCGCTGCGTTGACCTTCCCTTCGCGCTTTCGCATCTTCGACTGGTTGCGACGGCGTAAGGAGTGCGGACGACCCTGTCAAACCTGCTACCGCGAGTGCGAGGTCAGGGCAATTCAATCGACCGGCGAAATCAACGAAGTCGAATGCCACTACTGTCTCGATTGCCAGGTCACCTATTGGGACGATCAAAAATGCCCTCCGCTGGTGGAACAGCGCAAAAAAGCGGAGCGGCGCGCCCGTTATTCAAGTAACGCTAATTGAGTTAAATCAACAATTGAATAACCACATTCCCAGCTTGATATTTATCAAGGGCGAACCAAAGCTCCGCTCTATTATCGAATCTGCCGCGACTTTCTGAGAACTTTATTCATCCCGCATCGGGAAGGAGAAATCAAATGACGTCCAAGACGTTAATTGGCAGCGTGTTCGCGTTGTCGTCTTTGGCCTTGACCACCGTCGCACTATCGGCCGACACCAGTGGGCACCCCGGCACAGCCAAGGAGGATATGTCCTATCAGGGTGCGCCTATCGCGATGGATCCCTCTGCCGCGAAAGACCTGATCGGCGGCGAAGGTCCCCCGATGACAGCGGCGGAATTCGATCGTGCCAAGCAGATCTTTTTCGAGCGCTGCGCCGGTTGCCACGGCGTCCTACGCAAGGGCGCCACGGGTAAACCCTTGACGACCGATATCACTCAGCAACGGGGTACCGAGTATCTGAAAGTCTTCATCAACTACGGTTCGCCGGCGGGCATGCCCAACTGGGGATCGTCGGGTGAATTGACTGAGGCCGAAGTGGATTTGATGGCGCGCTATCTGCAGCACGAGCCGCCGCAACCGCCGGAATACGGCATGAAGGAAATGAAGGCGAGTTGGAAGGTCCTGGTGCCGCCCGAAAAGCGCCCGACCCAACAGATGAACAAGCTCAATCTCGCGAATCTTTTCTCCGTGACCTTGCGTGATACGGGTGAAGTGGCGTTGATCGACGGTGATACCAAAGAGATCATAAACATCGTAAAGACGGGTTACGCGGTGCACATTTCGCGCCTCTCCGCCTCAGGACGCTATCTGCTGGTCATCGGGCGTGATGCAAGGATCAACATGATCGATCTTTGGATGGAGAGGCCCGATAACGTCGCCGAGATCAAGGTCGGCATGGAGGCACGTTCGGTCGAGAGTTCCAAATACAAGGGTTGGGAAGACAAGTACACGATTGCGGGTACGTACTGGCCGCCGCAATTCGTCATCATGGACGGTGAAACCCTGGAGCCGTTGAAGATCGTCGGTACGCGCGGCATGACCGTCGATACGCAGGAGTACCATCCGGAGCCCCGCGTGGCGGCTATCGTCGCATCGCATGAGCATCCTGAATTCATCGTCAATGTCAAGGAGACCGGTAAGATACTGATGGTCAACTACGAAGACCTGGATAACCTCAAAGTAACGACCGTCAACGCTGCGCGCTTTCTGCATGACGGTGGCTGGGACGCAACCAAGCGTTACTTCCTCACGGCCGCGAACCAGTCCAACAAGATTGCCGTTGTCGACTCCCAGGAAAGCAAGCTTGCCGGGTTGATTGACGTCGGCAAGATTCCTCACCCGGGTCGCGGTGCTAATTTCAATCATCCCAAGTACGGTCCAGTATGGGCAACCAGTCACTTGGGCGATCAAACGATTGCGTTGATCGGTACCGACCCGGTAGGCAACCCCGACAACGCATGGAAGATGGTCGAGTCGATCAACGGACAAGGCGGTGGTTCTTTGTTCATCAAGACCCATCCAAAATCCAGCAATCTTTACGTGGATACGGCACTCAACCCCGATACCAAGATCAGCCAGTCCGTGGCCGTATTCGATATCAATAACGTGGACAAAGGCTTCGAGGTGCTGCCGATTGCCGAATGGGCCGATCTCGGCGAAGGACCGAAACGCGTGGTGCAACCGGAGTACAACCGGGCGGGCGACGAAGTCTGGTTCTCGGTATGGAACGGCAAGGACCAAACCTCGGCCCTGGTGGTCGTCGATGACGCCACTCGTAAGTTAAAGACGGTGATAAAGGACGAACGGCTGGTTACGCCGACCGGCAAGTTCAACGTTTACAACACGATGCACGACGTCTACTAGTGAACCCGGCGGTACGGGAAGGTGCTTCCCGTACCGCGCCAGGTATCGACGAGGCAATGGGATGGTTAGTCACAGCACAGTTTATCTGGTCGGCGCAGGGCCGGGAGACCCCGACCTGCTGACCGTCAAGGCGATGCAGTTGCTGCAGCGCGCCGACGTCGTCGTCTACGATCGGTTGATCGCACCCGCGATTCTGGACCTGGTAGCCAGCGGCGTCACCCGCATTTCGGTCGGCAAGGCGTCGGGAAGACACAGCGTGCCGCAGGACGAGATCAACGAGCTGCTGGTCAGGCTCGCGAGCGGCAACCGCACGGTAGTCAGACTCAAGGGCGGCGACCCCTTTACGTTCGGCCGCGGCAGCGAGGAAGCGCTGCACTTGAGTCGCCACGGTGTTGCCTTCGAGGTGGTACCCGGAGTCACGGCAGCGACCGCCTGTTCGGCCTATGCCGGGGTGCCGTTGACCCATCGTGGTCTCAGCCGCAACGTACAGTTCATCACCGGTCATTTTCTGGAGAAAGAAAAATTGCAGCTCGACTGGTACGCGCTGGCGGCGGCCGATTCGACCATCGTCGTGTATATGGGACTGGCCAATCTGCAAAGGATCTGCGACGGGTTGCTCGGCGTGGGTATGGATCCGGCAACGCCCGCCGTCGCGATCCAGGACGGTACGACCGATCGGCAGCGGCGCGTGTTCGGCGACCTCGCGACCCTGCCGCGCCGCGTCAAGGGCTCGAAGTTTGAGGCGCCGGTGCTGATCGTCATCGGACGTACGGTGGCCTTGGCGGGTGAACTCGACTGGTTCGTGACCAATAAGGAGCGCCTCGATGACACGATGGCCGGTGCTGCTAATTTTTAGTGCGGTATCCTCGCTCGCGAATGCCGTCGGCACGATCGACGAGCATCGTCAAGCGGAGCTGCGTCATCTGCTGGACCAGGACTGCGGCTCGTGTCACGGCTTGACCCGGCGTGGCGGATTGGGACCCGCGCTCACCGCCGACGCCTTGCGCGGCAAATCGGCCAGTGCGCTGGCGTGGACCATTTCCAACGGCAGACCGGGGACGGCGATGCCGGCCTGGTCAGCGTTTATCACGGCGGACGAAGTCGCCTGGCTGGTGCAAGAGTTGTTAACCGGTAGTGGAGGGTCGACTCAATGAAGACATTCGTCTCGGAGATGCGCACGGCGGTCGTGCTCGTCATTCTGGTCGGCCTGCTCCTGGCGGCTGTTGCCTCGGAGGCACGCGCCGCGCAACGGGGTACGGGCGATCTGGCACTGGTGATCGAACGGGCCGAGGGCTCGGTACTGATCGTCGAGACGACGCGCAATACGCGCCTCGCGCAGGTCGAGGGACTGGGCGATCTGTCGCACGCCTCCGCGGTGTTTTCACGTGACCAGCGGTTTGCCTTCGTATTCGGCCGCGACGGCGGTTTGACCAAAGTCGATATGCTGGCCGGGGCGGTCGTCGCGCGCGTCGTCCAGGCCGGCAACAGTATCGGTGGCGCCATTTCACAAGACGGCCGTCTGGTCGCCGTGTCCAATTACGAACCGGGCGGCGTCAAGGTGTTTGCGACAGCCGACCTGTCGCTGGTCGCCGACATCCCGGCGGAGTACGCACCGGGCAAGCGGTCCAAAGTCATCGGGCTCGTGGACGCGCCGGGGCATCGGTTTGTGTTCAGTCTCTGGGATGCCGGAGAGATCTGGCTCGCGGACCTTTCGATTCCGGCACAACCTGCGCTGCAAAAATTCCCGAACGTGGGCGTCAATCCCTACGATGCGCTGATTACGCCGAACGGCCGCTTTTATATCGCTGGTCTGTTCGGCGAAGACGGCATGGCATTACTGGACCTATGGCATCCGGAACAGGGTGTGCGGAGGATCCTGCCCAACTACGGCAGGGGTGCTCAGAAACTTCCGGTCTATAAGATGCCGCACCTTGAAGGATGGGCGGTTGCCGGCAATTTCGCGTTCGTCCCGGCGGTGGGTCTGCACGCAGTGCTGATCATCGATATGACGACCTGGCAGGAAGCCGGCCGCATCGCTGTACACGGTCAGCCGGTATTCGTGATGGGTCGGCCGGATGGTCGCCAGATATGGGTCAATTTCGCGTTCCCGGACAACGACACCCTACAGGTGATCGACGCCGAATCGTTGACCATCGTGAAAACACTCACGCCGGGTCAAGGTGTATTGCATATGGAATTCGAGCCGCGCGGCGAAGAAGTATGGGTTTCGGTCAGGGACAAGGATGAACTGCACGTCTACGATACGTTGAGTTTTGCGAGAATCGCGCGACTACCCGCGGCCAAGCCCAGTGGGATTTTCATGGCCGCGCGCGCCGGTCGCATCGGACTTTAATATGGCTATAGCGAACCAAGGTTTGCTGCTCGACGAAATCGATCAGCGCTTGCTGAACGAGTACCAGCGGGATTTACCTTTGGTCTCCGAGCCTTATGCGAGTATTGCATGCGCGCTCGGTATCTCCGAGGCGGAGGTAATAAGTCGACTGGCGCGGTTGCAGAACGTCGGAGCGATCAGTCGCATCGGCGCGGTAGTGCGGCCGAACCGGGTCGGCGTCAGTACCTTGGCGGCTTTATCGGCACCGGAACACCGCCTGCTCGAGGTCGCGAAACTCATCAGCAGCTTCCCCGAAGTGAACCACAATTACGAGCGAGAGCACGTCTACAATCTGTGGTTCGTCGTTACGGCGCGAGATCCGGCGCATTTGCAGCTTGTGCTGGCGGATATTCGCGAGATGACGGGGCTCGACCTGTTGGATCTGCCCATGTTGGAGGATTACCACATCGACCTGGGCTTTGACCTGCGATGGGCGTAAAGATCAAGCCCCCGGCCCGCATTGCCGACCGCCCTGTCACGGCGGGCGCCCCTGCGCCACGGCGGCTCGAGTCCCGCGCGTCCCCGTGTCGTGAGCGGTGCGCGCCCGCCACGTATTTCGATGCCATCGACAGCCAGCTGTTGCGGACGGTGGCCGAGGGTCTGCCCCTGGTGCCTCGACCCTACGCCGCGGTCGGTGAAGCGCTGGGGATTGCCGAAGTCGACGTCATGCAGCGCTTGGCGCTTATGCATCAGCGGGGTTTGATCAAGCGCTTCGGCGTGATCGTGCGTCATCATGAGTTGGGATATCGGGCGAACGGCATGGTCGTTTGGGATATACGCGACGACCTGGTGGCGCGGGTGGGGCAGTGCTTCGGTGACCACGAATTTGTGACCTTGTGCTACCGAAGGCCGAGGCGCCCGCCGCAATGGCGCTACAACCTGTTCACGATGATCCATGGGCGCGATCGGGCTGACGTCCTGGCGCGCGTGGACGAACTCGTCGCAAGCTGTGGGATTCCCGACGTGGTGCACGAAGTCTTGTTCAGTGGGCGGCGGTTTAAACAACGCGGCGCCCTCTATGACAGCCGACTGCCGACGGCGGTTCAAGCGTTTCGAGCCCTGGCTGCCGATGAGGGTGAACAGTACGGTCCCGCGCGATGAACGATCTTTCCGCGTTGGCCCGGAAGTTCATCAACCAGTTTCAGGGTGGTTTCCCATTGGCTGAGTACCCTTATTCCCGGGTCGCGGCGCAGCTCGGCACAGAAGAAGCCACTCTGATTCCACTGCTGCAGGGCTTGTTGGACCGGGGCATACTCAGTCGCTTTTGTCCACTATACGA
>CBDUNM010000024.1:0-44268 GCA_965368585.1 uncultured Chromatiales bacterium | reverse complement strand
GTTTTTTAAAGACTACTGAAGCCCCGGGTAGCAAGGTGATGATATCGTTTTATGGAAGGGTGGTAGATTAACACGGTTAAGTTCTTGATTCGAGTTTGCTTTAAGAGGCGGAAGGTATTACGCCGATGCTGCCGTGTGTTTTTCGCCTATTGCATGAGAACTAAAATGAAAACTATTATATTTTAAATCGTAGCCGTGATCACCGCAGGGTGTACGTACGAGGAGCGACCGCCATATAGTATGGTTGAGAATACCCTGCCTGATGGGAGCGACGATCAAATATGATATCAACAGCAGCTTGCAAAATGCAGATGAAATCGATCGATCGATTTATGAACGATAGAGATTCAAGGAAGTTCAATGATTCGTTGTCGTAGTATGGGACGTAATCGTCGTTTGGCCCTGATCGAATAGATGAGAAGACAGCTAGGCAAATTGTTGATACATTCAATTGTTTTAAAATATCAACTAAAGAAGAGCAAACCAAATGTCTAGAATGATGCGTAACAAATGGGTCAACCGGACCCCGTTAATCGATTACCGTTTTGTGGCGCTCGTAAGCTCGCATGATGACACAAAATATTCACCGCTTTGCGGTCCCGGTTACCCAAGGCGTTATGTGCTTAATGGCTTTTTGTGTTCGAGATTGATTAAGGTGGATTATGAATAAATATTGTCAAAGTTGCGGCTACCCGATGAAGAAAGATAAAAAAGGCGGTGGCACAAATGCTGACGGCTCACTGAGCGAAAAGTATTGTTCTATGTGCTATGAGAATGGAAAGTTCCTAAGTCCTCCGGAAGTTGATACCGCACAGAAATTCCAAAGGTATTGCATTCAAGAAATGAAAAAAGACGGAATAAATAGGGTTATGGCATGGATACTGACGCGGGGAATACCGAGACTGGAGCGCTGGAAAAATACGTAGTAATAAAAAATGAATAAAATAATTCAAATTAAGAAAGAGCTGGTGGCTCCACGCACTATAAATCTCGCCAACTGCGGCAATCACCATGCCTTCTACGTGTCAATACAAGCAGTAAAATGAAGAGTACGAAAATACCAACGCCGATTAAGTCGGACATGCCTCCGCAATACTTGTATACAGCGAATGTCGCAACCCTCCCATTGCTCCGGCATGCCGTTTACCGGTGACGTGATATTTTTATCCAAACCCGTAGGTAATCAATAATGACTAATGATCAAGTCGTTTCAAATCACTATCTACACGGAGACCTGCTGCGAGCAATTGAAGGGGCTATTGCCCTCTTGGGTAAAACTCTTGACAACATCACCATTGAGGATCTCGCTCCCGTGGACGAGTTTCATATCGGTGGACGAATTGCCACCGAAAAATTATTGGATCAACTCAGTTTCTCCGATTAACACCATATACTTGATGTGGGTTGTGGACTGGGCGGCGCAGCAAGATTTGTTTCAAGCAAATACAACAATCGTGTTACAGGGATTGACTTAACTCAAGAGTACATAGTTACAGGAAAAGTGCTGTGCCAGTGGGTCAAACTGGACAACAATGTCACCCTTCTTCAGGGCAACGCTACTTCGATACCTTTTGAGGACGAATCGTTTGATGGCGGTTACATGCTGCATGTCGGAATGAATATTGAGGACAAAGATCTTCTGTTTAAGGAAAGATTTCGGGTTTTGCGAAGTGGGGCAAACTTTGGCGTTTACGATGTGATGCGTATTGAAGAGAGTGAACTGGCTTTTCCAGTCCCGTGGGCAACAAACGGCAGTATAAGCAAGTTAGCAACACCAGATCGATACATACAAGCTTTAACCAATGCAGGGTTCGAGGTTTCGAAAGAGAACAATCGCCGTGATTTCGCGCTAGAGTTTTTTAGGAAGATGAACGAAAAATTAGAAGCTATTGGTGGCCCGCCCCCTCTGGGATTGCATACTCTGATGAAAGAAAGTACACAGATTAAAATAGATAATATGGTCGATAATATCAAGGCGTCTTACATAGCTCCGGTAGAGATTATTGTTAATAAAAAAAGTAACAAGCGTATGCGGTCGGCCGCGGCAAAGCCGCGCCGCTGATGCGAGGCGCTAGCGCGAAAGATTATTCGAGCTACAGCCATCGAGTAGCCGTGGTTGAAAGTACTTGGCACAATCGGAAAAAGGAAGTCTGGAGTAGGCGTGAAATGCTGTAGAAGGGTTCAGTACAGCGCTGTTGCGAAAAGGAAGGGGAGCAGAATTCCGAGTGTAACGGTAAACGGAAAAAGCATAGTACGTAGCCACGATAAATCATTCAACGGCATGTCGTTCTTTTTAAGCCTGTAGTAACTCAGCAAGGTACAATGCCTTTTTTATGATTTTTCGTAATCGCGCTTCGGAAAGGTGTGGTGCGAGCAATCAAAGCCGCAAAAGGCATACAATAGCGGGTGGCTTCGCGGCGGCGAGGTCGTCGCGTTATCAAAGCGACGCAGCGCTAAAAATCGCGTAAACTCTGGCCTCGAAAACTGCCGCTATTATATGGCCGCGCTGCACGCGAATTTACTACATAAAATAAGTCATTGTTCGGCGTCGGTTTCGTCAAACGTTAAGCGACACAAAGATAAGCAAGATGGAAAAATATAAATTTACAGATGATGACTTCTATGAAGTTGAGGTTGCAAAAAATGTGGCTCGCCGCTTTCTCAAGTGCAGCAATATCTCACCTCAATAAATAATAGGATTGGGAAACGCCATTTATGCACTTGAATGCTTACCGCTCGCTACAGCTGGCGCATTTAGCGAGTTTGGTATTGTTTACCGTTCTGGAACAGAAGAATTCAGCGAAATGCGATACATTGATTTCAGAATATCTGAATCGGCATTCGAAATTTCACAGGGCGGAAGCGTATATGATAAAACTGTTGGTAGAGATAGCTTTTCAGAGCCTGGCTGGTTGATAGAAATCGGCGGATATAGAAGTACGGAGTGTGAGCTATACAATCTTGAGGAATCTATTGAAGAGTATTTAAATCTTGGGGCTGAAATTACAGTCAGTGATTAATCTGAAATTGAATATGACTAAATCGCATAACAAAATAAATTCATTCGGACAGCGAAAAGCGCCGCTCGTTCATCGCTCTGCTTGTTGCTGCCGGTGATTTGCGGCGTTAAGTTTTCGCAACGATCGATACTATGATGGAAAATCTCGCGCAAATTCTCTTGCTTCTGGCTGTGGCGATAATCGTCGTGGTCACGTTTCAGCGTCTTCATATTCCGACCAGCCTGGGATATCTATTAGTGGGTGTGATCCTAGGTCCATACACGCTGGGCCCGACACTTTCCGTACCGGAGTTCGATTCAATCGCCGAATTTGGCGTTGTGTTCCTGCTCTTTACTATTGGACTCAATTTCTCCCTGCCTCAGATACATGCATTGCGGCACCAGGTTCTTGGCCTGGGAACAGGGCAAGTCGCATTAACCACACTGCTTGTCGGCCTCATACTATGGCTTAGCGGACTGCCTGGCGCTGTTGCGTTTGTATTTGGTGCGGTGTTCGCCCAGTCATCGACCACGATCATTGCCAGTCTGTTGAAGGAGCAAGGCGAGGAAAACACCCAGCATGGTCGCTTTGGACTCGCAATGTCTGTTTTTCAGGATGTGACGGCAGTTCCGTTTCTGGTGATTATCCCTGTACTGGGTTCATCGGTAGGCATCGACGTGTTGGCGGGTTCACTGGGATGGGCACTCGCAAAAGCGGTGTTCGCCCTCGCGCTGGTATTCCTGGCAGGACGCTGGTTGCTTCGTCCGTTATTTCACCTTGTTACCGAGCGCAGCTCACTCGAAATGTTCACGCTGGCTGTGCTCCTGGTGGCATTGCTCGCGGCATGGACAACCAACAGCCTTGGGCTGTCCCTGGCATTCGGGGGATTTCTTGCGGGCATGATGCTGGGCGAAACCGAGTTCCGTCATCAGGTGGAATCAAGCGTACGCCCGTTTCGTGACGTGCTGCTCGGGATGTTCTTTGTGGGTATCGGCATGCGCTTCGACCCGGCTGCGATACCGCCAATATGGTACTGGGCCGTGCTCGGCGCGCTGCTTATACTGGTCAGCAAGTTGCTGATCGTGGCCGTTCTGGTGCGCAGGATCGGAGTGCATCTCCAGGTCGCCTGGCGTACCGGCCTATTGCTGAGCGTGGGAGGTGAATTCGGTCTTGCGCTCACGGCCATCGCACTGGATTCCAGCGTCATCGATACGCGGTTGGGCCAGATTGCAATCACTTCGGTATTACTCGCGATGATTGCGGGTGCGGTATTAATACTTTTCAATAATCGCATTGCGTCGTGGCTGGTGAGAAAGCCAGATGCTGAACAACCACCCAGTCCTGAGTTGCCGGATACGCCGGAAAAACAGGCAGTGATTGGCGGGTATGGCCGGGTAGGTCATACCATTGCCGTGTTATTGCATTCAAGTGGGGTCCCGTTCGTAGCCTTTGATACCGATCCGAAACGCGTAGCACAAGGGAGAGCGGACGGTTACGCAGTATCTTTCGGCGATATCTCCGATCCGGAACTGCTTTCGACAATCCATATTGAACGTGCTTCACTGATTGTCATTACTGTCGATGATTCCAGCACGGCATTGCGCGCCATGTCCTATTTGCGCGGAACCTGTCCTCAGGTGCCGGTGATTGCGCGGGCGCGCGACCTCGAAACAAGTACACGCCTGCTAGGTGCCGGCGCGGTTCATGCTTATCCGGAAACCATCGAAGCGAGCCTTCGTCTCGGTGCGACAGCGCTGCAAATGCTGCAGATTCCAACTGAAAATATCGACCAGGTAATCCAAGGCGTGAGAGATTGGGACTATAAACCGGTACAGGAAGATAAGGGTGACACATAGCAAAAACCAGACCGGAAGTTCACATGCTGCCTGGTACATATTGGTAGCCTCATGGAGGTAAATGATATGAAGCAATTTAACCATATTCTGTACGTGACCGAAGCCTCCGCAGAGGAGGTGCCGGCGATGGTAAGGGCCGCGTCGCTAGCCGAAAACAACCAGGCAAACCTGACCGTTGTCGACGTTGTTCCAGTTGTCTCGGCAGGTATCGGTATGCCTCCCGGCGGACCTATTTCCTCCGAATTACAGTCAGCCATGGTGAATCAGCGCCGCACAAAACTGAAGTCCCTGATTGCACCTTACCAGCAAGACCGAAACATCCAGATAGAGGTGTTCATTGGTGAAATGTATTTAGAAGTCATTCGTGCCGTCTTGCGCAGTAATTACGATTTGGTGATAAAACCTGCCACAAATCCTGATTTTATCGAACGGCTGTTTGGAAGTAACGACATGCAATTGCTACGCATGTGCCCTTGTCCGGTATGGTTGATGGGGCCGGGCGAGAAATCGAACTACGAGCGCATTCTGGCAGCAGTTGATTTTAACCTGGATGATACCCCCAATGACGAGGATGCGGGTCTCAATCAGCAGATTCTTGAACTTGCAAGTTCGCTTGCGTTATCTGACTTCGCGGAATTGCATTTTGTTCATGTCTGGGATGCCCCTTACGAGGTTTTATTCGTTTCGTGGGCCGATAATCCTGACGAAACCCGAATGAGATATGTTAGAAGTGAAATTGCACGTCACCAAGAGGCCTTAGACCGACTTCGCGCACAGGTAAGAGGCCAGATAGGCCAAAAGGCCTTCGATCATCTTTCTCCTCAGTTTCACCTACGCCGGGGAGCAGCCTCCACAGTGATACCGGAAATAGCAAAACAGTTGCAGGCTGATCTGGTGGTAATGGGTACGGTAGCCCGGACAGGCATGGCGGGATTGTTTGTTGGTAATACCGCAGAAGACGTTCTTGAACAATTACAATGTTCCGTGATGGCCGTTAAGCCTCACGGCTTCGTCTCTCCGGTAAAGCAAGCCGAGTAACAGACGTCATACTCGATGACACTCAGGAAGGCGTGTTCGCCGAATTGAAGTCGCATCCACAGATGGACGACGTGCCGACTCGGACTGAAGCCGGTAACCAGACCTTTCTGCTCTCAGCCGTACTGGCACACAATCTCAACCGCGAAATGCAGATGCTCGATTATGAGCAGCAACGCAATACCACCGAAAAACGGACGCCGCTGTGGTGTTTCAAACAACTCGGCACCGTGCGTCGCGAATTGATTCGACGTGCCGGCCGTTTGACCCGGCCTCAGCGACAGCTGACGCTCACGATGAGTGGCAACCCCACCGTGAAATTCGAATTGTTGCATTATTTGGACGTCTTGAGGTCCGACACATGACCGCTCGAAGGTCCGAATTTATGCAATGAATGGGATAACTATGCATTGTGATCCCCTCGGGCGCTCAGTTGTTGAAAGCGCGAAAGCGCCGCCTCGCCCGTAGACGATGCCACGCTTAATCTGGAAGGCGGGATTCAGGTCAAAAGCGCTTCGAACGGTACGATTGCGGGTGGTCTGGCGCCTCGGGTACTCCGGAACACTGGAAAAAGGTTATCTGTGCAACTTATACTCCGGCGCGGATCGAGTTAAATGTGACCAGGCGACCGACGAAGCGCACGAAAAAGATCAAGAAACGCCCGCCCGGACCGGTCGAATCCTGATTCAAACCGCCCGTCGAGAACAGTACGAAGATTGCGATATGTCGTAACGGCAGAACTCATGCAATACGCACAATGCCGCTCCGGTTGCTTCGCAATAAACCGACACCAACCGCGCTGGGGAGGACCTATCCGATGAATGACAGCATTCCCGGGGGCGCTTTCGCTGGCCTTTTGCTGCTGAATGGCGTCTTTGAGAGCGCGCTCGCCGCAGAACCTTATGAGCTTGACGAGATCACGGTCGAATCGACCCGCGTCGATGAACCGCAATACAGGGTGCCCGCCGCGATCGGCACGGTTACCCAGGACGAGATCCAACTCGGGCGTCAACAACTGGGGCTGGACGAGTCGCTGGCCAACATCCCCGGCGTCTTTTTTCAGAATCGCTACAACTTTGCCCAGGATCTGCGCGTGTCCATTCGCGGATTCGGTGCCCGGTCGGCGTTCGGTATCCGGGGAGTGAAGATCTTCCAGGACGGCATTCCCTCGACCCTTCCGGACGGCCAGGGCGGGGTGGACGATATCGATCTGGGTTCGGCGACACGTATCGAAGTGATCCGCAGTCCGATCTCCTCACTTTATGGTTCGTCCTCGGGAGGAGCGATCAACATCTACACCGAAGACGGCCCGGAAACGCCGTTCGTCGAGGGGGCCTTGTCGCTCGGCGAATACGGGTACGAGAAGGAGCAGATAAAGGCCGGCGGTCAGACCGGCAAACTGAACTACCTGGTGAACGCCTCGCATCTGCGACTCGACGGCTATCGTGACTTTTCGGCGAACGAACTGACCCTGTTCAACAGCAAATTTCGCTACGAGTTCACACCGCAAACGAGTCTGTCGGCCATACTCAACGCCACGGATTCGCCCCTGTCCCAGGACCCGGGCGGTATCACCCTGGCCGACGTCGACGCAGACCGAACCCAGGCCCGGGACCTGAATGTGAGCGTCGACGCCGGGGAGGAGTTCGATCAGCAGAAGCTGGGGTTCGTGTTGCAACACGAGGTCGACCAACACCACAGGTTCAGACTTCGTAATTACTACGTCTGGAAGGATTTCCAGAACCGGCTGCCGATCTTTCCCAACGGGGATCGGGTCGAGTTCGAGCGCTTCTTCTTCGGCGGCGGCGGCGACTACACGTATACGGATGACTTCTTCGGCCATGCCAATCGGCTGATCATCGGGTTCGACGTCGACCGCCAGGATGACGACCGCCTGCGTTGGAACGACGCGACGGCCGCGCCCGGGAGCCTGTTCCTGGAGCAGAACGAACGGGTCACCAGTTACGGACTGTTCGTCCAGAACGAGTTCGCCGTGACCGGCGATCTGGAACTGACGCTGGGACTGCGCTACGACGACGCACAGTACGACGTGACCGACCGGTTCCTCAGTGACGCGCGCGACGACTCCGGTCGCCTGAGCTTTGACGAGTGGACCCCGCGGGTCAGTCTGCTGTGGAGCCCGCGCCCCGCCGTCAATCTTTACGCGACCTATTCGACATCGTTCGAAACTCCCACCACCACGGAACTCAGGCCGAGGTCACCCGGCAGTGCCGGCTTCAACCCCGACCTGGAGGCCCAGACGGCGACGAATTACGAGGTCGGGATCAAGGGCCTGCTGCCCGCGCGTATGAGCTACGATGTCGCAGTCTTTCACATCGACGTGGAGAATGAACTGGTTCCGCGCGAAGACGTGACCGATTGGGAGTACTTCATCAATGCCGGCGAATCCTCGCGCGACGGGGTCGAGGCCGCGTTATCGATCCAGCCGTCTCGGGTCCCGGGCCTGCGTGCGACATTCGCCTACACCTATTCGGATTTCGAGTACGAGTCCTTCGTCGACAACGACGGCAACGACTTCGCGGGCAACGCCATCCCGGGGGTGCCCGAGCATCAGTTCCACGTCGAGCTTTCCTACTTTCACCCGACCGGCTGGTACGCCGTCTGGGACATGCTGCACGTCGGGAGCCTTTTCGCCGACGACGCCAACGAGGTCAAGGTCGACGCCTATCAAGTCGCCAACGTACGCGCCGGCTACCTGGACCAGTTTGGTAGTTGGGACGTCGAGCCGTTCCTGGGGCTCAACAACATGTTCGACGAGGCCTACTACTCCAATATTCGCCTCAATGCGTTCGGCAGTCGTTATTTCGAGGTGGCGCCCGAGCGCAATGTCTACGCTGGCATCACGGCCCGATACAATTTTGGTGACTAGCCAGCATGTTGCACCGGTATCCGGGATGATCGCGCCGGCCAAGTGCGTTTGCCGCCCTGGCGGGAAAACCATGGCCGTGGCTATGGTTTGAGTGAAGGGCAAGTCCCAGCGTGCCTGGGCCAGCGAGGGCCCGGATAGATCGGGGAGGGGGGAACTGTAGGTTCGAGATTGCGCCCCGCACAGGACTTGCGCCGCATCCCTGCCGATTCAATCGCGCCCGTCCCCGATCGGCTGGTGCAACATGCAGGCTAATGTCCTGAAGTCACAGTTCGTTGCAGAAGGGTCGGCGTGGTCGTGAATGTCTGGCTCATCAGTCAAGTCGTTGATTGAACTGAGGTACCGGTAGCGCGCCAAGTGCGTAATTGAGGGTATTTCCATTGCCTGCAAGGAGTGGGTGAAGTGGCTCGATATTCAAAGTGGCTCGATATTCACGCTTAGGTGCGGGTTTCTCTCAACCCGGGAAGCGGGATTCAGGTCGAAATCGCACCGAAGGGTACGATTGGGGTAGTCTGACGGCTTGGGGATGCTCGGGTATTCGGGAAAGAGGGCATTTGTGCGACCTACACCCGCCGACGCGCGCCTGCTGCGCGCTGGGCTCGAACGGTTGCGTCCACAGACCGCCAGGGTGCCGATTTTGATAACATGGCCGATCTCAGCGCGGTATTGAACCTGCGGCCCTTATTGCGCGATGTGGAGGCGGCAACGCCTGATCGTTGACCCGCCGGGTTCATCCGACTGGCTGGGGGAGGCGTCCACCCCAGATCGAACGCCACAGCTTGTGTTGCAGATGCATGAGCCAGAATAAAAATCGTAACGACTATCAATCATCCGCCATGCCCCGTTGGGCTGCCGCCTTACTGGCGCTGTTCCTGCCGGCGATGGCAACCGCCACCGATGTGGACGCTCGCTTCGCCGCCATCGAGGGACTGGGCACCTTGAATGGCGTTGCGCTGCAATGCAAATACCTCGATCAGGTGCGACGCATGAAGACGGCGGTGATCGCAAATGCGCCGAAAGAACGCACCTTCGGCCTGGCTTTTGACCACGCCACCAACGATGCATTTCTCGCGTTCATTAAGAACGACGAGACCTGCCCGACCCACTCTGCATTGGCGCGTCAGGTGGGGCACCAGATCGATCGACTGACAGAAACGTTCGCCGCCCCGTAATCGTTCCTGTTCCTTTACCGAGAAGTTGTCCTTCTATGAGTACGAAGTACTGGCCGATGGCCGTGTCGAGCCGCCCTTGCGTCGTCGCTTTGGGCTGGCTGGTGTTGGTGTTGTTGCCGGTCGGTGGCGCGTCGGCCTCGACGGTGCCGCGAGTAGTGGTGAGCATCAAGCCGCTGCATTCGCTGCTGGCGGGCCTGATGCAAGGTGTCGGCGAGCCGCAGCTATTGATCGATGGTGCCACCGTGGCGTGGGAGTATCGGCCCGATGCCGATCAGTTGCAGGCGGTCGACAGCGCCGATCTGGTGATCTGGTCAGGCCCCGAATTGGAGCCCGGTCTTGCCGGACCGCTGGCATCGCCGGGGCGGCAGATGAACGTGTTCGAGGTCTTGGGCAGCGAGGCGCTGAAGATCCTGCCGGCACGCCGCGACGACCGTCTGCGCGACCCTTTTTACTGGCTCGACAGCCGCAACATGCTGATCCTGCTGGATAGCTTTGGCAAGCTGTTGAGCGACATCGATCCGGATCGCGCGCCCGCCTATGAGCGCAACTGGCGGCAGATGGCCGAGGCGTTGTCCGCAATCGACCGGGTGATGGAATTCGGCTACCGGGATGTCAGTGGAGCGCCGGTATTCTTCTATCACGACACCCATCAATACTTCGAGCAAGCTTATGCGATGCATGTCGCCGGTTCCGTGGTGCAAGTCAGTGGTGGCGAGCAGGCCGATACTGCGCAGCTGCTGATGACCCGCGACAGAGTATCGACCGTCGGCCCTTCGTGCCTGTTCACCGAAAAGGCGTTCTGGATCTGCTGCTCGAGGGCAGCGAGTCGACGCCGGTCGAACTGGATTCGTTCGGTGTCGGCCTGCCGTCCGGGCCCGGCCTCTACGTCGATCTGATGCGCAACAACTTCACTGCCATTTCAGCCTGCGTACGCAGCCTGAAACCGCCATCCGCCGACCGGTTGGCATTCGAGTCACCCGACGTGTCGCGCTCGCCCGACCGACTGACACCGCGCTATCTGATGATGGATAAGTACGGTCGCAGCGTGTCGCAGGAGGATTTTCGCGGCCAACTGCAGCTCATCTTTTTCGGTTATACTTTCAGCCCGGATATCTGCCCGACCTCTCTGGCCGTATTGTCGCGCGCGTTGCGGCTGCTCGGCGACGAGGCCGAACAGATTCAGCCGATCTTCATCACAGTCGATCCGCAGCGCGACACCCCCGACCGGTTGGGAGAGTACGTCAAGTACTTTCACCCGCGTATGCTCGGCCTGTCGGCCAACCCTGAGATGACCAAACGCATCGCCGAGCTGTTTCGCGCACGCTATGAAATGGTTCCCTCGGAGAGCGGTGACGCTGCCCGCTATACGATGGATCACACCGCCAGTCTTTTTCTTCTCGGTCGCAACGGGCAGTTCGTCACCAAGTTTGCGCACGGCCTGCCGGCGGACGAGGTTGCACAAAGGCTGCGCGATCAGCTGCGTGACTGAACGGCCAGCGGTCGAGATCGGCATGTAATTACAGCAAGTTGAATGAGATCACACATGATTGTGACCGGAGTTTTCGGCTACGTGAACGCGGTATTCCGCAAAACACCCGAAATCGGTTACGCTGAACCGCTACCGTCGGCGAACTTCATCCGCGAGGGATGATTACGATGGGCCGAATCGAGCGCGGAGGGCGATGTCGCTGTGCACCGTACGCACTCGGCGTCCGAACGCGGCGGGAAATGCGCAGATTGCAGTCTCCCCATTTCACGACACAGTTGCTTTCATCGAATAAATATCTATATTATACAAATAGTTTTTATGTTTTTTTAAACTAGAATCGTCGATTTTCCGAGACTCGGCGTCTTTTCATACCCCGTAAAGGCCGACAATGAGTGAGCCCGCACCCAAACCACGGCGAGCGCAGCGCATGGGACAACGCGCAGCGATCGCGCTCGCGCGATTCTGCAACCGCTTTTCCTGCCTTTGGACGGATCCGCGCCGAGCGGCGCTTCGCGTTTCGCTGGCGGCAGGTCTACGTCGAAAATCTTGGACGTGGCTGCTGCGTACCGTGCGGCGACGATCATCGCCGGTAAGGAAACAGCATGCCCCGGCGGGTGCTTTGCTCACGCGGGTACGGCAATCAGAACAGGCCTGCGACGCGGCTCCGAATCCGGCCCCACCGGCTGGGTCGAAGTCGGCGTCTCACCCGCTTGAAATCGTCACCCCGAACGCTGGACGCAACGCCGATATGGGCAATAGGCGAGCCGCTGCGAGAGCACCGGCCAGCGTCACCCCGATCGACTTGGGTCGAGGCGCGATACCCCCACTGCGGCGACGCATCGTGGTTATTCCGGACTGTGAGAATGAAACGGAGTCCGTCTTGGCCTCATTGCGTTTTGTCGGCCTTTGCGGCAAGCGGGGCAATATCAAAGCAAAAGCCCGTGGCGCACAAATCGTTCAAACCGGCGATCTGCTGCATAAAAAACGTCCGGCCCCGTCAGTGGTTGAATTTTGGGAGCGGTTAGGTCTTGCCGGCGCGGCGGCCGATTGCGCGCTGCATCTCGTGGCCGGGAATCACGAACTCGAGATCTGGCGGCGGCTGCAATCCGGGGCGCGCCTCGGGCTCACGCGCGGTGAGCAACGGGCGATGCAGAGATTGATTAGCAGCACGAAGCTGTTCTATGCAGTCGGGTCGATGCTGTTCATTCACGGATATCCATCCGTTAACCTGTTGCGCCACGTGCAGGCATATCGCTCTGCCACAGGTAGGAGCCTCAACGATTACAACAGGGACTGTTTCCAGGCGGCGTTCGATGACGTCGACGTGCTTGATCAGTATGCCTATCTCCGGGCTGGCGCCCGTGCGGAGACGCTGCTTCACGATGTGCCCAACCCCGAGCGCTATTACCGTCGTCACGGCCGTGAAGTCGCCGCGCTGCTCGAAGGGCTCGGTATCGACTTGGTCGTCCATGGTCACCGTCCAGAGCGATCGGGGGTCCAGACCGACTATGAGTTGCAGCGGCTACTGCCGGGAATACGCATGATCAGTCATGATATTCAACTTCGTCTCCAGGGCTTGGGAGCCACGGTCATACGCCAGACCGATAACGGCCCGACGGATCTTTTGTTCGTTAACAAGAAGACTTCGACGCCCGCGCATCGATCTGAGATCCGACGTGTACTTCGCGCACGCAAGAACGTGGTCGGGCATGGATTGAATCGGGCGAACGCGAACAGGGTAGGGCAGGTGCCAAGCCTCGCCAGCGAAGCTGGCTCGCTCCATCCAGCCTTCGCGGCTTCGGTATCATGGGCTGAAGCGGATCAACGGAGTTCCCGTTTTCTAAAATTCGGATAGCCGTGGATTTGCGGATTGCGCGGTTGGACGTTTGCCGGGCTCGAACAGCTTTGCGTCTGTAGGTGACCCGGACTTCTCATCAATGGCTGGCCGCGGCGCCGGTGTGGAGACGTATGCCGCCAACGCGCTTGATCAGTCTGGACTTCAGACTCGAGAACCAGCTAGCCACCATTTTCGCGCGCATTCTGCGCGCCTCGACGATGTAGTAGTTGATATCGGGTTGCCCGTACGTGTCCAGGCGCACATCCCAATCGTCTTCGTTGTTCACTTCTTATACCTCATAAAAACATAAATAGTTTTCATCTATTGCACTGATATTAGCGACATGAGTACGTTTAAGTTTATTAATATGTCCACTAAATTCTTAGAATAATCCCCCACATAGGGACTATTTTCGTCTATGAATCAATTTCTCGAAAGAAAGAATAGGAACAGATGACGATTTCTAAGCTACAGATGAAAATATTTCATCTAAATGAACGCCGTGCGCCACTGGCTTTCCACCGACTCCCGCATGGGATGCCCGAACTACCTCGATAAGCGAGGTAATAAGCGATGTAAAAGGAAACACGCCGAGCGCGTGGCCGACAATGGCAACAAGCAACCCCGGCGAAACCCCCGGCCGTGTGCCAACCTGACGGATTTCGGAACGAGGCATGCGTCGCCGACCTCTCGCGGTGTGTTTGGCAGTTTCGCGATCACGTGTAGATCGCCGCCTTTGCGCGGGGTTACTCGGCTAATTGCCGTACTTCCGACTAAACTTTCGCCCAGATGCACGAAGACCGCCGTCTCTTTCCCCGATATTCGTTCACGCGGCCGGCAGCGGTTCGCGGCCCCGACGGTGCTCTGTTAGAAGCCCGGTCCCGTGATATCTCCGCAGTCGGTATCAGCCTGCTGATGGCGCGCGATGCGGTTGCAGCGCTCGCCCAAGGTGGGTCGATATTGACGATCGGCGATCGCTTCCAGCTGTTGCTGCCGAGTACGTTGGGTTCCTCATTGGAAGGCGATCTGACTCTGAAGTGCCGCGCAACCTATGTCCGCAGGCTGTCGCTCGTGGAATATCAGGTCGGGGCCCGGTTCCTGGACCCGACTGCCGGGCAAAAGACCCGTATCGCCTTGCTGGTCGAGTCTGCAAGCCGCCGGTAATGCGCTGATCACCCCCTGTATCGATACCCGGGCGCCGTTCCGTTGCTGCACCGACTCGTCCACTAGCGACGGACGGCAGTTGTTCTTCGTGCGGCAAGATGTGACGTGGTTATCAACGCGTTCGGCAAGCGGTGGCCGCCTTAAGCTAGCGTTAAGTTAGACAGACTAGATTATACCGCTCCGCCAATTGGAAACGAGAAAACGACATGTTGAACGATATTGCGCCTGTACGTGTTGGACTGATTCTGTCGATGTTGACGCTGCTGTTCGGAATTGGGATGGGAGTAATCTTTGGGGTCAACGAAGACGCGGTCAAGGGTTATGTCAAAGAAGGCATAGCCGCTCATTCGCAGTTGCACGATAGTACGAGTGAATCGAAGATATGGCGGTATGCACAGCGAGCACATTTCCACGCCACCGGCGTGGGCGCCTTCGCGCTGGCCATGATTCTGGTAGCCGGTTCAACCTCCATGTCGCGCCCTTGGAAAGCCGTGTCCTCGACGCTGATCGGTATCGGCAGCTTCTACTCGATGGCCTGGTTGTCGATGTTTCTATTGGCGCCCACCCTGGGCAGAAGTGCGGCCCATCACGCGCTGGTTACCGAAGCCGTTACCAAAGTGACGGTCGGAAGTCTGCTGATTGGCATCGGAATTCTGTTTCTGTATCTGCTCTTTGGGGAGGGCCGTGAACGTAGTGATGACGCCGTCACTGCATAGCCGCGATCTTCCCGACACGGACGTCAGTCTCTGCGCTCAGCAGGGATACGGCACGGTGGTCCGGCACAGCCCCGGAATACTCGGCAAAACAGGATCAGGTCCTGCGTTCGAGCATTGGTCTTTCACACTCATCGCACGGTCAGACCACTTCCAGTTGGATAGGCCGGGGCGCTCCGCCACGCCACATCTCGAGGAAACCGCCGTGAAGACCTGCGTGTAGATGATAATCAAGTGTGATGTGGCTGGAGGCGCTTGGTCCGGCGCGCGGGCGGTTGAACTGGCGCCGTTACGCCTGGCGTTCGATCGACAATCAGAAGATCGTGTTTTGGTAGTGGTGCTTATCAGTGATGCAGTGACTGATGCGGAGCTCGATTGGTGTCCTGTCCAGCGTCAATGCTACGCGCTCGATTTCAAGCAGCGGGGTACCTGTCGGTATATCCAGCAAGGATGCATCATGGTCTGATGCTGCGACTGCACGTAGTTGCTCTTCGGCGCTGTGGATGGTTATCCCAAACTTTTTCTCATACATCTCATAGAGCATGTTAGGCAAATTGCAGGCGCCTACTTTACCCAATTCAGCAAAGGGCTTTGACGGCAAGGCGATTGTTTCCAGCATGGTCGGCCGAGCATCAAATTTTCGTACGCGCTCGATTTTGACAACTGAAGCGCCAACTGCCAGTTCCAGTTTGGACGATTCCAGGCTTGACGCACGTTTCCGGCGGCAAGATAGCGTGGTGCTGTCTGGCAAGACCTTGTGGCCATTATTTTCAACGATGTGAAAAAAATGGAACAAGGCGCGCTGTATGTCGTGGTTTGCTACAAACGTTCCTCTGCCCTGCTTGCGGGTCAATACGTTATTTTCTACTAACTCAGTAATCGCCTTGCGAACCGTTCCCTGACTGACGCCCAACTCCTGTGCGAGCTGCATTTCGCTGGGAATGATCTCGCCGGGCGACCATTGTCCAGCACGGAGTTTGGCGACAAACAGCTCCTTGATTTGCATGTACAGCGGGATGGAACCTTTGACGTTAGATAGCACCAGCCTGGCTTCCCCTGGAAAAACGCACGCCTGGTAGTGTGCCAAGACGTTCATCGCGTGGTTGGATTCTAGTCTTGTATAAGAGAGATGCCAACAAATTCGCCTTTTTGACACCGTATTGCGCGATGAGATTCCTGGCCCAAGGTTATTTTTCGTTTAATTACATAGGGTTATAAAGTTTGCTGAGTAATAGTCAAGCAGTCTTATATAAGACTGCTTGACTATGCGTTATGACCGCCTATTATTCTGCTAACAAGACGGGTACGCCGCATTCAATCCAGCTCGGGAGAAACTAGATGATCGATTTTGTGGTTCATGACGAAGGCGACAGCGTTGGCGTTGTGGTCGTGGAAGGAGTCAAGGCCGGCGACGAACTCGTCGGGTGGATTATGGATCAGGACAAAGAGGTCAAATTTACCGCCGCCAGCGATATACCGATCGGGCATAAGTTAGCGATCAAACCCCTGAAAGCGGGCGATACGGTGATCAAGTACGGCGTGGACATCGGCAAGGTGGTGGCAGACATCGGCAAAGGTGAGCACGCCCATGTGCAGAACATCAAGACGAAACGCTGGTAATCACCCGTAGTACATCGAGACCCTAATTCACTCGGAGAAAATAATGTCCCAAGACCTGAGCAATGCAACATTTTCAGGATATCGACGCGAGAATGGACGCGTGGGTGTTCGCAATCACGTCATTATCCTGCCGGTAGACGATCTCTCGAACGCGGCTTGTGAGGCGGTAGCACACAACATTACAGGCACCATGGCATTGCCTCACCCCTACGGCAGGTTGCAGTTTGGAGAGGACCTCGACCTGCACTTTCGCACCTTGATCGGCACCGGGGCCAATCCAAATGTGGCGGCCGTCGTTGTGATCGGAATCGAAAACGGTTGGACTCAGCGCATCGTGGACGGCATTGCGGCTACCGGTAAACCGGTAACGGGCTTCGGTATCGAGCAACACGGTGATCACGAAACCATCATGAAGGCCTCCAAGGTGGCGAAAGAATATGTCCAGTGGGCGTCTGAGCTGCGCCGGGAAGAAGCACCCTTGAGCGACCTATGGGTTTCGACGAAATGCGGTGAATCGGATACCACGTCCGGCTGCGGCTCAAACCCGACCGTGGGTAACGCCTTCGACAAGCTGTATCCACACGGCGCGACGCTGCTGTTCGGTGAGACATCGGAAATCACCGGCGGTGAACACCTGGTGGCGGCACGTTGTCGCAACGACGAAGTGCGCGACCGCTTCATGTTCATGTTCAACCGTTATCAGGACATGATCAATCGTTTCAAGACCTCCGATCTTTCAGAATCACAGCCGACGAAGGGTAACATCGAGGGCGGGCTGACGACCATCGAAGAAAAGGCCTTGGGCAACATCCAGAAAATCGGCAAGGAATGCGTGGTGGATGGCGTACTCGACAAAGCGGAAGCACCCACAGGGCCAGGTCTCTGGTTCATGGATTCATCATCCGCCGCGGCCGAGATGGTCACCTTGGCCGCGGCGGCGGGCTACGTGGTGCATTTCTTCCCCACCGGACAGGGCAACATCATCGGCAATCCCATCCTGCCGGTGATCAAGATCTGCGCCAACCCGCGTACCGTTCGCACCATGAGTGAGCACGTCGATGTGGATGTGTCCGCGCTGTTGCGCAGGGAAATGACCCCCGACGGAGCGGGCGATGCACTGCTCGACACCATGTTCAGAACCGCAAACGGACGGCTTACGTCAGCGGAGGCGCTTGGGCATAGGGAGTTCGTGCTCACCAGACTCTACGAAAGCGCATAGCGGGCCATAGCAGGCACCCACGTAATCACAGGCTTGCCGGGCGGACGGAGAGCGGGATGAAAACAAAAGCGGATATCTGGTGGCTGTCAGTCACAGGCGCCCTTTTCGGACTGTTTCTTCTCGATGTGCTACTGGGTAAAGCGGCCCTGGAGTTTGGCTTCAAACCATTGCTGAAGCTTGGAGATGTTGGAGAGTTTCTAGTGCTCTTTGCGGCCGTCGTCTGTTTTGTGATTGAAGTACTGCGTCGTGAGTTACAAGAAAGTAAACCTAAAACGAAGGCTGCCCGTACGGCAGAGGAGGAGAGTTAGTGAAACCCCAAGACGAAACACCCGAATCCCTGGAGCGTCGCCGATTTCTGGAGCTTACCGGAAAATTCGGTTTCACCGCCGCTGTAGTCGCAGGCGCAGCGGGCAGCTTGCTGGTCAGCGAACAGGCCACCGCAGCTGCGAGCGAGGAGAAGGCGCGCGAGAAGGCTGCCAAACTTAAAATGACGGTCGCGACGGCCTATGTCGTGGGCGCGTCGCGAAGCTACCCGATCATGCAGCTGGATTTCAAAGAGAATATCCAGAACATGACGAATGGCCAGGTCTACGTGAAGCTCGCACCGGGCGGCCAGCTGGGTGCCGGTGGTGCACTGGTACAGAAGGTGCAGCAGGGCACTATCCAGGTTGCCCAGCACTCACTCTCGAACTTTGCACCCTTTGCCCCGGCCGTCGATCTGATCAATCTCCCGTATTTTTGCGGCGCGAATCAGAAGTTCGTCAACCTCGTTTCCTCGCAGGCCTGGCGCGAAGAGGTCAACCCAAAGGTCGAAGCCAAGGGCTTCAAACCCCTGTGGTATGTAGTGATTGATCCGCGCGTGGTGGCTCTGCGTAAAGGGGGCGACGGGCCGATAAAGACGCCGGCTGACCTTTCCGGTATCAAGTTCCGGGTGCCTGGCTCGCAGATGCTGCAACAGTATTACCGCGCCTTGGGCGCCAACCCGACGCCGGTGGCCTGGGGCGAGACACCATCGGCGATCAAGCAGGGCGTTGCAGATGCCCTCGATCCTGCGGTGGGCGCGTTGTTCGTATTCGGCTTCAAGGACATCCTCTCGTGGGTGACATTCACCCGTGCCGTCCCCGATGCGCAGGTCTACTCCTGCAATCTGGAGTGGTTCAACGGGCTTCCGCTCGACGTGCGCCAGGGGATCGAATTCGCCAGCGAAGTAACCGCGCATCAGAACCTGTCGAAGGTGCCGGCGGCGCGTGCCTATGCCATGGCCGAGATGAGTCAATCCGGTGTTCAGTTCTACTCGCCGACCGCAGATGAACTGGCGCAGTGGGTGGAGAAAGGCGGCCACCAAAACGCCGAATGGGACTCGTACAAGAAGGAACTGGCGGGGTCCATCGCCACCTTCGACAAGCTGCTCGAAGCGACCAACACACAGGGGCGCTACTACGTCAACGATGCCTGAGCGGTGACCGGCTGGGCCACCCTTTACCGGGGTGGCCTTGGTAAGTCTTTCACCATCTTTCCATAGAAGAGAGGCTTCGTTGTGCGACAGATACTGAAACAACTCGACGAAAACTGCGAGCGCTGGCTGCTGCTGGTCTTCTACACCATGATAGTGGTGACTATCGGCAACGAGGTCGTGCGTCGCTTCGTCCTTTCCTATTCGTCCATCTGGGGCGAGGAAGTGGCGCGCTATGCGTTCATCTATCTCGTCTGGATCGGCGTCGCTGCGGCCGTTCGCGATCGTGCGCATATTCGCATTGACGTGCTGTTGCACTATCTGTCGCCGCGCGGCAAGGCGTTCGTTTACCTCATTGGCGACTTTGTGATGCTGGCCGTCGCGCTGCTTGCCCTGTACTTTTCATTCGAGACATTGATGACCTCGATTAAGTTCGGTTCGGTGACTCACGGCCTGCGCATCGCACAGGCCTGGTTCATCGCGGCCGTACCGTTCGGCTTTACGCTCACCTGTTTTCGCCTGATCCAATCCATCTGGCGAGATTGGGGTGATTTGCGGGGTGGCCGCAGTGTGTTCGAAGGCCATAGGTTGTTCGACTGATGGATCTTTATCCACAAGAAGCGTTCGAACTGGTGCTCGGGTGGGAGTTCTATGTCCCGCTGCTCATCGCCCTGATCCTTATCGTCCTGGCTGTGCCGGTCTGGGCGGTACTGGGCGTCACCTCTATCTCGATGCTCTATTTCTCCGATGTACTGCCTCTCTCATTGCTCGGTGAGGCGCTGTTCGATGGCATCGACGCCTTTGCACTGATCGCGGTGCCGTTGTTCATCCTGACGGGCGACGTACTGGTGCGAACGGGTCTGTCGCACAAGCTGCTGGATGTAGCGGAGGCGCTGGTCGGCGGTTTCCGCTCCGGATTCGGGACCGCCACCGTGTTGGTGTGCGGGTTCTTTGCCTGCATCTCTGGTTCCGACGCTGCAGGTGCCGCGGGCGTTGGTCGAATGACCATCGGGCGCCTGGTCGACCAGGGTTATCCGCGGCCCTACGCCTGTGCTTTGGTCGCGGCAGGTGCCTGTACCGGCATTCTGATACCGCCGTCGATCGCCTACATCATTATCGGATTGATTTTGGGGATCTCCGCGTCGACCCTGTTTCTCGCCGCGATGATTCCGGGGCTCTTGATCATGCTAACCATCATGATCACCAACATCATCATGAACCGGATAAAAGGTTACGAGAACGCCGATCAGGGGTTTTCATTCGGTCGCGTATGGAAGGCCGTGTACGACGGGCGTTACGCCTTGATCGTGCCGTTCATCATTCTCGGCGGAATCTACAGTGGCATATTTACACCGACCGAAGCGGCAGCCGTGGCGGTGGTGACGACCATCATCATCGGGCTCTTACAGGGCACCATCACGCTGGCCGATTTCCCCAGAATGCTGGCCAGTTCGGCCAAGGTTAACGGGGTTATCGTCCCGATCATCGCGTTCTCGTTGCCCCTGGCGCAGACACTGGCGGCACTCGATGTCCCGCAGGGCTTTGTCCATGCGATGACCTCGTTGACTGACAGTCCGACAATCATCACGCTGATCATGATCTTCATTCTGATCGTGGCGGGCTGTGTGATGGAGACCACGCCAAACATCGTCATTCTTGCGCCTATCATGCTTCCCTTGGCGCAGGAGATCGGCATGAATGAGATCCACTTCTGCATCATGATGGTGACGTCTCTCGGCGTAGGCTTCATCACCCCGCCGCTCGGGCTGAACCTGTTCGTGGTCTCTGGTTTAACGGGGACGCCGATCCTCAAAGTGGCTGGCAAGGCATTACCTTACGTCTTTGCCATGTTGCTGGTTGTGCTGCTGCTCGCCTTCGTGCCGGCGCTTTCGCTGTGGGCGCTGGATTAACGGTGATACCCACGGCTTTCATCCACTGCAATTATTGCGAGATAGAGTCATGACGATTGAATACTTGAAGAAGGCAGAGAAGACCGCCGCCAGTGGTGAGGACGACACCCGGAAAATCGTGGCTGAGATGCTCTCAGCAATAGAAGCCGGCGGCGAAGAGAAAGCCCGTGAGTACGCGGTGAAGCTGGACAATTACACGGGCAATATCGTGGTTACGCCCGACGAGATCGCCGCGGCGACCGCCAAGGTGCCTCAGCAGGTAAAAGATGACATTCAGTTCGCCTTCGATCGCGTACGCCGCTTTGCGGTAAAACAACGCCAGGCACTGATCGACTTCGAAGTGGAACTCTCACCGGGACTGTTTGCCGGGCAGAAGCAGATACCGGTCGCCACAGCGGGCTGTTACGTGCCGGGCGGACGGTACTCACACGTAGCATCCGCGGTGATGTCGGTCGCTACCGCCAAGGCGGCAGGGGTGGATCACGTGATCGCCTGTTCGCCACCGAGGCCGGGTACCGGCGTGAATCCTGCGATTATCTACACGGCCAATCTCTGTGGCGCAGATACCATTCTCGCCCTGGGCGGCGTGCAGGGTATCGCCGCCATGGCCTTCGGCTTGTTTACGGGGCACGCGGCCGATATCCTCGTGGGACCAGGCAACCGGTTTGTCGCCGAAGCCAAGCGCATGTTGTTCGGCCGGGTCGGCATCGATCTGTTTGCCGGCCCCACGGAAATCGCCGTGATCGCCGATCATTCCGCAGACCCGGCGATCGTCGCCAGTGACCTGGTGGGTCAGGCCGAGCATGGGTTGGATACCCCTTGCTGGTTGATTACCCTGGACCGCGCCTTGGGTCAGAGGGTGATGGAACTGGTCCCGCAGCTCATCGCCAAGCTGCCGGATACCGCACGCACTGCCGCAGAGGCGTCCTGGCGCGATTACGGCGAGGTGGTCTTGTGCTCCGACCGGGAAGAAGCTGCCCAGGTGAGCGACGATTATGCCGGTGAGCATCTCGAGGTACAGGCGGAAGATCTCGACTGGTGGGTAAATCGTCTGCGCAACTATGGTTCATTGTTCGTCGGTGAAGAGACCACAGTGGCGTTCGGTGACAAGTGCTCGGGTACCAATCATATCCTGCCTACCAAGGGCGCCGGTCGCTACACGGGCGGTCTGTCGGTTGGTAAGTTCATCAAGACCGTGACCACCCAGCGCATGAGCCGGGAGGCGAATCGTGAGGTCGCTGCCGCGGCCGCGAGAATCTCGCGCCTCGAGGGCATGGAGGCGCACGCGCGCACCGGCGATGACCGCCTGTTCAAGTATTTTCCGGGCGAGTCCTTCAGTCTGCAGCCTGAGGCGGTAGAGTGATGGCGGATTTCAGCCTCGCGGGCAAGGTGGCCCTGGTGACCGGTGGGACATCTGGCATCGGTCGCCGTCAAGCCCTGGCGATGGCGCAAGCCGGTGCCTCCGTGGTGCTGCTCGGTCGCCGTGAGGCGCAGTTGCAAACCGCCGTCGCCGAGGTCGAGGCGGCGCGGGGGCGGGCAGCGGCGCTCCCCGCCGACCTAAGTGACCGTGGTCTGCTTCCGGAATTGGCTGAACGCGCCGCGCAGTCGTTCGGTCCGATCGATATCCTGATCAACGCGGCGGGCGTCAATTTTCGCCAGCCGGTTGAGCAGATTACGCTTGAGAGCTGGGATACGACGCTCAACCTGAACCTAGCGGTGCCCTTTTTTCTCGCACGCGAATTGGTGCCGGCCATGCAGGAGCGGGGCTGGGGCAGGATTATCAATATCGCTTCGCTGCAGTCGAGCCGTGCCTTTGCCAATGGCCTGGTTTACGGCGCGTCCAAGGGCGGCATCGCCCAGCTGACACGCGCCATGACCGAGGCCTGGTCACGTCAAGGCATTACCTGCAATGCGATCGCACCCGGCTTTTTTCCCACTGAGCTGACCGCGCCGGTGTACGAGAACCCCGAGTTGCTGGACAAACTGGCTGCCCAGACCGCCATTGGCCGCAACGGTGTGCTGTCGGATCTGGATGGCTTGACGGTGTTTCTGGCCTCACCGGCCTCTGATTACGTCACCGGCCAGGTAATCCATCTCGACGGCGGCTTCACAGCGAAATAGGGACGAAACGTATGAAAGCACTCGTATATACAGACACGCTTGAGGTCCAGTACCGTGATGAACCGGATCCAGCGCCGGGCCCGGGTGAGGCGCTGGTCAAGATAGAGGCGGTAGGTATCTGTGGCTCGGACATGCATGCCTATCACGGCCATGACGCGCGTCGGATTCCACCGCTGATACTTGGGCATGAGGCCGTGGGTGTGGTGCAGAATGGCGCACAGAAGGACCGGCGTGTGGTTCTCAACCCGCTGATGACCTGCGGTGTTTGTGACCACTGTCAGGGTGGGCGTTCCAACTTGTGCGCAAAGCGGGAACTGATAGGCATGCGCCTCGCCGGTGCCTTCGCGCAATACGTCACCATACCCGAACGGAATCTGCTGGATATGCCGCAGGATATGGATCCCGTGATCGCCAGCCTTGCCGAACCTGCCGCCACTTCGCTGCATGCGATCTATCTGGCGGAGAAGGTACTGCACCGGCCGCTGTCAGAGTGCCGCGCCCTCGTGCTGGGCGGTGGCTCTATCGGCGCCTTTGCCGCATTGATGCTCAAAGACAAAGGTTGTATCGAAATCTGCCTTGGCGACACCAATCCCCTGCGCAGGCACACGGCGGAAAAGCTGGCGTGTTGCACGGTCTACGACCCCTTGGGGGATGACCTGCCTGAAGCGAATAGTTTCGAACTCGTTATCGATGCCGTTGGCAGTGGTCGAACACGCGCAGCGTCGTGCAGTTTTGTTTGTTCGGGTGGCGTAATTTCACATGTCGGCCTGCAGGACAACGAGCCGGGTCTGGACACGCGCAAGATGACCCTCGAAGAAATCACCTTCCTGGGCAACTATACTTATAGCGCCGTTGATCTCCGTGCCGCCATTCATGCGTTATACCGAGGTGCGCTGGGCCCGCTGGACTGGGTCGAGACTCGACCGCTGTCTGATGGCGCGGCAGCGTTTCGTGACATTCACGAAGGCAAGGCGGCCGCGCCGAAAATTGTTCTGCGGCCATGAACCTGGAACAAATCTCCGACTGCGCGCAAAAACACCGGGCTGGCTCATTCAGGAGCCGCCATTATTTCGCGAAAGGCTAACAGTATGGCAATTAAGAATCTTCTCATCGCATACAGCGGCTCTGATTCATCTGACGCCGCCCTGGATGCGGCGCTATTCATGCGTGACAAGTACGACGCACACCTCACAGGCATCTTGGCCCACAATTTCGCGCCGGTGAATCCGAGCGTGGGTAGTTGGATACCAGAAGACATCCGGGACAGTATTAAGAAAGCGCAGGCGCAGGCCACTAAAGATATTGAAGCAAGGTTCAAACAACGAATCGCATCGAACTCGGACCGCGACAAGATTCACTGGATATCGAAGCGTGGTGATGGCAATGCCAAGGTAGCGACTTATGCGCGACTCTTTGACTTGACCATTATCGGCCGCTATGACGCAATAAACGGGGAAGATGACGAGTTGCACCCGGACCTGGTTGCGATGGTCAGCGGTCGGCCGGTCCTGTTGGTGCCCCGGGAATTCGACATGGCGACATACAATGAGCACGCCGTGCTCGCCTGGGATGGGAAACGGGCGGCAGCGCGCGCGGTCGCCGACGCCATGCAGATTCTCAAGACCAAGAGCCTGGTGACGATCATCACCGTTGCGGACGAATACCCAGAATCGCTGCTGCCCGAAATCAATGTGGAAACCGCTCTACAGCGTCATGGCGTTAAGACCGAACATGTCAATATAAAGCGCAAGGGAAAATCTGTCAGCTACCGCATCCTGGAATTCCTCGAAAAGGCGCAGCCAAGGTTGTTGGTGATGGGCGCCTATGAGCACAGCAAATTTCGCCAGTCGATCGTGGGTGGGGTCACCAGCAGTGTGCTTAGAAAAGCGAAGTTGCCGATTCTCATCTCCCACTGATCGGCGCTCGACGCATCGGTCGAGGTTTGTGTTCAGAACCAACAGTGTCGTGGGCGACTATGCTACATAGGGCAGGCGTGTTGGTCAGCGGATACACAATAACCGGTCCTTTGAAGCGGATGAGACGGGCTACGGTTGCAGTTCCCATGCTGGTTGGTGGGAGTGGCCTCTCAAAAAACGATTTCGATTTCACCTTATGAGTTTGATAAAAATTAGAGATGCGAGGAGATTCAGATGAGACTGAAGCAGTTTGCAGCGATCGCTCTGGCGGCATTGATTCCGACCTACTCGGCGTTTGCCGAATATCCCGATAAACCGATCAGCTACATCATTCCATTCGGGCCCGGCGGCGAATCGGACATCACGGCCCGGCATCAGCAGCCGTTCTTCAAAGACAAGTTTGGCCAGGATCTGGTCATTTCGTACAAGCCCGGTGGCGGTGGCGCGGTTGGCTGGGCACAGCTCAACAGCATAAAAGGCGACGGTTACACCATCATGGGAATCAACCTGCCGCACATCATCGTCAAGCCGATGCAAAAAGATGTGGGTTTCAAGACCGACGACATCGTTGGCGTCTACATGTTCCACTACACGCCCGATGCGCTGGTCGTCACGATGGACAGCCCCTTCAAGACGGTCCAGGATGTGGTCGCCTACGCCAAAGAAAATCCGGGTAAGCTCACGCTGTCGGGTTCGGGAAAAGCGACGGCAAACCACCTTGCCCAGGTTCGGTTTGACGAGATGGCTGGTATCAGGACTACTTACGTAGCGTTCAAGGGCACGGACAAAGCGGTCGCGGCCCTGCTGGGCGATCAAGTGAAAGCACAGTGGGGCTACACTTCGGTCGGAGCCAAGCATTCCGAGCAGGTGCGGCTTCTGGCCGTGGCGATGGCCGAGCGTCACCCGAAGTTCCCCGAAGTGCCCACGTTCAGGGAACTCGGTTTCGACCTGGTCTCTGGCGCTTACCGCGGAATCGCGGTGCCGAAGTCCACGCCCGAGCCTGTCCGGGTGAAGTTGTCCGAGATGATCGGCGAGATAAACGCGGACCCGGAGTTCCGCCAGCGCATGGAAAATGACGGTATGGCCCTGCTGGACGTCGATTACGCCGGCATGAATGCCTTCATGGAGGAAATGAAGGCGGTCTATGGCAAGGCGGCGCGCGAGGCCGGTGTCCTGAAATAGCTGCCGCGACTACCGGATCTCAGGACCGGAAAGGCGACCGCCATGCCGGGAATTGAACACCTGCTGGAGGCCCTGACGCCGTTCAACATCATGCTGGCGTTGGCCGGGGTGATCGCGGGAACGGTGATCGGTTCCTTGCCCGGGTTGACCGCTACCATGGCCGTTGCCGTGCTGGTTCCGATCACCTTTACCATGGCCCCCGCCTCGGCGCTCATCCTGATGGGGGCGATCTACACCGGGGCCATCTACGGCGGGGCCTACTCCGCCATATTGCTGAATACGCCAGGCACGCCATCGGCTATCGCGACCACCTTTGACGGCTTTCCGATGGCCAAGCGTGGCGACGGTGACCTGGCTGTAACCCTGGCGTGCCTGGCGTCGGTTGTCGGCGGGCTCGTAGGCGCGGTGTTCCTGCTGATACTGGCGCCGCCACTGGCGAGCGTGGCTTTGGCGTTCGGGCCGGTCGAGTATTTCTGGCTGGCGGTCTTTGGCCTGACGCTGATCTCGGCGCTGTCCGAAGGCAACCTGTTGAAGGGACTGATCGGTGCCTGTTTCGGGCTGCTGCTGTCGTGTGTGGGCATAGCCGAGATCAGTGCCGACGTTCGTTTCACCTTCGGCAGCCAGACCCTGCTCGGCGGCATCGAGACGGTCACCGCGTTGATCGGGCTGTATTGTGTCCCTGTGCTCATCGATCTGGTGGCTACACCCGACAAGCACCTCAAGGTCACGCACGCGCCGCGTGGTTTCCGCCTGCGCGAAGCCCTGGGGATATCCTGGAAGGGCAAGTTCAATCTGGCGCGCAGTTCCGTTATCGGTACGCTGGTTGGCATCCTGCCCGGAGCAGGGGGATCGATTGCCGGCCTGGTCGCCTACTCGGAGGCGAGGCGAAGCTCCAGTCGTACCGAGCATTTCGGTCACGGCGAACCGGACGGTGTCCAGGCGACCGAGTCGGCCAACAACGCCACGGTGGGCGGCGGATTCATACCGACCCTGGTGCTGGGCATTCCGGGTACGCCGCCGGATGCCGTCATCCTCGGCGCATTGCTGATCCAGGGGGTGCGTACCGGTCCGAACCTATTCGCCGACGAAGGGTCGATTGTCTACACCTTCATCTACGGCCTGTTTCTCGCGACCATCCTGATGCTGCCGGCCGGCCTGGTGATCGGCCGGTATGCCTACAAGACCATCGTCACCGTGCCCAAGGCCCTGCTGGTGCCGACGGTGGCGTTCATGACTATGATCGGGACCTATGCGATCCGCAACAACGTTTCCGACGTGGTCATCATGATTGTATTGGGCGTGATTGGCTGGGTGTTGAACCGTTTTGGCTTCAGTCCATCGCCGATCGTCTTGGGCCTGATCCTGGGTAGTATCGCCGAGCAGGGCTTCGTGCAGGCATGGACGATCGGGGCCGCAACCGATGACCTGGCGGCAATGTTTTTCGGACGCCCCATCAGCTTGGGAATCATAGCGCTCATTCTATTGTCGCTGTTCTATCCGCTCGTCCGGGCGTACTGGTTGGGTAAGAGGAGGAAGGTCAGTGCCGACTGATACAGGGATACGACAGACTTCACGCGATGTTACCGGTATGTTGACGGCGGTGGTATTTATCCTGGTCGCGGCGGTCGCGCTCTGGGATACGACCAATATGGCCGACGCGGATTCTTACGTCTTCCCAAGCGCGGTTGCTATCGCCATGATCGTATTCTCGATCGCGCTGATCGTCTGGAACCTCGTGTTTCCGACCGGTGGCAATGGCGAGACGGCGCCCGGCGCCTCGACGCCGAGGCGTGTCGCGCTGGTGGCGGCGATGTTGATCAGCACGGCACTGATGCCTTACCTGGGGTTCCTGGTGTCCGGGGTGGCTGCCTTTGCCGCGGTCATGCTGGTTGCGATGTATGACCCGTGGACGCGCTACCGGAAGATCGTCTATCCCCTGGTCTGCGTCGGCGTGGTGCTCGGCTTCTACACGATATTCGCCAAGGTGCTTCTGGTGCCGCTGCCTGTCGGCCTGCTGTTCGAATAGCCGGTGTCTTGGTTTATCCGTACATCATTTAAGCAGGAGGGCAGCCGTGGCTGATATCGTGATTTCCGAATTCATGGACCAGGCAGCGGTCGATAGTCTGGCCGATCAGTTCGACGTATTCTATGGCCCGACTCTGGTGGACCGTGCGGATGATCTTGCGGCGGCCGTTGCCGACGCGCGCGCCCTGATCGTGCGCAATCGGACTCAGGTCCGTGGTGCCCTGCTCGAGGCGGCCGGGGCACTGCAGGTTGTTGGACGGCTCGGCGTCGGTTTGGACAACATCGATCTGGAGGCCTGCAGACAGCGCGCTGTGGTGGTGCATGCAGCTACCGGTGCCAACGACGCGGCCGTGGCCGAGTATGTCGTCGGGACCGCAATGATTCTGTTGCGTGACGCCTACGCGGCCGGCACGGAGGTGATCGCCGGTGCCTGGCCCCGTCAGCGCTGCATGGGACGCGAGATCGGTGGCAAGGTACTGGGTCTGATCGGCTTCGGCGGTATCGCTCGGGCAACGGCGCAGCGCGCGATGGCCCTGGGTATGCGCGTCATGGCACACGACCCCTTCGTTGCCCAGGCAGATCCCGTATGGCTCGATGTCGAGCGATCGGAGCTGGGGAATCTGATAGCCAAAGCGGACGTGGTCAGTCTCCACCTGCCCTTGACCGACGACACGCAGGGGCTGCTGAATGCGCGGATGATCGCGCTTATGAAAAAGGGTGCGGTACTGATCAACACCTCGCGCGGCGGCATCGTTGACGAGGATGCCGTGGTCGAGTCGCTGCGCGCGGGGCATCTGGCCGGCGCAGCCTTCGATGTCTTCGACACCGAGCCGGTGACTGCAACCGCCGGGGCGCGTTTCGCGGGTGTACCCAATCTCGTGTTGACGCCGCACATCGCCGGCGTAACGCGGGAGTCGAACGTTCGCGTCAGCGCAGCGACTGCCGACAACGTACGCAAGGAGTTGAACAAAAAATGACTGCGGTCACACTAGGGCTCGCGGACGCAGAGTCTCTCGCCAAAGCCGTCCTGATCCAGCATGACACGAGCGAAACCAACGCGGCCTGTGTGGCGCGGGCATTGGTCGCGGCGGAGGCCGACGGCCAGATGGGGCACGGCCTTTCACGTTTGCCCTCCTACGCGGCGCAGGCCGCTTCCGGTAAGGTCGACGGCCATGCCGTGCCAGTCGTCGAGCAAGGCGCAGCTGCCGCATTGCGTATCAATGCCAAAAACGGCTTTGCCTTTCCGGCTTTGGCGCTGGCGGTCGCTCGGCTGTCGCCGCTGGCTGCGAGAACGGGGATTGCAGCCGCCGGTATACATCACTCGCATCACTTCGGGCAGGCCGGGTATCACGTCGAACAGCTTGCGGCGAGCGGTCTGCTGGGTTTGATCTTCGGTAACAGCCCCAAGGCGATAGCGCCCTGGGGCGGCCGCGAGGGGGTGTTCGGGACGAACCCGATTGCCTTTGCGGCGCCGCGGCGGTCCGAATCGCCGCTGGTGATCGATCTGAGTCTGAGTAAGGTGGCCCGTGGCAAGGTCATGGTGGCGGCCAAGCAGGGTGAGCCCATACCGGCGGGCTGGGCGCTGGACAAAGAGGGTAATCCCACGACGAATGCTGAGGCGGCCTTGCAGGGCACCATGCTGCCCATGGGGGATGCCAAGGGTGCTGCCCTGGTTTTGATGGTCGAGATTCTGGCGGCGGCATTGAGCGGTGCGAACTTCGGGTTCGAGGCCTCTTCATTCTTCACTGCGGAGGGGGAAGCCCCGGCCGTCGGTCAGTTCCTCGTCGCGATCGATCCCCGCGTATTCTCGGGGGATGCATTTGGGCAACGGCTGGAAATCCTGCTCGACGCTGTCCTGGGCCAACAGGGGACCCGTCTGCCGGGTACGCGGCGTCTCGCGCTGCGGGCGGCATCGGCCCGCGACGGCGTGACGATTCCGGCCGCGCTCTACGCCGAGTTGCAGGCCTTATCGGGGGCGGCCTGAGCTTGTTCGCCGCCTGCGAGGTCCAACCCAGCCCACCGGTCCCGATGAACGGCCGCTTGGAGGGTACGCTTTGACGACGACCTGCAGAGTCGCATTGTTTCCCGGCGACGGGATCGGCCGCAAAGTGGTGCCCGAGGGCGTGAAGGTGCTGTAAAAGATCGCGGACCGTTTCGTGCGAACGCTTCGACAAGCGCGGTGCGGTGGCGGTTGATCACCTGGAACACCGAAAGGCGCACGATACGATGGCGCACGCCGACAGGGATCATCCGCAGACGACAACGAGCAGCAGCTTGGTGGGTGCGTTAATCGGGTTCAAACCGTCCTCCTCTTGAGAATCTCTGGAATGCGGCTGGTTCGCTTCACCTGGCGATCAAGCACCCAGGGATATTCATGGGTCTGTTTTCCATTGGGTACCGAATGGAATGAGTAAGGTTCACGGTCAACGTGAATTTTGAACGGCTTCACACTGCCGATTGCACTGTAGGAGGGGGGTCTCGCCGCTTCGAGGCACTTTGCATTGCTCGGCCAAGACCACGTTCCGCTGGTCCAGTAACACCATGTTGATGACAAACCACATACCGCAGGTGTGTTTGCTCCCACCGGGTTCGAGCCAAAGCCCCATGGTCAAGCCGTGACCGCAGTATTAGCTTTGACCTGCATGTTGCACCGGCCGATCGGGGACGGACGCGAATGAATCGGCAGGGACGCGGCGCAAGTCCTATTCGGGGCGCATTCTCAAAAGTACGGTTTGTCCCCCGTTCCCGATCTATCCGGACCCTCGCTTGTCCACGCAAGCCTGGACGGCGCGATCATCCCGGATACTGGTGCAACATGCAGGCTGGAGTCCCCGGAGTCCGAGCGCCCGCGGTCCGAGCGGCCAGCAGTGCCCGCGCAGCTGCGGGGTGAGTCGCGTCACCGGCTGGCTGCTCGCGTCGTTAGAGTGTGCGATATTTCATATTTGAGCTGCCCAGTGGTGAGGTTCGCGAATGCGCCGTGGCGGGACTGCGTGGCGACCCGCGTATCGAGACTGTGCAAGCCTTGCAACAGTTCTCGGTGCATGGCGAGCCGTACGATGACCCGTAGCTATCGCTACAGCACAACCTCGGGTTGATCCGTGTCGGCGGGCCAAATACTCTACGACAGCCGCTAAATATGCGCCATTGGTACTTCCGCATTCATTAATAGCCCCGATAACGTTGTTTTTATTGGCGCGCCCCTACTCAGAGCGCTGGTCTAAACATTGATCGAGATTAACGAATATCGGGCGAATACGACCAACCAGGTGCGTAGTACTCGACGGGACTCGTCTGCTCGGCCTACATTATGCGCTGAGCGAATTTTCGTTCCGTGATACCACAAGCGGCCGCTCAGTAGATATTGAAACTGTATGACGGGAGATGCCCATGAAAAATACCGAATTGTTTCTTGCGGCCGCGGCCGCCTTGCTGGCCTCGAGCGTTGCCCTCGCTGCACCGGCGAAGTTCGACAAAGCGGACGCCAACGGTGATGGCAAGGTCGACGCGACCGAATATGCCGCGAGTGGCGCCAAGAAGGAGATGGCGAGTTTGGACAAGGACGGCGACGGCAGCTTGAGCAAGAAAGAATACTCGATGCTATTCGACGAGGACTGCGAATAACGCGTTGCGCGTGGCGCCGCGCCACACGCCACAGAGCGGGCCTCGGCTGTCGCAAGACGCCGGGGCCCGCTCGTACTATGTCGCGAATGTTTTGCTCCGGGGCAACTACTTGTGTCGAACCGGCGTTTTATACGATTATTTCACAACCGCTTCGGGAACGCGTACCCAGGACCTGGCTCCTGGTTGGGAGAACTTACATATCACGATAATTGCGGAGGAAGGGGAATGCTCGCTCGCTTCAATTTCCACGTGTGCGTGTCGATTGCAGGGTTGGCGTTCTCAGTTGCCACACGCACGGCAGTTCAGGTGGCGGTCGACTAGGCGCCAGCGACCGCTGCGCCCGGCAGCCAGGTATTCGTCGAGATTCAGGTCGCCAGTAACGGCGGCACGGAGGAGACCGGACTCACCCTGGAGATGCCCTATCCGAGCGGCATGTCCGTCATGAACGAAAATCAATCGCTCGATCTGGTCGATTGCGTCGGCGGCATCGGCTCGACGGTCAATGCAACCCGGGGGAAGTGGCGACCTGGACCAGCACCACGCTGGGCGCGGGTGAATCGGTCAGCTACCTTCTGCCGCCCACGATCAGCGCCTCGACTGTGGACGGCACCGCCATCGCCTGGACGGCGACCGTGAGGGATACGACAGGCGTTCGGGCGACGGATAGCCAGACGCTGTCGGTTGACACCTCAGTCGCGTTCAAGCCGGCGATCGATCAGGATCAGGACCAGGATCCGGTCGCGGCGGGTGGACGGATGATCTACACGGTTACCTACGGCAATATTGCAGGGGCCAATGCGACCGATACCGCGCTGAGCTTCCCGATTCCTGCAGGTGGCAGCTTCGTGTCCGCGACAAACGGTGGTACGTTCACCAACGGCGTCGTTACTTGGGACATCGGCATCCTCTTCGACGGTACCACCGGCCAGGTCCAGGTGGTCGTGAATATCGCTGCCGATGTGGCGGCCGGGACTTTTTCCAGGTCGACGGCGCGGTGATCACCGGGACCGTCAATGGCTGGTCCGAGGAGCAGACCGCGACGAACGTGGTGTACGTCGACAACAACGGCACGGCCCTGGCGCTGGCCGTTGAGGTACACGGCAACCCGGCCGCGGCCAATCAACGACTCGATCTCGAACTGACGGTGGCGAACACCTCCTCGACAACCGCGACCGGCGCGCAGTTGCGCCTGCAATACCCGACCGGCATGGGCGTAATGAACGAATCCGTGTTTGCCGACTTGACGGATTGCCTGGGCGGTGTCGGCTCCACCGGTCAATGCAACCCAGGCGAAATAGCCTGCCGGTCACTCGGTCCGTTGGCGGCAGGCGAAGCGCGATCATTCAATATTCCGGCGACAACCGCCAGTGGTCTCGCAAGCGGCGCATCGGTCAATTGGCAAGCCTGGCTGACGGCGGACAACGGCGACTTTCTTGCAGAACCGCGGACCCTGCGGATCGAGGCCGCGCCTGCGCTGAGCCTTATCAGCCGACCGCGACCCGATTGCCGCCGGCGATCGGATGAGCTATACCCTGTCGTACGGGTATACCGGTGACACCGACGCGATCAATTCCATGTTGACCTTTCCCGTACCGCCGGGCAGTCAGTTCGTCTCCGCTTCCCATGGCGGCGTATACAGCGGTGGTGTTGTTTCCCGGAACCTGAGCACGCTTGCGGCGGGTGCCGTCAATCGTGTCTATGTCCAGGTCGACATAAACAGCGGCCTTGGCAGCGGTACGCCGGTCGCAGTGGACCGGGCCGAAATCGTAAGCACGATCGCGGGTATCGCCAGAGTCCGGCAAGCAAGCAGCGTTGCGCGCGTCGACAATGCGATCCAGGCCTTGGCGTTGAATCAGGAGGCGTTGACCAATTCGTCGGCGCCCGGTGATCCGGTAACCGTCACGTTGACGCTGATCAATAATTCGAGTGCCGCCGTTACCGGTGCTCAGCTGAGGCTGCAGTATCCGTTCGGGGTGAGCGTACTGAACGAAACGGCATTGCCGGATCTCATGGATTGTCTTGGGGGAATCGGGTCCAGCGGGCAGTGCAATCCGGGCGAAACGGCTTATTGGAGCATACGCACTCTGGCGGCTGGCGACACCCGATCGATCGCCTTTTCCCCGCTCCTGGCGGGCAACCTGGACAATGGCTATCTGGTGAACTGGCGGGCGCTCGGGAGCGCGGATAACGGCGACGCAATCACCGCGCGGAGCGCGACGCTGGTGACCGGCGTGGCGTTCGACGACACCGACGGTGACGGTATTCGCGACCCGTTCGACAACTGCCCCAGCGTCGCCAACCTGGCGCAGACCGATTTCATGGCGGATAACCGGGGTGACGTCTGCGATCCGGACGATGACAACGATGGCATCCCGGATACCTATGAGACCAGCTATACGTTTCTCGATCCGTTTAAGCCGGCGGACGCGGCGCTCGATCAGGACAGCGATGGATTGACCAATCTTCAGGAGTACCTGGCCGGCACATTGCCCGCCGGCAGCGATACCGATAACGACGGGTTGCCGGATGGGTTCGAAGAGCAGTTCGCATTCATCGACCCGCTGGATGCCGCCGACGCCGCAGCCGACTTCGACAGTGATGGGTTCGGTAATCTGCAAGAGCATTTGGCGGGCTCAGACCCCGGTAGTGCCGCATCGGTTGCGCAGAGAGCGGATATCTTGCCGATCATCATGCAGCTGCTGCTGTCGGACTGAATTTGGAGCGGCCGATTCACTTGATCAGAGTGCGCGTCAGTTGTCCAGCGGCAGCTGGATCACGGGAGCGATAATGGCGCTGTTCTCTTTTTCTGGTGTGGAATTCTCGCGGATGTCCGCAAACGTCTCGCCGCCGAAAGTTTTGCGGGTTCTTCGGATTTTGGCGTTCGAGTCCCCCACTATTTCCACCGAAAGGCCATAATACGTACCGATGACAACTGGGCGACCCGGCAGCCAATGCCGCTGGGGCCTCCAAACACAATGTGAGGGTGAGTGTTATGTCAACTGAAAAACCCCGGACCAACGTTCCGCGACCCTTGTTGGTGGACATTGCAGATCTGGGAATGGATGCGGCTAGTCTCGCAGCCGATATCCGCCGGCATTTCAATCATACGCGCGGCTGCGACAAACATTCGATCTCGGACCACCACGTTTATCACGCGGTCGTCATCACCCTGCGAGACCGACTGATGGAGCGCTGGAAGAATACCCACTACTCCTATCAGGAGGCGCGCTGCAAGCGGACCTATTACCTGTCGATGGAGTGGCTGATTGGCCGGAGCCTGCCGAACGCGATGCTGAATCTGGGGGTCACCGAGGCCACCGCCGAGGCGCTGCAAAGCCTGGACCTGGACCTGGATGACATCATCAACTACGAGCGCGATGCGGGGCTGGGCAATGGCGGTTTGGGTCGGCTCGCCGCCTGTTTTGTGGACAGCTGCGCCACGCTGCAGCTGCCGGTAATGGGGCATGGCATACGCTACGAGTACGGGATCTTCCGGCAGCGTATCGAAGACGGCGAGCAGGTCGAGGAGCCTGACCATTGGCTGGTGCACGGCAACCCCTGGGAGCTGGAACGGCCGGAGTTCGTGCAACGGGTCAAATTTGGCGGTCGCGTGCATTACGGACAAGGTCGGGAAGGAGGCCTGCAAATTCGCTGGGTCGGGACCGAGGACGTACTCGCCATCCCTTACGATATACCGGTGCCGGGTTACCAAAACGGGACAGTGAATACCATACGCCTGTGGAAAGCGGTGCCGACCGAGGAATTCGATCTCAGTAAGTTCAGCGCCGGACTCTACCCCGAAGCGGTCGCCGAGAAGACTCACGCGGAGAACATCACCAAGGTCCTGTATCCGGACGATGCCACGGAACAGGGTAAGGTGCTGCGGCTGCGTCAGCAGTATTTTCTAACGTCGGCTGCGTTGCAGGACGTCCTGCGGCGCTGGATACGGGATTTTGGCCCGAAGTTCGATGAGTTTGCCGACCATAGCTGCTTTCAACTCAACGATACCCATCCATCGATTGCTGTCCCTGAACTGATGCGCTTGCTAATGGATGAGCATGGGATGGGCTGGGACGATGCCTGGGCCGTCACCTCGCGCTGCATGGCCTACACGAATCACACCCTGCTGCCCGAGGCGCTCGAGAAATGGCCGGTCTGGGTGTTCCGCGATATGCTACCCAGACTCCTGGACATTATCTACGAGATCAATGCACGCTTTCTTTCGGAGGTTGCAATGCGTTGGCCGGGTGACACCAATCGGCAGGCGCGGTTGTCGATCGTGGAAGAAGGTATGGACTCGCAGATCCGGATGGCCCACCTGGCGATTGTCGGCTCGTTTTCGGTCAACGGCGTCGCCGAATTGCATACGCGGTTGCTCAAAGAAGGCATTTTTCACGACTTCTATACGCTGTGGCCGGAACGCTTCAACAACAAGACCAACGGGGTGACGCCGCGCCGTTTCCTCGCCCAGTGCAACGAGGGGTTGCGGGATCTGATCACCGAGGCGATCGGCCCGGGCTGGGTGACCGATCTCGAGCTATTAAGAGGCATCCAGGCGCACGCCGAGGATCCGAGCTTCCGGCAACGCTGGCTGGATATCAAGTACGCCAACAAGCAGCGCCTGGCGGCTAAGGTTGAGGCGCAATGCGGGGTGCGCTTTGACCCCGATGCCCTGTTCGATGTGCAGGTCAAGCGTATCCACGAATATAAGCGGCAGGTACTCAATGCCTTGCACGTCATCCATCTCTACGACCGGATCAAGCGCGGGGACATCGACGACTGGACGCCGCGTTGCGTGTTGTTTGCCGGTAAGGCCGCTCCGGGCTATTGGATGGCGAAACGGATCATCAAGTTCATCGGCAACGTGGCCAATGTCGTCAACAAAGATCGTGCCATGGATGGTCTGCTGAAAGTCGCCTTCCTCCCCGATTACGGCGTATCGGCAACCGAGGTAATCGTCCCCGGCACGGATCTGTCAGAGCAGATCTCAATGGCGGGCACCGAGGCTTCCGGCACCGGCAATATGAAGTTCATGTTCAACGGGGCTGTGACCATCGGTACACTCGACGGGGCCAATATCGAGATACGCGAGAAGGTGGGCGCGGAGAATTTTTTTCTATTCGGGCTCACCGCGGAACAACTCGGAGCGGCGCGCAGCGACTACAATCCGACGCGGCTGATTGCAGAGGACGAGGACCTGCGGCGGGTCTTCGAACTCTTGGAGAGCGCCCATTTCAACCAGTTCGAGCCAGGATGCTTCGACGCGCTTGTCGATGGCATCAGGAGTTCGGGGGACCGCTGGATGATTGCGGCCGACTTTCGCAGTTTCGTCGACACGCAGAACCGCGCAGCCGCCGCCTACCGTGATCGCGACGAGTGGGCGCGGTTGAGTATCGCCAACACTGCCAATTGCGGCTATTTTTCCTCCGATCGCAGCATCCGTGCTTACAACGACGAGATCTGGCGGCTCGAAGCCATAGCTCCGCTGCGCTCGAAGAATTGAATTGGGTTTAGCGTTTGGCAAGGACTTCTCGCGATCAGGCGGCGAAACGCTCCAGGCGCTGTCTGACGGGCACACGGATTTGTGGGCGATAATTCAGCGCTGGCGCCGCGGCGAGTCTTCCTGCACGGAAAACACTGATCGGATAGTTGCGTTTGCGATGCCCCGGGTTGACCGCCAAGCCGCGACGTGTATCGTTGCTTATGGCATGGACTATGCGGCCCGCGCTCGGTAGCCTCTAGCGCAGTCGTCGTTCAGCCGCCAGGTCAAATAAAATCATCCATGTCATCGGTACTGTCTGCTCCGACCGAACGACCTCTGCTTCGCCATCAGGATGCGTATCTGCTGGCGGTTGAAAAACCCAGCGGCCTTTTGGCCGTTCCCGGACGGGGCCCGGACAAGCAGGATTGCCTGCTATCGAGGATTCAGCGAGAACACCCGTCGGCCCGTGTGGTGCATCGGCTGGACATGGGCACATCGGGGCTGATGCTGTTTGCGCTCGACGCAGCCACGCAACGCGAACTCGGCATTCTGTTCGAAACGCGACGGGTTACAAAACAGTATGTTGCGTTTGTCCGGGGCGTACCCGATCCGGCGGAAGGCGAGATCGATCTCCCGTTGGCCGCGGATTGGCCGCGGCGCCCGCGGCAGCGGGTCGACTGGGTGGCGGGCAAGGCGGCACACACTCGATACCGAGTGATTGAGCGTGCGGGCGATGGCGGATTTTCGCGGGTTGAGTTGATCCCCACTACCGGGCGCAGCCATCAGTTGCGCGTTCATCTGGCCGGATTGGGGCACCCGATCCTCGGCGACGAACTTTACGCGGACGTTGATACACAACGCATGTCTGCACGGTTGATGCTGCACGCAGAGCGTTTGAGTTTCGAGCATCCCCGCGGCCCCAAGCAGTTGCGCCTGCACAGTCCAGTACCTTTCTGATCGCGCAGTTTGCAATCACAAGACCGCGCTCGTCGAGCGCATCGCTGACGTACTCCGTCATGAGCCCATTCCGCACAATGTTCCGTGCGACTTCGCGCTGTTACGATGCTTGTATGGCTTTCCGTAACGATTGCTTGTAGCTCTTTCCATTCCGGTTCCTGGTGGAGATCGGCCGGTCGTGCCAAGGCATCGAGTGCCCGGTATCGTTCCTGGTCTCCCCGGGGCTTTACGTTTCAGCGAATCTGTAACACCCATAGCCAGGTGCTGACGCTCACGACCGAGATCGCTGTCCCCAACAGAACAGTACTGGCGGCCGTGCTTTGTCCTCGCTGGTACATGCTGGCGAACAAATAGCCGTTGACGCCCGGCGCCATGGCGGCCATCAACACCACCGCACGGGCCAGCGTATCCGGTACGGAGAGCAGCTGACAGATGACAAGGGTGATACCCGGGTGAAGCACCAGCGATAGCGCTGAGATGCTGCTCGCCTCCCCGATAGACTGTTTCAAAGAGTATCGAGTAAGCGTACCACCAAGGCCGAACAAGGCGGCAGGCAGCGCCGCGCGGGCTACAATATCCACCGCTGAAATCAACGTCGCGGGCAGTGTCAAGCCGCTGAGGTTGACAATGAAACCCAAGCCCAGGCCGATCATGAGACTGTTGCGGAACATCGCACGCGCCACTACCTTCGCGGTATCCGGCAGCGACCGCCCGTCGGCCCGCAGCAACTCCATGCTTGAAATGCCGAGCAGATAACAAAACGGCGCATGCACCGAAACGATGGCATAAGCCGATGCCATCTCGTAGGAATCCGCGCCCCAGGCGCGTTCCGAGATGGGCAAGCCCAGCAGTACCAGGTTCGAGAACAGCGCGCCGAAACCCACTGCAATGGCTTCCCCCGGCCTGCGGCCGAATATCCTCCAGGCCAGCAACGTTGCCACGAAAAAACTGAGCGTGGCGCCGGTGTAGAACGCGCTCATGAGCCGCCAGTCATAAGCCGCTCCGAGATCCATCGTCGAGGTGGCACGAAACAATAGACAGGGTACGGCGAACTGGATGGCAAACTTCATCAGTCCATCGACCATGCTGTCGGCAAACAGGCCTTGCCGCACCGCCAGGTAGCCCGCGCCGATGACCAGGAACACGGGCGCGACGATATCGAAAATATGCATCAACATGGAGGAAGCGTATCAGGTACTGCCGTTGAGGGTCTTTGAGAACCAACCCCGGTCGGGCGCCACACCGCGGAATGTGTCAAGCGGGGGCTGTCACCTGGCGGCCAGGACCGCCGGTTGCAGTGGCATCACGGATGCCGGACCGGCGCCGCAAACAACAACACGAACATACCGACCAACGACACTAGCGTCAGTCCGGAGGCAAATACAAACAGTCGCCGCCAGCTGCCGTTGGCCTTGCCCACCACCTCGAAGTCGGTCACGTAAACGGTTTCGCAGGCGCCGTTACCCCGATCGCTACGCGTGACGCTGGTGCCGCGTGAGAAGCCGTTGTGGAGATTCGCGTAGCTGGCCAGGTAACCGCGAAAGCGGATCTGATCGCCCGGCTCCGCCGCCATGATCTGCTGCTTGACGCTGTCTTCGTCCGCCAACAGGTGATTGTTCGAGAGTTGATCAATGTTAAATCGCGCGCCGGTGTCCCTGTCTGGCCAGTGCGCCCAGCAGGTCCAGGTGGTGTTGTTGAAATGCATGTCACGGTAGACGCCGTTGGCCACGTTGTCGCCCCAAATGACACACAGATCGCGCAGGTTAAGGAAATCGGACCACAAGCTGTCGTGATAAATATCGCCGATAGAATCGGAATCGTGATAACTCACCACGACGCCGTTGAGTTCGTAGCCGTATTGCGGATCGATCCGATAGGTCTGGTTGCCCGCCCGGACCTCGAACGGGCGCTTGCGCGACTCGCTCTGCCGCGGCTCCTGGAGGTGGTGCAACTGGTAGAAATCCGGCTCTGGCAACTTGTCCTTGTGGATATACGACCAGGCCATCAGCAGCAGACCGAGGGCGAATCCCATTTTGAAAAGTTTTTCCAGCAGTACCGATAGGGTCATGGTGTGAATGTCTTGTGCCGATCTTCAACCGCTAGCGAGCGACTCGGGCGTTGCTTTAGTCAAAATATCAAGAAGTCGGCCCGCCTTCGTGCGATATGCGGGTTAAGGTATCGCTGATCAACCCATAAAGCCGTCAGAGCGCGATCAGTTCGGTCAGAATTGCGGGCATATAACGCACCATCAATGAGAAATGACCTTCCCCGGGAAGGAAATGGCCCCGGCAGCGCGGAATCAGCTCCGCGTGGCGACGCCCCATTGTGACCGGTACCGTCGTGTCGTCTTCGCCGTGCCAAAGACTGACCGGTACGTCGATACCCGTCAGGTCGGTGGCCCAGGGATTCGTGTAGCGCCACAGTTCCCGGGCCGGACCGTCGCCACCGTCGCGAAACGCCTCACGAAACGAGGCCAGGAGGGCGTTCCTGACCGGTTTTTGCGCGAGCGTCTCCCGGTCTGCCGGAGGTGCATGCCCGTTTATGATCCGAAAGACGAGTTCGGGGTACCTGGCCAGCACGGGTCCGACCAGGCGCCCGTACACCCATTGACCGGCCAACGGAAGCTGGCGAAACAACCGGATGCTCTGAGCCGCGACCGGGGCCATGTCCCCTATATCGGTTGCTGGCGTAAGCGCACCCAGACCGCAGACTATGGCTGCGCCGTCGAGGCGTGCGCCTAGTTGATCCGCGCACGCAATCGCATAGGGACCGCCACCCGAGACGCCAACCAAATGAAAGCGCGTGAGTCGCAGGTGTTCTGCCAGAATCAGCAGATCGTCGGGCCAGTCGTGAATGAGACGCCGGGGCGCCGCCGTCGAGCCTCCGAACCCCGGCCGGTCGGGTGCGATCAGGCAGATACCCAGCGCCTTTGCCGCACCCGCCGCCAAATGCGCCTCCAGGCGCGACCCGGGAAAGCCATGGCAATAAAACACTGGCCGACCCGTAGAGTCGCCGAACCGTTCATACGCCAGAGTGCGCCGATCAGGTAACGTCAGGTGGTGTACTTGTCCCATGGTACGCGCGCCCGTAAATGCGATTGCGGTAACAGACGCCGTCTCGATCCGATCGCGACGTCGGCTTGACTGTAACATGAGACGTTTTTGCAGTGACGCGCAGATGGGGGGTCCTTGGCGTCAACCGCTCGTCTTAGGCTATCGTGCCGATGATCGTGAAACCCGCCGTCCAGGGCCGGAACCGGCACCGCGATACCCGCAATACGGTGTCTTACGCGAGTTTGCCTTCCGGCGAGCGCTGCACTGTCACGTGGCAACCCTCGTCAGGAGAAGCCACCCCCCTCGGCGAGGTACGCCCGCTGCACAAGCCATCGGTCAGCGCTTTGGCTTACCCGTGGATCAAAGGTCGTCAATGAACGTAAAGCGCCGGCGTTTTCCACCGAATCAGTCATCCGGCGAGGTTGTATGGAGTTGCCGAGGGCTTTCGACGGGAGCGGCCAGGCCGAACTTCTGACTCACGCCATTGGAGATACGGATTCGGCGCCGGATGCCGAAATCGACATCTAAATCCCCAGCCGCGGCGTAGCCGGTCTTCGCTATGCGAAGCTGTGCATCGACGAGCGCGGCGACAGCCAGTTACTCGAAAATGTGCTCGAACTTCGCCTCGACGGGCTTGGTCGTCCCTGGCCTGAATATGCGCAAGGTGATGAGGGCGGGGGACTTGGGCTGCGGTTTCATATAGGCTCCGTAACTTCCCGCGCTAATCGACATCGAATCCAGCTCGGTCGCTGCACTGGTTCGTCCGGCCTGCTCGAATTGCATCCGGACTTGTGCATCGTCGATTGCCGCTCGATCATTTTCGTCAAACAGCGAGACATTGACGTGGTAATAGCCGGAACCCTTGGGTATTCCGCCGTGCATGGATCGTTCCGGCGATCCCGCCGGTAGCGCCTGGAGCATTTCCGCCGGCATGAACCCCAGGTGGATATCTATGCCACCCACTGATTTGCGGTTGGGGTCCGTGTCTGCGCCCATCCCGGGCCTTACGGCATGCACCACCGGCTTGGTCTTGACGGGCCCGCCGGCCGGATTGTACATGTAAAGGATGGCGGCGCGGAGCTCGGTGTCGGTCAGATTGGCCTGCCCGCCGCGCGCTGGCATCCCGCCGTGTCCACGGATCGCCGAGTGGATCGCGAACCCAAGCCCCTGTTTTAATCGCTGTACCCAGGCGTGCAGATCCCCGATTTTCGGCGCCCCTTCGACACCATCTCTGTGGCATTCGGCACAGATCGTGTCGACCACTTCCTTGCCGCTGCGCTCGTCCTGCTGCGCGTTCACCGGCACCAGCACAAGCATAAACGCCAGCGAAAGCGCGAGAACCGGATAATCCACTCTCCACGATCGCGCCCGGATGCACTCCGGCAGGCGTTCGAATCGCTTGTTTTTTCTCATGGCGCTCTCCCCACGAATGGAATCTGCAAATCGACCTTTTTTAAACAATAGACCAGTGAAAATGGCGCCGTTTTGATGTGCGTCAGGCTGCTGGCGGTCGGCCCCGGGATATAGCAGTCACCAGGCGTTCGGCATTGCGAACCCTTAAGCTGTGGCAGACACCGCACCGCTATCGGCCAGGGCCTGTAGCGCGCGCTCCTGCTGGCGTTGCATCCAGGCCCGAATCTTCGCTTCATCGACACGCTGACACCGCAACACCGCCGCCGCCATATCGAGTCCCCGCGGGGTGCTTCGGGTGACTACGGGTCGCATTCCGACTGCCTCGAACCGTGTCTTGTCCGCGTCCGTGTCCACGGCAATGAAGCGGGTGAGGTTCGGGTAGCGGTCGCGCATGATCGGCATCAGCGCCTCCGATACTTCATAGCGCACGACGGTGACGACGATGGCCTCGCGTTCCGCGATCGCGAATGTCTCCATCAGGCGGACATCGCCCAAATCGCCGAAAGCCACCGGGTAACCGTCGACGCTGGCAGCCAGAAAACGGTCGTAGTCCATCTCAATCGCCTCGTAAGGCACGTCGTGCGCCCTGAGTGCATCCGCGACCGCGCGACCGATCTCGTCCATGCCGAATATCACCACGGGCGCCATGGCGGCACCGGGCAGGGTTTCGCCGCTCGACTTTGGCGCCGAGGATCTGCGCCTGAGCATCCGGGCCAGGCTGTTGCCGAGCGTTGCCAAAGTCGGTGTACACGCAAGACTGGCCGCAACGCCCGTGATCACCACCCCGGCCGCACCGTCACCCAGCGCATCTCGCACCATTGGCATGGCGACAATCACGAAAGCGAACTCGCTGCCCTGCGCCAGGAGAAAGCCGAGTTGCACGGAGCCGGGCGTCGACCAGCCGAAGGCCCGTGCCGCTGCGGCAACCAGTACGGCCTTGATCGTTACGAGTGCGACGAGAAAGATGAGAATTTCCCCCCAGGCCGCGACCAGAATACGCCAATCGAGCGACATGCCCACCGTGATGAAGAAGAAGCCGAGCAGCAGGTTGCGGAACGGCTTCGCCTCAGTCTGGATCACGTGCCGGTAGGGCGTCTCGGAGATAATCATGCCGCCCAGGAACGCACCGAGGGTGAGGGAAAGC
>CBDUNM010000023.1:0-45754 GCA_965368585.1 uncultured Chromatiales bacterium | reverse complement strand
CGATCGACGCCTGGTGGTGGTCAAACAACCCATCGGCGTCGTTGCGGCGATTACGCCGTGGAACTTTCCGCTTGCAATGATCACCCGCAAGTGCGCCCCGGCATTGGCGGCGGGCTGTCCGGTAGTGGTCAAGCCGGCGGAACTGACGCCGTTGTCGGCGCTGGCGCTGGCCGCGCTGGCCGAGCAGGCCGGCGTACCACCGGGCATTTTCAACGTGATTACGACCGACCGTGCCGCCGAGGTCGGTGGCGAGCTCACGTCCAATCCGGTGGTGCGCAAGTTGTCCTTTACCGGTTCCACCGCGGTCGGCAAACGCTTGATGGAGCAGTGCGCCGGTACGGTTAAAAAGTTGTCACTGGAGCTGGGCGGTAACGCACCTTTTATCGTCTTTGACGACGCCGACCTCGACGCCGCCGTCGCCGGCGCAATGGCATCGAAGTACCGTAATGCGGGCCAGACTTGCGTCTGCGCTAACCGTCTGTTGGTACAGGACGGCGTCTATGACGCGTTTGCCGAAAAGCTGGCCGCCGCGGTGGTCGAACTCAAGGTAGGGCCCGGCGATGAAGACGGCGTTACACAGGGCCCGCTGATCAGCGAAGCGGCGGTCGCCAAGGTCGAGGAACATATCGACGACGCCTTGACCCGTGGCGCGCGTGTCGTGTGTGGCGGCCGGCGGCACGAGCGCGGCAGAACCTTCTTCGAGCCGACCGTCCTGGCGGACGTGACGCCCGCAATGAGGTTGAGCCGCGAAGAGACCTTTGGGCCGGTGGCGCCACTGTTCCGATTTCGTGACGAGGCCGAGGCCGTCGCCATGGCCAACGACACGGAATTCGGCCTCGCGTCGTATTTCTACAGCCGCGACATTGGCCGCTGCTGGCGTGTCGCCGAGGCGCTCGAGTACGGGATGGTCGGTATCAACGAGGGCATCATCTCCACCGAGGTGGCGCCGTTTGGCGGCGTCAAGGAGTCGGGGCTCGGTCGCGAGGGGTCGAGATACGGCCTCGACGAGTTTCTGGAGGTCAAGTACCTGTGCATGGGCGGTCTGGATTTCTAAGGCGGACGGCCATTGCAGCTGCCGTTGTCCCGAATGAATGTTTGATCAATTGTTGGGAGTGTTGAACGTGACTACAAACGCTGAATTGCAAGAACGGAAACAACGGGCGATTGCGCGCGGCCAGGGCAACGTTGCACCTGTCTACGTGGAGCGGGCAGACAATGCCGAGTTGTGGGACGTGGAGGGTCAGCGTTACATCGACTTTGGGTCCGGCATCGCTGTGGTCAAGACGGGACACGGCCACCCCAGGGTGAAGGCCGCGGTACAAGCCCAACTCGACAAGTTCAGCCATACCTGCGTCATGGTCAGTCCGTACGACAGCGCCGTCGAGCTGGCTGAACGTCTCAACGCACTGGTACCGATCCGGGACGCCAAGTCGATGTTCGTGACCACGGGAGCGGAAGCCGTCGAGAACGCCATTAAGATCGCGCGCGCCTACACCGGTCGGCCCGGTGTGATTGCCTTCAACGGTGGCTTCCACGGTCGAACCAATCTATGCATGGGCCTGACCGGCAAGGTTGCTCCGTACAAGGCGGGCTTCGGACCGTTTCCCGGTGAGATCTACCACGCCCCCTTTCCCATCGACTACCATGGCGTCACCGTGGCCGATTCGTTACGCGCCATCGATAACCTGTTCCACGTCGCGATCGAGCCGACCCGAGTGGCCGCGATGATCATCGAGCCGGTGCAGGGCGAAGGCGGCTTTTATCCGGTTCCACCGGGGTTCCTGGCCACCTTGCGTGAGATCTGCGACCAGCACGGCATCGTGTTGATCTGCGATGAAATACAGACCGGTTTCGCGCGCACCGGTCAGATGTTTGCGACCGAGCAGGAGGGGGTCGAACCCGACCTGATGACGCTGGCCAAGGGAATGGCGGGTGGCTTCCCGATTGCTGCGGTGGTCGGAAAGAAAGCCATCATGGACGCCCCGCAACCCGGTGGTCTCGGTGGCACCTACGGCGGCTCGCCGATTGGCTGCGCTGCCGCGTTGGCGGTACTCGATGTTATCGAGGAAGAGCGGCTTTGCGAGCGGGCCGCACAGATCGGGGACGTCATCATGGCGCGACTGCGGCGGTTGCAGTTGGCAAATCCGCAGCGCATCGGTCACCTGCGCAATCGCGGAGCGATGGTCGCGATGGAACTGGTCAAAGACGGCAGTGCCGATCAGCCCGACCCGGACCTGGCCAAGGCCCTGGTGGCGCGGGCGGCGGAACGCGGGCTGATTCTGCTGTCGTGCGGGGTACGCGGCAACGTCATACGGATACTGGTGCCGCTGACGATCAGCGATGCCGTGCTCAGCGAGGGACTGGAGATACTAGCGGGTATTATGGATGAGTCCCTGGCTCGGGCAGCGTAGTCGAGCCCTGACTCAGCCGATGAAGCCCGCAACGGGTAGTGAATCGTATGCCGCAGTCGGCGATCAACGATTGCGGCTCAGGTATTGCGCGAGCGGATCAGACCCGGGTGCGAGTTTGTCCGCCGCGAGCGCATCGAAGAACAGGTTAAAAAGCTCAGCTTGCGAGGAAATCTCTAGTTTGGCGTAAATGTTGCGCCGATGGACGCGTTCCGTAGTTGGTGAAATGCCCAGTTCGCGGGCACAGGATTTCGATGAATGGCCGCGCAACATCAGCTGCACGACGCCTCGTTCCCGCTCGGTCAGTACCGTCGAGCCGAACAAATCGACCGCGTCGGCCAGCCGTTTCTTCAGGTGCGTGCCCGACCGTGCGCTCAGCAGCGAACCGTGACGCTTGACGGCGCTGGCGACGACCGGCTCGATCGCAGATAGTCGACGGCGCTCGACGCCTGAATACGCTTTATGGCGCGATGTGCGCCCCAGTGAAACGAGGACCGCCGACTCGCTGCCGGCTGAAACGACGTACCCCATTTCATCGATCAGACCTGAGCGGCCGTAGTAGTCGGTGTAGTAAATACTGTTGAAGAAGCCGTCCGGCGCAATTTCCTGCAGCCGATACAAGGCGCTTTGTTCACGACCAGCCAACCAACGCAGATAGAAAGGACTCAGTAGGTAAGCACCTTTGAAATACTGGTCGTAAAGCGCTTCCCCATCGCGCGGATCGAGATCTTCGAACAGCACGTGCGGTGCATAGTGAAGGTGATACTCCAGCGCAACGACGCTGTCGCTGGTTGCGCGATGCCGCAAGAAATCGGCGAGTTGATCGTAGAAATCCGCTGCTCCGATTGCCGTGATCAAGGGTGCTGCGGCCAAAGCGATCTCGTGTTCGATCGCGGCGTCGCGGGAGTCGTCTGGTGCGTTCACTGTTGGCGGTCGTTCGGGGCCGTTGCGATCGGCGAACGCCGTTCGATCTGTTGCTCCGCGCCCGTGGTTTTATGTGCCTTGCTTCACCACCGAGTGATCCGAAACCGCATCTGGGTGATCCGAAACCGCATCGAGCGGCTCGGCGATCGCAGAGCCCGCCGCAGGGTCGGGTCGTGTGGGTTTCGACAGTGGTCCCAGGCTTTGCAGATAGCTATGGTCGAATTCATTGGCGCGATACACGGTGAAGTCGACCGTACGATCGCGGAAACTCTTAAGCGGTTGCCCCAAACCACGGATGCCAATCTCCCTATCCCGGCGTACCCCTCCGAGGTGGATTTCCACCGGCATGACTTCTTCTCCACTGCCGGCTTCGTGCATGACGTAACCCGACGGCCCTACGATCACAGAGCGGCCATTGCCGCATTCACCGACGCCATTGATGTCGAACAAGTAGCACTGGTTGACCGCAGCGGTGGCTCTGGCGATCGAGATTTCCACGTCTCGATCGATCGTGTCGGTCATCGATGGGTGCAGTATGACCTCCGCACCCATAGCGACCAAGGTCCGGCTGGTTTCGGGAAACCACATGTCATAACAAATCGATACGCCGAATCGCCCGACCTCCGGGACGTCAAAAACCAGAAACTGGTCGCCGGATTCGACTCCGATCTCGTAAGGTCGAAACGGAAACATTTTTCTGTAACGCCCGATAATGTGGCCTTGCGGATCGATGACCGATGCCGTGTTGAACATCTGTCCGTGGCTGATTTCGAAAAGTGATCCGGGCAGCAGCCATAAGCCATGTCGCCGGGCGATGGCGCAAAACCGTTCTTCCACGGCGCAAGGTAGTGGTTGGGCGTTGGATGTCGAAGGGCCGAGCGCTGCGAGTTCGCTGAATACGACCATCTGCACCCAGGGAAAACGGTGCGCGATGGCGTCGATACGATGTTCCATGGCATCGAGATTGTTGCGGGCGAGCGAAACATTCATTTGTACACCGGCGATACAGAATGGAACCACGAAATTTCTCCTGCTTGTCTGGGGCCGCATCTCGCGTTTAAACCGTCTCGATGAACGCCGCTGAATATAACGTGTAGGTCGCTCGATCGATTATGCACCATAGCGCATAAACCGTCTCAACCAATTCGTTTGACGTGCGCGTCAACATGATCACGACATGGTTTTCTATAGTTCTAAACCCGCTGTAGTTGCACAAATTGTCAACTAAGCGTTCGCAATGGGTGCTTTAAACAATTCTGTTTCGGTCCACTATCATAAGACGGGGATTACAGGTCGATGTTTTGCGTATGCGGGATTCTGCATACGGCCAGCTACGCCATGCGGACTAAATGCACGCGAAGTTTCGACGAAGTGCATCCTGAAGTGCATCCTTATCGTTGCGAGGACTCGGTGGCACGCCGAGTCTGCAGCCGAATTAGAAATTAATAAAGTCGGAGGACAGAGGTATGAGGAACAATAGGTATTTCATGGCCGCGGCAATCACGTCGTTAGCGATCGCGTCGGTGAGTTTGGTTCACGCTGCCGAGCAGAAGTTCGTCACTATCGGAACCGGCGGTCAAACCGGTGTTTACTATGTGGTTGGCCAGTCGATTTGTAAGCTCGTGAACCGTGGGCAGAAGAGTCACGGCATCAAGTGCACGGCCCCATCCACCGGAGGCTCGGTAGCGAATCTCAACGCGATCAAGGCGGGCCAGCAGAATATGGGTGTGGCGCAGTCGGATTGGCAATACCACGCCTACCACGGCACCAGCAAGTTCGAAGATCAGGGTCCGAACCCGGAACTGCGGGCCGTATTCTCGGTGCATATCGAACCGTTCACCGTTGTTGCCAGGAAAGATTCCGGGATACAGACGTTCGACGATCTCAAAGGCAAACGGGTTAACATAGGCAATCCGGGATCGGGTCAGCGTGGCACCATCGAAGTGATTATGGATGCTAAGGGCTGGACCAAGGACGTGTACAAATTGGCGTCGGAACTGAAGTCTGCCGAGCAGGCGCAGGCATTATGCGATAACAAAATCGACGCAATGGTGTTCGTGGTCGGACACCCGAGCGGCTCGATCAAGGAAGCGACGACCTCTTGCGAATCGATACTCGTTCCGGTGACCGGCCCCGAGATTGACGAAATAGTCGAGAAGAATTCGTACTACGCCAAGACGAGCATCCCCGGCGGTATGTACACGGGCACCGACAGCGATACCGAGACCTTCGGCGTGGCCGCGACCTTCGTTTCTTCGACTGCCACGGACGAAGACACCATTTATCAGGTCGTCAAAGCGGTATTCGATAACTTCGAGTTGTTCAAAAAACTCCATCCGGCGTTCGCTAATCTCGAGCCCAAGCATATGGTCAAGGACGGGCTGAGCATCCCCTTGCACGATGGTGCGATGAAGTATTTCAAGGAAAAGGGAATTCTGTAGGCCATGAGTGCCACGAACGTCGGAATCGGGCGCAGCAGCAGCGCCCTCCCGCACAAGTGCGACTGGTCGCGCCGACGGCGTGTCGGCGCCCTGCTGCTGGTCGCCGCCGTCGTCAGCTTGGTTGCCGCGCCAAGGCTGCAGGCGGACGAAATCTTCGTCGGCACGGGCAGTCGCTCAGGGGTTTACCTGCATATAGGCCGTGCGATCTGCGGTCTGGTCAACAGAGAGACCGCTCGCCACGGTCTTACCTGTGCGGCCCCCCCTTCGGCCGGCTCGATCGCTAACCTCGAGAATATCCGCGCCGGCGATCTCGACTTTGGCGTCGTGCAGTCCGATTGGCAATATTTCGCCTATACCGGGTTGTCGCGGTTCGCCGATGCAGGTGCTGACAAAGACCTTCGCTCCCTGTTTTCAGTACATGGCGAGCCGTTCACCTTGGTCGCTCGGAGGGACGCCGGCATTGCTCAACTGGACGACCTGGTCGGCAAACGCGTCAATATCGGAAATCCGGGTTCGGGCCAACGGGCAACGATGGAGTTGGTGATGGCGGCTAAAGGCTGGGACAAGGGCAGCTTTGCGCTCGCCAACGAACTGCCCGCCTCGCAGCAATCGCTGGCCCTCTGCCATGACCGGGTGCAGGCCATGGTCTATACCGTGGGACATCCCAATCCCTCGGTGCGGCAGGCGTCAGACCTGTGTGAGGCTGTCATCGTCGATGTCAAGGATGCCGCAATCGACAAACTCGTAGATGAGTACCCCTTCTATTCGTATGTCCGGATTCCGGGCGGGCTGTACGCCGCGAATCCGGAGCCGGTCACCACGTTCGGGGTCAAGGCAACCGTCGTGAGTTCGGCCAATGAAGATGCGGGAGTCGTCTACGAGCTGGTCAAGGCGGTATTTGACAATCTTGAAGTGTTTAAGAAATTCCACCCGGCTTTCTCGAGGCTTACACCGGAAATAATGGTAAGAGAGGGTCTGTCGGCCCCGCTCCACGACGGCGCAGTGCGTTATTTCAAGGAGAAGGGCCTGCTCTAACCGAGGCGGGCGCGCTGCACCATGCAACTGGTGAGTTGATAATTACAAGACGACGAGTTTCACAATGCGGGGAAACGATATGAGCGACGAGCAAAACAAGCCGAAATCCGATAAGGAACTGCAGGATCTCGTAGCACAGGCCGATACCGGCGCCAGAGCCCCGGAAGGACTGCCGAAAAAGATCATTCTATGGGTTGCCGCGGCGTGGTCTTTGTTCCAGCTTTGGATCGCTTCACCCCTGCCGTTCGCTGTCGGAGTCGGTGTCTTCAATGACACGGAGGCGCGTTCGATACATCTGGCGTTGGCCGTATTTCTCGCTTTTTTGGCCTATCCCGCGTTGAAACGTTCACCCAGGGACTACATTCCGTTGCAGGACTGGGTGATGGCGATCGTGGGGTCCTTTTGCGCGGCGTATATTTTTCTGTTTTACGAACAGCTGTCCGCGCGGCCCGGCGCGCCGATCACGCAGGACATTATTGTCGCCTGCGTCGGCATGATACTGCTGCTGGAGGCAACGCGCAGGGCCTTGGGCCCGCCCCTGATGATCGTCGCTTTGGTTTTTCTGATCTATACGTTTGCCGGTCCATATATGCCGGGCATAATCGCACATCAGGGGCAGGAATTGAGCGCGGTCGCGAACCACCAGTGGGTAACGACCGAGGGCGTATTCGGTATTGCGTTGGGCGTTTCGACCAGTTTCGTTTTTCTGTTCGTGCTGTTCGGCGCGATGCTGGATAAGGCGGGCGCCGGTAACTACTTTATCAAGGTGGCTTTTTCACTGCTCGGCCATATGCGCGGCGGTCCGGCGAAGGCCGCGGTGGTCTCCTCGGCAATGACCGGGCTGATATCCGGTTCGTCGATCGCCAACGTGGTCACCACGGGTACTTTCACGGTGCCGATGATGAAGCGGGTTGGTTTTTCCGCTGAAAAGGCCGGCGCGGTAGAGGTCGCTTCCTCGGTCAACGGCCAGATAATGCCGCCGGTGATGGGTGCCGCCGCTTTTCTGATGGTGGAATACGTCGGAATCACCTATTTCGAAGTGGTGACGCATGCCTTTGTTCCGGCGCTGATCTCGTACATCGCGCTGGTCTATATTGTCCATCTAGAAGCGCTGAAAGCGGATATGCAGGGGCTCCCCAGGCGGGGTGTTATCAAGCCGTGGCAGCAGAAGCTTATGGGCATGCTATTCGGGTTTGCCGCCACCGCGGCTGTCGCCGCGATCGTTTATTTCGGTATCGGGTGGATTAAGCCGGTATTTGGCGATGCCGCATCGTGGATTATCGCGGCGCTCCTGGCGCTGGTCTATGTCTACCTGATTTGGATAGGCGCGCAACACCCGGAACTGGAGATGGATGACCCGAACTCACCCATCATGACCCTTCCGGAAGTAGGGCCGACAGTCAAATCGGGTTTGCATTTCATACTCCCGGTCGTCGTTTTGGTGTGGTGCCTGATGGTGGAACGATTGTCACCGGGGCTGTCCGCATTTTGGGCAAGCGCTTTGATGATCTTTATTTTGCTCACCCAACGGCCCTTGTTCGCCTTGTTTCGCGGGCGCAAGGGATTCGGAGCCGCGGTGAGGCAAGGGGTGGGGGACCTGCTCGACGGTCTGATTACCGGTGCCAAGAACATGATCGGCATCGGCATCGCCACGGCGACCGCCGGTGTGATCGTCGGCGCCGTTTCGCAGACCGGTGTCGGCGCGGTGTTGGCGGATCTGGTGGAAATTCTGTCACTCGGCAACCTGCTGCTGATGCTAATCCTGACGGCGGTGCTGAGTCTGATTCTTGGTATGGGCCTGCCAACCACTGCCAACTACATCGTGGTTTCCTCGCTGTTGGCACCGGTGATTGTCAGCCTGGGTCAGCAATCCGGCTTGATCGTTCCGCTGATCGCGGTCCACTTGTTCGTGTTTTATTTCGGCATCATGGCGGATGTGACGCCGCCGGTCGGGCTTGCTTCGTTCGCCGCGGCGGCGATATCCGGCGGGGACCCGATCAAGACCGGGTTCGTAGCCTTTTTCTACAGTCTTCGCACCGCGATACTGCCTTTCTTGTTCATTTTCAACACGGACCTGCTGTTGATCGACGTGGGCTGGATAGAAGGGATATTCGTCTTCATCATATCCACGATTGGATTACTGGTTTTCACCGCGGCAATGCAGGGCTATTTCTTTACCCGTAGCCGATTGTACGAATCCGTTGCCCTGGTGCTCATTGCCTTCACGCTTTTCCGGCCAGGTTTTTGGATGGATCGGATTGTTCCGCCGTTCATCAGCAGCCCGCCAAATCAGCTGGTGCAGGCTACGGAGGAACTGAAACCTGGGCAGGAGCTGCGTCTGCAGATTGACGGTGTAGATGAAGTTGGCGCCCCGCGCAGCTTCGTTGCGGTGCTTCCGATACCCGAGGGCGGTACCGGGGCAGAGCGTCTTGCCAACGCGGGTCTTGAGATAGCCGAGAGCGACGGACAAGTCTTGATTATCAATGCCGCCTTCGACAGCATCGCGGAGAAGGCGGGCTTGGCTTTTGATCAAACCATCACCGGGGTAATGGTACCCTCATCTCAGCCGTGGAAACAGTTGATGTTCATACCGGCGCTGCTGTTGTTGCTGTTGATTGGCTGGCACCAGCGTCGCCGGCGCGGTTTTTCAGAGACTGTTTCGCAACAGGTAGAAGCGTGATACGGGAGGTTGCGGTGTACAAAGAAATACTATTACCGATTGATTTGAATCACGAGTGTTCGTGGCTCAAGGCACTGCCGGTGGCGTTGGAATACTGCCGGGCGTTCGGTTCACGGCTCCATGTCATGACCGTGATGCCGGACTACGGGATGGCGGTTGTCGGCAGTTATTTTCCCGAAGGGTTTGAGAAACGGCACCGGGAGGAGTTGAACAAGCAGTTGCACGCATTGGTGGCGGCCAACGTACCGGCGGACACCAAGGTGCAGCATATTGTTGCCGAGGGGTCTCCGTATAAGGAGATTCTGGCGACGGCCGAGCGGATCAACGCGGATTTGATTGTCATGGCGTCGCACCGGCCGGAGTTCAAGGATCATCTGCTCGGGCCGAATGCGGAGCGCGTGGTGCGGAATTCAAAGCGATCAGTACTGGTAGTTCGGGAGTGTGAGTAAAGCGCTCGCGACGGCGGACCGCGTGCGGCGACCCGGGGTATAAAGATGCGGTGCCGGGTCTCAACAGGCCCGCACCGTGAACGGGACGTGCGGTTAGTGGTTACGATTCCGTAACGCTATATCTTCGGGCTTTTCCGGGTAGCGTATCGTCAGCGTGCCTTCGCGAAAGTCATCGAACGAGTGCTGCCAGGTCGTGCCCGGCCAGCGCAGTTCCATCTCTCGCCGGCGCGGGCGGTAGACTGAGGTATACAAGGTACCGAAGCCGCGCCCGTAAGACCCGGAATGCAGCGGCGCCCCGAGAAAGGATTGAATGAATCCCTGCTCCGTTTCTTCACTATCGCCTAGCCGCGAGAGTAAGAAGGCCTCGCGCTCGAGAGAGGCGGTCGCTTTGGCATGCTTTCGCCATTCCACACGGCCCTGGTGGTTGGTCGCCACCGGCAATTGACGGGTCAACGCAGGACGGTCGGGCGCCAGGTACGCCGTTCTGAACTGCCCGCTGGGATCGAGTACCGTGACGTTGTATGACATATGCGTTGGAATCCGCTCCAGCGCCGCAGTCGCTTCATCCACTGTTTCGCAAAACTCCAAAACGTAGCGGAGAATCAGGGGTACGCCAAATCCGTCACCTACCGCCCGCCGCCCACCGAAAGAGAGCGAAACGGCGAGGCCGGCGTCGTTGATTCCGTCCAACACCCCCCACATACAGTCGCCTACTGCGATGACGCGCCTTTCATTCCAGCGCGTGTACAACAAAGTGGCTTCGCACAACTTGGGGCTGTAGTCGTAGTTGCGCACGAGCACCGGTTGACGATCATCGGGCCACACGGCCTGCGAGCAGCCGGATATATAGGCGGGCGGGCGATACAGGCTGAGAAAACGGGCGGCCAGGTCAGAGCCGCCCGCCAAATCCACGAGTCGCTCGTAAGTCGGCAGCAGTTCGGGCATGTGGAGTCGCAGCATACGCTGAGATTTCAGATAGGTTGGACGCTGGGCGTCGCCGTCGGATAGAAACCAGGACTTGTAGGCCTCCCAGTGCCGCTCGAACAATCCCTGCCACTTGAGTCCGGGTTCCCATTCCTCGAGTGCTTCGTATTGCAGGCGCATGAATCCGCTACTCAGAGAATCTTGAACGCACCGCCGTCAAGGTTTATAGGTATGTCCGCCTGATTCACTTTGTCCAGGGGTTGCGCCGCGTAACAACGGCGTATGTCCCGTATCCAGCGAAGCGCGCGTTCGTTCAGCGAGAAATCGTCGTTCATCAATCTTCCCCGGGTTATCAGGATTCCGAGATCTGCGCCTTTGTAAAAGTAGTCGCCCTCACCGACGATACGCAGATAAAAGCCTTCGGCCTCGGATTCGATGCCACGTCTGTGGTAGTCAAACCGCCGATACACCATGCGGCCGTCGTCCTCGAGGCGCCAGATGCCCGATTCCGGCGCGGCGCTCACCCACTCGACGCGGTCCTCGGTAAACTTGATGACCAGCTGGCTCCAACTGTCGATATAGTCGGGATCGGACCAGCGGTCATTGAGTTCGTCGACGTCGAGTTCGAAATCGATGTCGGAGAATTCGAGCAAGTGAAACAGAAACAGAGGAGCGTCGGCGTGGGCGAATGCGGCACTGTTGGTCAGGGTACTGGCGCCGGTCACGCGTGGGTTCAACTCGCCGAGATACAGTTCGCCGTTATCCTGATCAAGGAGGAAGTCGAGCTCGAAATAACCGCGATAGCCCTCTTCCCGCAAGGCCTCGCCGAATTTGAACGTGAAGTCTCGCGCTTTGTCACGCACGTCCTGGGGGAAGGCGTCGGCGAAGATTTCGTTGCCGGACCAACCGCCCTTGTACGGCGTGAGTTCCTTGAAGCCGACCAGTTCTGTCATGAGGGGACCGACGATAGTGCCCTTTTTCGTTGTGCATGCCTCGATGGCCGAGCCGCGCACGTTGACGCGTTTCATCACCTTGATTTCGGGTTCCTGCTCGATCTGCTTGGCGTATTTTTTGTAGTCGCTTTCGTTGCTGATGAACCAGGTCGTCTTGCCCGAATCACCAAACGCGGACTGCAATACCAGGTCGGTACCAAGCTCTTTTGCCACTTCGCACAATTGCGCGTAACTACCGACTTTGGCAAGCACGTTCGGCACGCTTGGGACGCCGGCTTTGTTGCCGATGCGTACGGTCTCGATCTTATTGTCCACCCGGGTGCGCAGCGCCGCCGAGGGAAACCATACGTCGAGCCCAAGTTCCGCGCACAGCGCCTCGGTTTCCTCGTTGAACATCAAGAAAACAGCCTTACCGCGCGGTCCGCGACTCTTGATAAAGTCGATGACCTCCTTGTGCTGCAAGAGATAGTTGTTGATGTCCTCGATGCCCTCGAATTCGCGATGCGGGGCCTCGCTGGGAATGAATACGTTCGGGTGACGGCCGTCGAAACAATCGATGTAGTTGATATAGTGGAAGTTGCTCACCCACTCACTGATGCCGAGCAGATTGAAGTTGGTGGCGCTAAAAAAGTAGATCGGCTCTTCGTTACGATGGAAGAACCGGCGAATGTCGGAAATGTTTTTCAGTTTTTTCACGGAAGGATCCTCGCTTGTATAAACAACTCAACCGGCTGATTCTTCGGCGCTGTCGGGCGGCGCCATATCGGCGGCGATATCGGCGACGGTGACCTTAACAGGGCTCTCGCTCCCGGAGATGAGCGCTTCTTCGGTAAATACCCTCAACCCCAATTCCGGCCGATAACCGTGTATCTCCTTGACGTCGAGCGCCCGCATGAATTTCAGGATTTCCTGGCTCACGACTTGACCGGGTACAAGAATCGGAAACCCGGGAGGATAGGGAATAACGAACCCGGCCGAGACGACATCCCGACCGGCGGCGATTTCCAGATCAATGGAGGCGTCGTCGATCCGCAGGTAGTCACAGAAGCGATCGTCATAGGACAGGAAGTAAGCGGTGCGTATGTCGCCGTCCGTTGTGCCGTCATCCTGGCGGTGGAACATCGGGTGGAAGCGGCTGAAATCGGGCAGAGGGGGCAGATCCTGGGTCAGGGAGTGTACGCGATTCTCGATGATGCGGCGTTCGCGTGGGCTGCTGTCCTCCCATTCGCGCTCCAACTCGGTCGCTATCTTTACCAACACGCCGACCAGGTAGGCGACGGAACTGCGGGTCGTGCCGATATTGGTCATGAACAGCACACTGTTACGCGAGGTCTTGTTGATCTGGATGCCGTATTTATCCATCAGGTAGCGGTTCTTGAAGGTATCGCCGTCAATCCCGGTTTTACCGATATACAAGGTCACGCGGCTGAGGTCGACGGCAAAGTCGTCCTTGGTCCAGGCTTCTTCCATTTTTAGATTTCGCCATCCCGTCTCCGGGTCGAAATACCCCTCGATTCCCGAGGGGCGAAACTCTTTCGGTATCAGATCGCTGGCCACCAGGACGCTGAAATGCCGGTTCAACACGGGGTGCGTGACGACGCGTTCGCGCAGTGCCATGGCAAGGTCCAACTGTTTTTGCACCAGTTCGTAACCTTCGAGTTCCACCTGGCGGCGTCCGATATCCAGGGAAGCGAGAATCTGGTAGTTCGGCGAAGTGGAGGTGTGAGTCATGAACGCTTCGGAAAAGGATTCCTCCACCTTATGCCGAAAGTCCTGATCGTAGACATGGATCATCGAGCCCTGTCGCAGCGACGTGAGCGTCTTGTGGGTCGATTGCGTCGCATAGACGCGGACTCTGGCCTGGTCCGGATCCGGCATCAAGGGCGTTCTGACCCAAGCCTCGTCGTCGTCTTTTGACTCCAGCTTCTTCAGCGTTTTCTTGTAATTATTGTAGGCTGCCCGGTAGTTCTCGCTGCGATAGCGTTGCTCCAGCAAGCGGGCGCAGTGCATCGCCGTTCGCTTGCGATAGGTCGGATGAAAGCCCGCGAACGCGAACCATGCCTCGTCCCACAGGAATATCAGGTCTGGCTTGATGGCCAGGCATTCTTCCATCACGCGCTCGACGTTGTACACGATGCCGTCGAAGGTGCAGTTGGTCAATAGCAGCATTTTGACGCGGTCGAGCAAACCGGCCCGCTTGTAGTGCAGCAGACGGCGCTTGATCTCGGCCAGCGGTACCGCCCCGTACATGGAGTATTCGTTGAGCGGATAAGAATCCAGATACGATACCCGTGCCCCGGCCAGTACCAGGCCGTAGTGGTGTGACTTGTGGCAGTCGCGATCGACCAGCACGATATCGCCAGGCTTGATCAAGGCCTGAACAACAATTTTATTGGAGGTTGAAGTGCCGTTGGTGACGAAGTAGGTCCTGCGCGCGCCGAAGGCGCGTGCGGCCAGTTGCTGCGCCTTTTTGATCGGACCGAAGGGTTGCAGCAGCGAATCCAGACCACCTGAGGTGGCGGACGTCTCGGCGAGGAATACGTTCATACCATAGAATTGGATCATGTCGCGGATCCATTTCGACTTGATCAACGACTTGCCGCGTGAAATCGGCATGGCGTGAAACACGCCCGTCGGTTTGCGGCTGTATTCCCGCAGGGCCGAAAAGAACGGCGTCTGGTAACGGGCGTCGACGCCGCGCAGGATCGCCAGATGCAGCTCCATGAAGTCCTCTTTGCGGTAGAAGACGCGGCGAAATTTCTCCGACACATTGCCGGCAATCTCCTCGACCGCGACGTCGGTGACCAGGTACAGATCCAACTCGGGCCGCAGTTCGGCGATCATCGCGCCGAGCAGGGGGCCGCGATCGGTGTCGGGCTGGTCCTCTGCCTCGGAACCGTCTATACCGGCCAGGTAGCGCTGCAGAATGTCCAGTTGGTTTTTGGAGCGGAACGCAAAGCCATAGCGGATGACGCACACTTGGATGTTGTAGTTGAACAGGATGGCGATCAGCGCGTCTTCGAATGACGGGACCGAAATGGCCTCGTAGGTAAACGGGTCCTCGGTACGTCGCATCGACCGCAGGCCGGCGCGCAAGCCGTTTTCCTCGGCCTGGGTGATCTCTTCGACGAACAGGACTTCGAAATAGGGTTTGGTCGGCGCGATGTCCTCTTCGCAAATCACTTCGTCCCCGTCGGCCGCGGCCTCGTCCTCTTCGGGCATGTGGCGGACAGAGAACGACGACGAATTCCCTTGGTACGAGTTGGTCGTAATGGCCCGCACCAGACGTTTGACTATCCGCGCCAGGGTGGAATAGTCTTCGCGATCGAGCAATTTCCACAGGAATTTGTAGTCTTCTCGAGACGGAAATGCGGTATACCACTCGATGGTCTCAAGTATCTCCATCGCATCGTGGGCGGCCTTACGCGACCGGGCGACGTCCGCCTTGCGCGCCGATCGATTACTGAGCTGGGTCGTGTAATGCTCGAGGCGATGCCAGGTGTCAAACCGGAGTTGGCTCGCGCTGTGATAGAAATCGAGCGACTTACGCAGCGTACCCTTCGGACTTTCGGACATGTTGACCTCGCTTGTTGTTTGACATCCCGCGCCATTCACGTGTTCAGTTTACCGTGGCGGAAGGTTTCCGGTCAGCGATGAGCGTCATCTGCTGCGGTGCCCATGTGCCCGGCCTGGCCGGTAAATTACATCGCGGTTATCGCGGACGCTGTTTGTACCAATCCCTTCAATTGACCTTACGTCACCGTCGGGATTGCCAGTGGATCTGAGCAGTCCGCTGATCGAGATCGGATAGCGGGCTATCCTCTCAGCGAGGACCTCCTTGCGATCGCCGGCGGTGGACAGCCGCGCGCGGACCAATGCTGCGATCTCGTCGATAACTCCGTCCCGATGCGCGGTAGCGACCCGCGTTGTCTTATTGTATGTACCTCGTAACTAAAAGGTAGTTGAAGAAACGGGCGCATTTCGTAAGCTTGCTTGACGGATATCGCAACTGTGCTTCACTTAAACTATAATTAAAGCCGCGTATATGGCGTTGGCCCTTGCCTGTTCGTATGGACCGCAGGTAGCCGGATACGCTGAATCGCATGGTACTTCACGGATCGTGGAGATTTCATCGACAACCCCGGGTCATGTATGCCGTCAATTCGACCGATTTCGCTGATTGTAATGCCAACAAAGACTTTATTGGGTCAGTTAAGCGACGTTGACGTACGCTTGCTGAAGGTCTTCCGTGTCATCGTGGAATGCGGAGGAATGTCGGCTGCAGAATTGGAACTGAATATCAGTCGCTCGGCGATCAGCCGGCATTTGAAGGACTTGGAGATCCGCCTGGGAGGGATCAATCTCTGCCGGCGGGGGAGGGCAGGCTTCGCGCTGACCGAGGAGGGTCAATATATCTACGATGCCACCCTGCGTCTGCAGGCGGCAATGGACGCGTTTCGTTCCGAGGTCAACGACCTTCATCAGCAGATCACAGGTAACCTGACGTTGGCGATCGGCGACAAGACGGTGACCAACCCGGAAGCCCGAATCGCGGAAGCGCTCAGTTTGTTCACCGCAGGAGCGCCGCAGGTGACATTGGAGATGCACGTTAATTCGCTAAACAAGATTGAACCGCGGGTAATGGATGGTACGTACCAAATCGGTATCGTACCTCTGCACCGCGATTCAAGCTGTCTGGATTATTTTCCGCTATTTTCCGAGAAAATGCGCCTTTATTGCTCTTTACCGCATCCGCTGTTTGCTGCTGACCATGCAAAGCTGGATTGGGATGATCTGAAAGAGTACCACTATGTCGGGCTCGGCTATCATTCGCCCAACATGGAACTGGCACATACGGTGAAATTGACCCGCAAGGCGACGGCATACGACCAAGAGGCGATCGCCACGCTTATTTTGTCCGGCGAGTATTTCGGTTTTCTACCTAGCCACTATGCGGCGGCGTTCGTCCAGCAAGGTCGTTTGCGGTGTATTCGTAACGAACGGTTCAGTTACGACGTCCAGTACAGTGCGATTGTCAGGCGAGCGCCGGCGCCGTCACGAAGCGTGCAGACCATGATTCAGTGCCTGACGGATGCTCATGGCATCCGGAACTCGAGTTAGCCGCGCAATACACCGGCTAACGCCCTTGATGGCCGAGGAACAATTCGGCCATCAAGCGTTCAACCGGAGAGAAATCGTCCGTCAGAAACGGAATGTCGTTCACCGGGTGCCCACTTTCCAGAACGGGTTCGGTAATACGATACCAGTTTCGATTGAGACCATGCGATGCAACTACCTGGTCTGGAAAAGGGTCTCCGCGATCGCGGGCACTGATCACATAGGTCACCCGGTTTTCCGAATCGGGCAGGCGATCGATCCATATGTCGACGTCGGCGAATACCTGTCGCAGTGTCTTGTGAATCGACTTGACCAGCCGTGCGTCGGGAAAAGCGTCGACGATATTCATCAGGTACAGCCCGTGCGGCTTTAGCTTGCGCTTGACCAATGCGGCGAATTCGGTCGTGAGCAGGTGTTGCGGAACCGCTATATCGTGAAATACGTCGCCGACGACCACGTCGAAACGGTCGTCCTGCTGGCGGCCGAGCGATGCCCTTGCATCAAGATGATCTACCGAGAAGTTGTCGGCGTCGACGTAAAGACCGGCTTCGGCCGCCCGTGTCACTTCAGGATCGAGCTCGGCGACGACGATGGTGGCCAGTGGATCACGGGCGTGAACAGTACGCGGCAAGGTATAGGCTCCTCCCCCGGCGAAGAAATACCACGGTGCCTCGATCAATTCGGTTTGTCTGGTGGCCAGCTCGTCCATCAGATGCAGATATGGTGCGATGATCAAGTCAGGTGCCTGGCGGTGATTGGTGCCGTGCAGCAGGTGGTCGAGGATCAGCGATCGTGCCTCGCCGAACGGCGCGTCAGCCGAACTGTCGACGATCCGGATGCAGAAATAGTTGCTCTCCCGTTCGCAGGGATCGGCATAGCCCGCGAATAGAACCACCAACAATACGACGCTACCGGCCGATGCGCCGATCGTCCGGTCGGCGGAGCCGCGCAACAACGGGAGCGACATGATCAGGAGCGATATGCCCGCGAGGATCACGATGTTGCGACTGCCCAGCCATTGAATCAACCAGAATCCCGTACCGAAAGTCCCCAGAATACTGCCCAGTGCGGCCAGCGCGTGCATCATGCCGATAATACGACCCGGACGTTTCGAGCCGCTGAGCGCCAGCGTTGTAAGCAGCGGCGTGATGACCCCGAGTAAGGCGGCAGGTAGAAAGAACAGTGCGGCCGCGAGCACCAGGCTCGTCGCCGCCAGACTGAACTGTGCAGCCTGCAAGGGCGTGGCCATAACGGGCAGAATGAGTAAGATCGCGAATGCCGCGAATCCCGCGGCGACCAGGGTCCAACCCGCGGCGCGATCCGCGCCTCCACGGTCCGCCCATGCACCACCCACCCAGTTTCCGAGTGACAGACCTGCGAAAATGACGCCAATGATCGACGTCCACGAATACAGTGACACGCCGACGAAAGGCGCGATCAATCTCGCGGCGACGATCTCAACGACCAATACCAGCGCCGAAGTCGCGAACACAATCGATCCATAGACTGCAAGACGGCGTACTTGGCCTTCAGTCATGGGTCTTCGATCTCTTCAGCAGCAAAGTGTATGGGTTTAGTTCGAGTAACCAGGTGGTTGAGTCACGGCCACGGGCGCGGGTGCCGGCGTTCACGACGAGCGTTCGCGCACAAACGGATTGTTGCGCCGTTCGTCGCCGAAGGTCGATGGTGGTCCGTGCCCGGGCAGAAATGTCACGTCGTCGCCAAGCGGCCATAGCTTGTCGCGAATCGAGGCGAGCAGCGTGTTGTGGTCCCCTCTGGGAAAATCGGTACGGCCGATGGATCCTTGAAACAATACATCCCCGACGATGGCCAAACGATTGAGTGGGTGAAAAAACACAATATGACCCGGCGTATGGCCGGGGCAATGCCGTACCTGCAGTTCCTGCTTTCCTACTGTCACGCGATCGCCTTCGTCCAGCCAGCGATCCGGCTCGAACACGTCGCTCGCTGGAAAACCCACTTGCCGGCACCATTCGGGCAGGCCTTCGATTAGAAAGAGGTCGTCTTTGTGCGGGCCTTCGATAGGGACTTGCAACCGGGTTGCCAGCGTTGCGACTGCGCCAACGTGATCGAAGTGACCGTGAGTCACCAGAATTTTTTCGATCTGGACTCCGGCCCGTTCCGCCTCGGCAATGATGCGGTCTGGTTCACCGCCGGGATCGACCACGGCAGCGCGTTGAGTGGCCTCGCAATAAAGCAACGAGCAATTTTGCGCATAGGGCGTGACAGGGATAACGATGACTTTCATTTATCGACTTCTATTCCGACTGGTTTTCTTGAGCGCGCCTTTAAAAATTGAAATATTTTCGTGAGGCCAAGGCGTGGCGAGTTCGAGAAGCACAATTAATAAAGCATAAATGAGTATTGCAGAAGGCGTCACAACGCAGGCTTCGCGGAAACAGGCGATTTTTTAATTTTGCCCTTGATATATCCATGCAGCTGATACAGCGCGAAGATGAATGTCACGAAAGTAAATCACGGCACCGTCCCAAACCTAAAGCAACCTGGGTTCTTTGCTCCGATGCTAGCTGCAACGTGGAAGTCGTCGCGCACCACGCGGGCATGGTCTTCTCCGGTACGTTCATTGTTAAGATCAACGGAAATTGCGCTTCGTGTGGCGCGGTATGCCGCTAGCTTTGAACTCGCTCAAGTGACTTTGTGGGCCGCCGTCTTCCTAGGGATAATACTTATATGATAAGTATATATACTATGCCAAAAAGCACTGAGGCCCGTCCGTTGTCATACGAATTTGCGGTCTTGACACTTAGTTGAAAAAAAAGCTTCTATTTTAGAAAGTAAGCGGGTAGAGTCTTCAGCGCTGCAGTTTGCGGCAATGGTTGCACCGGTTTTTCCTCGCAATAAAGAGCCTCACCCGTCCCCATTCCCTCATGCTGTCAGCTATCAACTTAATCTTCATCGAGAGGTAATCGGCATGCCATCTGGCTCCGTAAAATGGTTTAACGAATCTAAAGGTTTTGGCTTCATTGCCCAGGATAACGGCGGTGATGACGTATTCGTACACTTCAGTTCCATTCAGGGCAGCGGATTCCGCAGCCTGGCTGAAGGTCAAAAAGTTACCTTTGAAATCGAAAAAGGTGACCGTGGTCCCAAGGCAGTGAACGTCGTGATGGCGCAGTAACACGCGTCTGCGCGCCGAACTGCTAGAGACCAGCCCCGCTTCGGCGGGGTTTTTTGTTGCTGCGTAAACCAGAGCGGTTACTTGATAGAGCCAAGCAGTTGTTGGTACCAACCGCCAATGACGGGCAATGCGCGCTGTCTGCCCCTGACCGCCTCGACCAGACCCAGGACCCAGAAAACGAACAGCACCATCACGATCGGGGTGCCAATCAGCGGTATCCAGCCAAGCACCACGGCGGTGATGTACAGTCCCAGCGACTGACGTAAATGAAAACCACCGAGTTCTGATGGTTGCTGCTGGTGCAAGATAATTGCGATTATCCAGCCGAGCAGAGTGCCGTAGCTGATAATCGCGACCAGCTTATTGTCATCATTTGTCATTGGTCCGATCCTAACAATTTAAGAACGTCAGGTCGACGAACTTGGCGGTGCCGCAACCCGCGCCGTACCCGATTGCGCTTGGGCGGCAATCCACCCACTCCCGATCGGAAAGCAAGGCCGGATGTCGGTGGATTTCACGAAGGAGAGGCGCTCCGCTCGGGTGTATACGAAAGTCAGTTCGACAAGCCGAGCGGCGGGCAGTTTTAACCTATGAAGATTTTTTCTGTTGCGGCGCCCAGGGTGAACGCTTTCCGGATGCTCGGGCGTTGAGATCTTCGGCGCACTGTTCTGCGTACGCGGTCACTTCCTTCAGTGTTCCCTGGCGATAGCCGATGATTGGGGAACGTACTCCGTCCAGTACGTACCGATGCCAGTTCTTGCCGTCTGCGCCACCAGGTCCCTTGGTCTTCTCGACCGTCGAAACGCGATACTGAGGAGCGTTGGATTTGGTCGGGGTGGGCGTGGAAAGGTTAACTTGGGTCATGCAGATTGTCCTCCTGGCGTCGGTACGACTAATTAGTACCGAATGCGATTGAATCATTCGGCTTACGGCAAAGTCTTGCTAATCCTCCACCGCACGCAGGCGCGGCGGGGTAGTGAAAATTCGAATATGTGTACCCTGGTCGGTGCCGAAGCAAGATGCATTGATAACCATCGTTGGGCGGAGTCTGGGACAATGCGGCTGTGCAGAGCGGCGTTTTGCGGCTTGCTGGTAATCAAAGTGATCTTTGTCCAATCGGCAGGTTACAAACTGACCCAGCTACGCCTCGACTGACCGTGTCCCCGTAAAGCGTCACCGTTAAGGTACATCTCTCATTCGCGAAGTCGGCAATAATACCACAATTCGTATTAGCCCCTCAAATCGCGCGCTCAGGGCGCTTGACAGCGGCGGCCGGGGCCCTTGGCGCAAACCCGATTGAACGAAGCGGCGGCTTCGGCGTGGCAATGCGGAAGATCAGTGTCTTCGGTTCAAAAAATCAGCGAGCGCGGTGGCCGTCGGCGAGCATGCAGCACTCTCGATGAACGATTCCGGTGTGCCTTCCAGCATCACTTGCCCTCCGCCTGCGCCGCCGTCCGGACCAAGATCGACTATCCAGTCGGCTTCGGCGACGACGTCCAGATTGTGTTCGATGACGATCACGGAGTGCCCGGCATCGACGAGTCGATGCAGTACGAGCACCAGTTTTGCCACATCGGTCATGTGCAAACCTACGGTCGGCTCATCCAACAGGTAGAGGGTCGATCTGGCACGTCGGGACGGATGGGTGGTCGGTTTGGCCTTGGCCAGCTCCGCGACCAGCTTGATGCGTTGCGCCTCGCCGCCGGACAGCGTAGGGCTATGCTGGCCCAGGGTGAGATAACCCAGGCCCACGTCTTGCAGCAGCGCCAAGGCGTGATGAATGGACGGGTGGGCGTTGAAGAAATCCACCGCCTCGTCCACAGCCAGCTTGAGCACCTCGCCGATGCTCTTTCGCTTGAACTCGATTTCCAGTGTTTCGCGGTTGAAGCGCTGGCCGGCGCACACGTCGCAAGGCACTTGCACATCGGGTAAAAAGCTCATTTCGATGCGTCTATACCCCTGTCCCTCGCAGGCGGCACAACGCCCTCCCTGGGTGTTGAACGAGAACCGCCCAGGGGTGTAGCCGCGGAGGTTGGCCTCGGCGGTGGCGGCGAACAGCTTACGAATCGCATCCCAGATACCGATGTAGGTGGCGGGGCAGGAACGGGGCGTCTTGCCGATCGGCGTCTGATCGACTTCGAGCACGCGTCCCAGTGATTGCCATCCGTCGATCGAGGCACAGCCCTGCCAGAGGTGTTTGCGTCGTCCTCGCGGGCGCACGGTCGCCGCCAGCGCGGCTTTCAGGTTTTCGTAGAGTACGTCGCGTATCAGGCTGCTCTTGCCTGATCCGGAGACGCCCGTGACGCAGACCAGTCGTTGCAACGGCACCGATACATCGACCTGCTGTAGATTGTTGAGCGCCGCACGTCGAATCATCAAGGCGTCGCCGGGCGCGACGGGTCGGCGCTCGCCCCGGATCGGGTGTTGCAGGGGGGATGCCAATGCGCGGCCGGTCGCCGAGTCCGGACTGCTGATCAACGCGCCGATATCGCCTTGGACCACGACCCGGCCGCCACGTGTACCTGCTCCCGGGCCAAGGTCAATCAGGTGCTCGGCGCTCCGGATGCTTTCCTCATCGTGCTCGACAACGATGATCGTGTTGCCTTTGTTCTCCAGCTTGTGCAGTGTCCGCAGCAGCATTTTGTTGTCGCGCGCGTGCAGGCCTATGGTCGGTTCGTCGAGGACATAGCAGACACCGCGCAAGTTGGATCCGAGTTGTGCCGCGAGTCGGATGCGTTGGGCCTCGCCGCCTGACAGGGTGGGGGCGGCACGGTCGAGATTCAGGTAGCCCAAACCGACCTCCTGGAGAAACAGCAGGCGGGCAATGATCTCGTCGATCACAGCGCGCCCGATGCTAGCTTCCCTATCGCTCAACTCCAGGTCGCGGAACACATCGATCGCCTGATCGACCGAACAGGTCGAATAGTCGCCGATCGACCAGTCGGAGAAATACACCGACAAGGCTTCGGTATTGAGACGATAGCCGCAACAGGCCGGGCAGGTCTGGTGTTGCTCGGCAATGGAAACCTGACGCTTCGTCCAACTCGCCTCCTCACCCGTTTGTGCCGCGTCGAAATCCGGGATCTGGACTCCGGTGCCGAGGCAGGCCGGACACCAGCCGTGTTTCGAGTTGTAGGAAAACAGGCGCGGATCCGGCTCTTCGAGACTCTTACCGCAGCCGGGGCATGCCCGATGGGTAGAGTAGTGTTTCTCAGCATGGGTCCGTGCATCCGCGATGCGAATGGTTCCCTTGCCCTGGTCCAGCGCCCGCTGCAAGAGCGTGCGCAGGGATTGCTCGTTATCGGCGGATACCTCGCACTCGCCGACGGGAAGGTCGATGTTGTGTTCCTGGTACCGGTCCAGGCCTGGCCACTCGTTGACCGGCAAATACTCGCCGTCGGCCCGAAGCAGCATAAAACCCTTGCGCGACGCCCATTTCGCCAGCTCGTTATAAATGCCCTTGCGGGCGATGATGAGCGGAGCCAGCACGACGACATTGCGGTCTGCCCATTCATCCAGTACCCGATCCGCGATTTCGTCTCGTGTTTGCGGTTGAATCGGGATTTCACAATCCGGACAATATTGAATACCGAGTTTGACGAACAAAAGCCGCAGAAAGTGGTGTATCTCAGTCAGCGTGCCGACCGTGCTTTTGTGCCCGCCGCGGCTGGTACGCTGTTCGATGGCCACTGTCGGGGGTATGCCGAAGACCGCGTCGACGTCAGGCCGGGCGGCCGGTTGCACGAACTGACGCGCATACGCATTGAGCGATTCGAGGTAGCGGCGTTGGCCCTCGTTGAAGACGATATCGAAGGCGAGCGTGCTTTTCCCCGAACCCGAAACGCCCGTCACCACGGTGAATTTCTCTCGCGGGATGCTGACGCTGATATTCTTCAGGTTGTGCTCGCGGGCATGGAGTATTTCAATCGTATTGTCTGGTTCGCGACGCTTCTCCGGGGATGGCAACGTATGCCGCTGGTCCCGTCCGCGCCTTTGGCGCAGGGCGGTCAGTTGCGCCTCGTAGTCCGACAACGCCTGCCCGGTCCGGCTGCCCGGGTGGTCTTTGACCTGTGCCGGAGTCCCCGTGCAGACCAAGCGTCCTCCCTGCTCGCCGCCGTCCGGTCCGAGATCGATGATCCAGTCAGCGATGCGTAACAGATCCAGATTGTGTTCGATGACGATCACTGAATGGCCGGCACGCAACAGGCGTTCAAAGGCCTGCAAGAGGACTGCGATATCGGCGAAGTGCAGGCCGGTGGTCGGCTCGTCGAACAGAAACAGGGTGTGACCCTTGCGCCGCTTCTTGGGGGTCAGGTATCCCGCCAGTTTGAGGCGCTGCGATTCACCGCCGGACAGTGTCGGGACGGGCTGGCCGAGCGTCACGTATCCCAGACCGACCGCCCGCAAAGGTTCCAGCGAGCGCACGATGTCCGTCGCATCGGCAAACACCGCCACCGCCTCGTCAACCGTGAGGTCCAGTACGTCGGCGATGGAGCGTCCCTGATATTTGACCTGCAGCACGCTGGCGCGGAAACGCTTGCCGTCACAGTCGGGACAACGCAGGTAGACGTCGGCAAGAAACTGCATTTCGACGTGTTCGAAACCGGTTCCGCCGCAGGTGGGGCAGCGGCCGTTGCCCGAGTTGAAACTGAAGGTTCCGGCGGTGTAGCGGCGGTCCTTCGCCAGCGGTTCCTTGGCGAAACGCTGGCGGATGCCGTCCAGTGCGCCGACGTAGCTCGCCGGGTTCGCCCGCGAGGTCTTGCCGATCGGCGACTGATCGACGAGCACCACCGCATCGATCAGTTCGTGTCCCTCGATGGCCGTGTGCGCGCCGGGCGCCTGCTCGGGCTGCGCCTTCAGCTTGGTCAAGGCGTTGTACAGAACGTCGTGGATCAAGGTCGATTTCCCCGATCCGGACACCCCGGTCACGCAGACCAGACGCCGCAGCGGAAAAGCCACGTCGAGGTTCCGCAGATTGTGCTCGGCGGCGCCCCGTATCGTGACATACTCGGTCTCGGCGTCCGGCGGGTCGATTTCCCGCGCGGCGCCGATCGCGGCCCGCCCGGTAAGATACTCGGCGGTTCTGGAGGCGGCATTTTCCAGTATTTCGTCCGGCGCGCCTTGCGCGATGATGCGACCGCCCGCCGCACCTGGGCCCGGACCCATGTCGATCAATCGGTCTGCCGCGAGCATGATCTCGGGGTCGTGCTCGACGACGATCAGCGAGTTGCCCGCATCACGCAGGCGGCGCAACACGCCGATCACCCGTTGCATATCCCGCGAGTGCAGACCGATGCTGGGTTCGTCCAGGACGAACAAGGTGTTGACCAGCGAGGTACCCAGCGCGGTTGTCAAATTGATGCGTTGGACTTCGCCGCCGGACAGCGTGCGCGATTGGCGATCGAGGGTGAGATAGCTCAAACCCACGTCCTGCAGATATTGCAGGCGCACGCGAATTTCCTTCAGCAGCAGGTCGGCGGCTTGGTCCAGCGCCAGCGATGGTACGAATTGGGCGAAGAACTGCTTGCAGCGATCCAGCGGCAGGCACATCAAGTCGTGGATGCTGAGACCGGGGAGCGCCTCCCAGTGCGCTTGGCTCATGGTGATATGCCGGGGACGAAAACGGTGTGCGTCATCGAGCACCGATTCGGCGCACGCGCGGTCGCCGATCCGCCAGTTGAGCGACTCGTTCTTCAAACGGGCGCCGGCGCAGTCCGGGCAGGCGTCGTAGCTTCGGTATTTCGACAGCAGAACGCGGACATGCATCTTGTAGGCTTTCGACTCCAGGTAGTCGAAAAATCCCTGGATCCCGTACCAGCCAGACGGTCTTTTTTTCGGGCCGTCCCCCTCGATGATCCAGCGCCGATCGCTGGCGCTCAAATCCCTCCAGGGTAAGTCGGTCGCGACGCCGCGCTTGCGCGCATGCGCCAGAAGATTCTCTTGGTGCTCCCAGGCGCTGTCGGTCTGGAAGGGTTTTACTGCGCCGTCGAACAGGCTTTGCGCCTCATCCGGTACGACCAAGGACCAGTCGATGCCGATCACGCGGCCGAAACCGCGGCACGTTTCGCATGCGCCTATGGGCGAATTGAACGAGAAGCTGTTGGGGAAAGGGTCCTGAAAATCGATGTCGCAATGAGCGCAATGCAGCCCTGTCGAATACTTCATCGGTTGACCGGCATTGCGCGCGTCGTCGAGCGGGTAGACGGTTAGGTGGCCGTGACCGCGCTTGAAGGCTTGTTCCAACGCCTCGATCACGCGGCCCCGGTTGTTCGACGTCAAGCGGGTGCGATCCTGGACGACCTCCAGCAGGTCGCCCGAGCGCTGATGGATATGGGTGTAACCCTGCGCATGCAGAAAACCCTCGATCTCGGCTTGTGAAAAAGTGGCAGGTATCTTGACCGGAAAGGTGATCATGACACGGGTGTCGTCAGCGACCGCAGCGTTGAGGGCGCCCAGTACGGTCTCGGGTTGATCGCGCGTCACGGAATGTCCACAACCGTGGCAGTAGAGCGTCGCGGCGCGCGCGAAAAGCAACTTGAGATGATCGTTCAGCTCGGTCATGGTGCCGACCGTGGAGCGTGACGTGCGCACGGGATTGGTCTGATCGATGGCGATAGCCGGTGGAATGCCGTCGATCCGGTCCACCTTGGGGCGATCCATGCGGTCGAGGAACTGTCGCGCGTAAGGTGAAAAGGTCTCGACGTAGCGTCGCTGGCCTTCTGCGTAAACGGTATCAAAGGCCAATGAGGATTTGCCCGACCCGGACACGCCGGTGATGACGGTCAATTCACCGAGCGGCAGATCGACGTCGATATTTTTCAGATTGTTCTGCTTCGCGCCCCGAATGCGGATACGGTCGTCAGGCATGGCTGTTAAGCATACTGTAGATGAGGTGGTTACGGCGCCTAGGAGGCTGTCCGAGAATAAACCTACTGTGGACGCCCCAAATTGGCCCCCTTTCCCGATCATCCTCTTTAAACAGACCCAGTTATTGTTCAGCGCATCCGTGCGCTTCCCCCCTGCGGGGTTTACGCGAAGATCTCTTCCAGAAAGATTTTTCTCTTCAAATGATCGAAAAACGGGCGACAATCAGGAACTCCCTCGCGACAATCGCTATTCTCGGACAGCCTCCTAGTGCGCCGCCTGTTCAGGAGGCTGATTGGGTGTTGCGGCCGGAGTATACGTAATTGCGCAGGCGCACGTCCGGCCTGCCGAACAGATAGCCTTGGCCATGAGTAAATCCCGCGTCTCTGATATGGTCAAGCAGTCGCTCGGTTTCTATTCCTTCCGCAACGAGTCCGTGGCCGGATTCGATAATCATACTGGCGAGATGCAAGACGATACTGCGCTGGCTGGGACTGTTTAAGAGTCGAATCAGGGAGATGTCGAATTTGACGATATCGACCGGCATGCTGGCGAGATATCGCACCGAGGAGTAACCGCTGCCGAAATCATCCAGCGCCACCTGAAAGCCGTCGTATCGCAGGTGTCGCAGCGTCTCCGTTGCCAGGCCCAGCTGGGTGATCAACGCGGTTTCGGTGATTTCCAGGATGAAGCGGTGCGTTTTCAGATACGGTTTCAGATCCATCAGCCAGCCGACCACGTCGGGGCTGCTGATGGTGGGGCCCGACACGTTGATAGACAGACCGCTGCCGCGGGGAATGCGCCCAGCTTCGATATCGTTGCGAATGCATTTGATAACGGCTCGGTCGAGTTCCGTTTCCAGGCGCCGGGCCTCGACGACAGGAAGAATGTTCGAGGGCATGATCTGCTCGTCTTCGTAGTCGATGCGCAGCAGTGCCTCGAAGTAGGCGACCGAATCGTCGCGCAGATCAACCACCGGCTGATAGGACATCTTCAGGCCGGTGCCGTTGATAATTGCCTCGTAGATCGCATTGTTGATGCGGTTGGAAAACACCCCTTCGACCCCGGCGGCCATTTCCTGCCTGAACGCGGCCGTATTGGTTCGTCCCGGTTTTTTCGCGTAGTGCATGGCGATGTCCGCCTGCCAATGCAGCGACTGGAGCACGTTGGGCGCGGCCGTCGGGGCGTGCGAAAGCCCAATACTCACCCGGATCGGCTCTTTCAGGCCCGCCAGGTCGAACGGATAGGCTGCGATGGCCCGTTGGCAACGGTCGGCGATTTGGTGCACCTCCTCGCTTTCGCAGTCGATGAGCAGTGTGGCGAACTCGTCTCCGCCCAGACGAAATAGGTGTTCGCCGCGCCGTAAAACACCCTGGATGCACCCGGCGACCGCCTTGAGTACCTCGTCCCCGATCTGGTGTCCGTAACTGTCGTTCAGTGCCTTGAAATGCACGACGTCGAACAGAATCATGCACACGCCGAACCGATGATCGCCGAGCACTTTGCTCATGTCACGCCAATGTTCATCGAAGGCGCGTCGATTCAACACGCCCGTGAGCGCGTCGTGCTGCGCCAGCCGCGACAATTCCTCGTTCTTCTTGCTGAGGCTCGTGTTCACGTTGGCCAGGCGCTGGTGATATTCCATCAGAGAATTGCGAATCTTCTCGATCTCGGCGATCGGGAATGTGGTATCGACCTGGCTTGTATCGAGTGCGCGCGGATTTCGTTTCAGGTGATCGATCTGATTGGAAATGGCGCAAAGCGGTTTGCCTATCACGTACACCATCGCCGGGTATATCAGTAGCGTGATGAGTCCGATCACCACACCGAGACGCAAGATCGCGTTGCGTAGTATGGTCTCGAAACTGGTCGACATCGGGTTGTCCCGCAGTTCGAAGCGGATTGCCGATGCCGTCATGCTTTGCGGTATAGGTTGTTCACTCTCGGGCGGAAACCGAATGCTTGCGCTGTCGATGAATCGAAAGTCGCCTGCCGCCAACATCGGCAGGAAGCGAGCCCGGATGGCAACATGCCCTGCGGCAACGTCATCGCCGCCGTGCGACCATATCGGCGAGATTTCGATAATACTGGGCTCTCCGTCGTCGAACGAAATGAGAGGCGCGTCGAGCAGATGATTGATCGTTTCCGGCAGGGAGCGTTCGCCACCGGAGGCGAGTACTTTGCCTTCGCTGTTGTACACGTCGGCATCGATAACCTGAGGCGGAAGCACGTCGGCGTGCAATATGCGATGCTGCCGCCAATAAGGATAATAGTGAGGTGCTTTCAGTTGCTGGCGTACTTCATCGCGCGTGGCGAATTTGCGGGCGATTTGCCGCGTCTGCTCGAATACCTGCTCAATCTTCGTATCAAGTTCCTGTTGCGCCGCCGTCAGGCTGGAAGCGGCGAGTTCGACCTGGACCTGCTGGATTTCACGATAGGTGAGAATGCCGAAGGCAATCAGCAGGCAAAGCGTGAGCGCCGCAACAATAACCGCGTAATGGGTAATCGAGAGCGCGTGGGGTCTGGTTTTCACGTGCCTGACCGATCGGGTACGCGCGCGAGCGGGTCCCCGATGACGTTGAACAGGTCGACCTCGAACAGATGGTCGAAGACGTGATTGGCGCCTTCGACCACTATCACATCAAGACCGCTTTCTTCGAGTATCCGCAACCACTGAGGGCCGAGACGGTTGTCGGCCTTACCGATGGTGAAGGTGGCGGGAATATCTAGGGTGCTCAATGCCTCGACGGGCCAATATTCGCCAGTGGCCACCACGCTTGGTCGTACCTCGATGGGAACGATCCGACTGGCCGCCAAGCGACTATACGCACTCGAAACCACCAACGTAGACAAAGCGACGACACTCAGAAAGTATCGTATCCAGTATCTCACCGAGGGTGTTTCCTCCATCCAAGAGGTGCTGCTGTTGATCCGCTCGCCGATACCGGCGTTGTTGCGCGAGCTTGCTGCTAATCCGAGTCTGATTCATTTCTCGAATAATTACAATGATCTGCAGGATAAATATAGGGAATTTGAATAATCCGGTCGCCGCCTGGCGCTTGCCTTCCGGGCACAGGCTGCGTAGCTTGCGCTCAAATAAGCTTCGATCCTGACCCATGCACTGGCCAAACCTACTTTCCCGCTCCCGCCTGGGCAGTGAACGGGCACCCAGCGGTGAGACCTCCCGTACCGACTTTCAGCGTGACTTCGATCGGGTTGTATTTTCGTCGGCGTTCCGGCGCATGCAGGACAAGACCCAGGTCTTTCCGCTGTCCAAGGTCGACTATGTCCGCACCCGGCTGACGCACAGCCTGGAGGCTTCCAGTCTGGGGCGCTCATTGGGCACCCTGGTGGGTGAGCAGATCATTGCCAGACATGCCCTGAGGGGGTACGAAGCCTCTGATTTCGGCGACATTTGTGCGGCCGCCTGCCTTGCCCATGACATCGGGAATCCACCTTTCGGTCATTCAGGGGAGGATGCCATCCGTTACTGGGCGACCGAGGCGGACTATGGCCGGCGGCGCGTGTTCATGATGCCCGAACATGAGCGTGAAGATTTTCTGCGCTTCGAGGGCAACGCCCAAGGCTTCCGAATTCTTGCGAGACTGCAGAACCCCGACGACCGAGGCGGGTTGCAGCTGACCAGCGCGACCCTGGCGGCATTCACCAAGTATCCGCGCGAGGCCTGGTTGGGCGGCAACCGGTTCGATGGCGTCAGCGTCAAGAAGCAGGGTTTCACGTTCGAAGACCGCGACCTGTTCGAGGAGGTGGCGCGAAAAGTCGGCCTGATCAGGCGCGACGACCGCTACTGCGTCTGGTGCCGCCATCCGCTGGCGTTTCTGGTGGAGGCGGCGGACGATATCAGCTATCGCGTGATCGACATTGAAGACGGGTTTCGGCTGGGTTATTTTGGCTACGATGAGGTGGTCGACCTGTTTTGGCCGATACTCGCCAATCCCGAACAGCAGGCGCCGCGCATATCCACCATTCGGGATCCCAAGAACCGGGTCCAGTTGTTGCGGGCGAAAGTCATCAACGCGGCGATCATTCAGGCCCGCGATTGCTTTCTCGATAACGAAACCGACATTCTTGCCGGGCGCTTCGATACGCCGCTGCTGGATAAAATCCCGCTGGGGGTCGAGATGGACAGACTGGTCGATGTCGCTCGCGATCGCATTTATCGCGCCCCGGAAGTCGTGGAGATACAGGCCGCGGGTTATCAGGTGATCAGCGATCTGCTTGAGTACCTGTGCCAAGTGATCGACGATATCGCCGAGCGCGGTGATCGGGCGTCGCCGCGCAGCCAAACGATTGCGCGTTTGGTCCCCGACCAGTTTTTGGGGGGCGGGCGAAAACCCGCGGCCAACGCCTATCTTCGGTTGCTGCGCCTGACCGATTTCATTTCAGGCATGACGGACTCATACGCCGTGTCCTTGTATAAAAAGATCACCGGAATTTCTCTGCCGGGCGGTTGAATTGTCCGCGAAATCGGACGTGCAGGGTCAGTCGCCGGCGAGCGCGAAAAACAGGCCTTTTTCGATCCACATCTCGACCCGCACGCCGCGTGCGTAACGAACTAGCGGCACCTGGTCGTCGTCGATGTTTGGCAGTGCGGCGTATTTCTCGTCATCGTAGGGGGCCTGGTACCACGTCTTGAACCCTTCGTTAGCGGTCCGCAGCCGAAGTTGAGCCGCCCCGGCGCCCTGGATACTGCAATATCGCCCACCCATCAGGCGCATGCCGGCGGCGACCCGCGACGAATCGCTCAGCACGAAATCCAGTTCGGTAAAGTAGTTACGCAGCGCGGATACGTGCGCGCCCTCGACTTCGAGCGGCCGGTTTTTCAGGTGGTTCAGCGCGATTTCCTCGGCGATCTGCCGGGTGTTTGCGACCTGATCCCCTGGGTCTGCATACAGAAAAACCGACAGCGCCGCGACAGCCGCGAGGAAAACGACGGCGGCCGCGCGCCAGCAGCGCAGCGCACGCCGAGGCGGATGCCGCTGCGCCGCCGCTTGCAGGCGCAATAGTTGATCCAGTTGGCGGGGATTCAATTCACGAGCGTCGAGGTGGTCCCGCACCGTCTGGCTCAGCGGTCGTTTATTCACGACGACTCCCCCGATTGCGCCGGTACCGCGTGCGGCTTGGATGCCTGTTTCAGGCGGGTACGCAGCCGGTGAATCCGCGACAAAATCGTACCGCGTCGACTGCCCAGGGCGTCGGCGATCGCCTGTGCGCTCATACCGTGGACAGCCAGCAAGTACAGTATTTCACGGTCGATAGGATTCAGTTGACGCCACACGAAGGCGAGTTCGTCTTCGGCAATCAGCATCGATTCCAACGATCGGGTAGCCATGTCGATCGGGATCGCATCCATGTCGGCGCGGGTGTCCTCCCGGTTTTGACGGCGGCGATCGCATGCGTCGTAAAAGCAATTGCGCAAGGTGGTTCTCGCGTAAGCTTCCGGTCGGTGCAACGTCGACGGCGCGACGCGCAGCACACGTTCGACGGCATCCTGCAGCAGGTCGTAAGCCGCGGCTTCATCGCCGCTGAGCACATAGGCGTAGCGGTACAGGCGATTCAGTGCAGCACGATCAAACACCCCGTTGCGCCCCCTGAACCAGGCCGAGCAGCCAGCCTCGGGCACGGAGTTCGCCCAGCAATTCGATGGCTAGATCGGCGTGTGCGGCCATATCGGCGAGGCTGATCGACCGATTGCAGGCGTCGAGCAGGTCGACCAGATCGCTGGGGACCGAAACGGGATGGCCGCGAAAAGCCCGCTGCTGCACGACGTAGGCACAACGCCGGTAGTCCAGGTGCACGGACGGCACAGCAGCGTTGCGCTGGTGCGCCTCCCATACCCGGTGGACGGGCCAATCCGTTTTCAGCCAGCGAATCGACCGACTCACCGACGGGTAAAGTTCTTGCGGGTCGATGTCAAGACACTCTGCGCCGGTGTTCAGCGGCGGATCGTCCGGCAGGTAGTAGACCCGATGGCAATACCACTCGAGTTGCGCAAGGTGCGCGAGCCAGGGCAGCGCGGTGAAATTCGCGTTCTCCCGTACCGTGACGTCCAGGTGCTGGGGAAAACCTCGACCTTCGAGGTTGAGATCGAAATGACGCGACGGCACCCGCGTCACGTACGCTTGCGCCAGCGCGTCGAAACACGCGTTCCCAAGCACCCGCCGACACACCGGATACACGTCGCGCAAAGCGCTGACGCGGCATCCGTGCAAGTTTCCCCGGTACACACCGATACCTTCGGCCGTCGTCGGCCCGGGCGCGGGTCGCAGCAGACCTCCGAGGGCGTCGTCCCGCGGCGCCGGCTGCGCCAATACGGCCGCCAACCGGGATTGCCAGCGCGCCAGTTCGCTCATGCCACCCGGTCCCGTTGCGCGTCGCAGCGGATGCGATCGGCCCGCGCGGCTTCGGCCAGGAGCGTACCGAGCAGCGGAATGCAGTTGTCCCATTCGACCAGTATCGGTATGTCGGGCATCTCGACAACTACGCTTTCCAACAGGGCCCAAACCGGTTCGCTGACCCGCGTACTGTGGGTATCGACCACGTAACGGCCCCGGTTTTCGTATCCGGCAACATGGATCTCATGCACGTGTGTCAGGGGAATACGTGCCAGCGCCTGTCGCGCATCGCAGCCCAGATTGATCTCGTTGACGTGCAGGTTGTTGACGTCGAGCAGCAGTCCGCAGTCTGTCTCGGCAACCAATTCCGCCAGAAATTCGGCTTCTGACAGCGGGGCCTGTGGCGCCAGGTACGCCGATACGTTCTCGATCAACAGGCGCTCGCCGAGATAGTCCTGGATGCGTCCAATTCTTCGGCTTACGTGGTGTAACGTTTCGTCGTTGTACGGCAGTGGTAGTAAATCGTGGAAGTGTTCGTCGCCGTGCCGAGTGAAACACAAATGGTCGGATACCCACGCGGATCGGGTACGCCTTGCCAGGTCGCGCACCTGGGTCAGGTAGCCGAAATCCAACTCGTCGACACCACCGATGTTCATGCCGACGCAGTGCAGCGTAACCGGGTAGCGCTCCACCACCGCTGCCAGTTGCGCCGCGACCAGACCCCCGTCGGAGAAATAATTGTCCGCCAGGAGTTCCAACCAGGGTACCCGCAACGGGTCTTGCAATAATTCATCGATGTGGGGTGTGCGCAGACCGATGCCGACTCCCTGCACCGGCCCACGCTCCGTGACGGGGCGTGGGTCAGTCTTCATCTGCCTATTTCGCTGGTTTTACCGCGGCGACCACACCCCCAGTGATCTTCTCGCAAGTCCCGGCGGGTACGTATACCCATTCCTGCGGTGAATTGTCGACGGTGGATTGACTGGCGCAGCCGTGTTTGCCATCCAGTGCTCCGCAATCATTCTTTCCCGCTTTGGCGACTCCGGCGCACTTTTCCCACTGCTGCGGAGAATCGGGAACAGCAAAGGTAGACGTTGCCGTCATAGTGGTACCGGCGGCGAGCACGGCGGCAACTGCAAGCTTGGCACGATTCTGGATGATCATAATTTGCACTCCTGGCGTTTTAGTTGACTGTTGTCGCGGTCCCCCAACCGGGATCCGCTACTACCTAGGGACGGGAAAATCGTGCGAATGATTGCAGCGGACGGCGAATAAAAATCCACGGGTGCCCGAAAAAATCTGTATACTGCTGTTTTTAATAAATAAAGTGATAACGAAAACTTGGGTCTCGCAGTCGCGCACTGCGGGAACTATAATCACGGGCTGAAGTTTCCAGACGCCGATATATGAACATCACTCCGTCCTACCAGCCGCTGCAACCGGGGTCGAATGAGCCTAGAAAGGCGCTGGCGCCGGTCGAGCGCGCCGTTCAGGCGCACGACCCGGTGGGTGAGCAGCGGGCGCCTGCGGCGCGCCTCAAAGTCACCGACGAGGTGCGCCTGGATGCCGCGCGCATCGCCGAACGAAATCGATCGAACGCGACTATCGCCGAAGGGGGGCTGCGTGCGCGTCGGGCGCTGAGCGCCTATGAGGGTGTTGCACGACGCGACGAGCGTGAATATGTGAGCAGCGTACTCGGGATTGACGAGTTCGCCTGATAGACTCTTACCCGAATTGGTTTACGGAATAAAACCCAGAGGGCCCTGCACCTAAGAGCTGCATCGAAATGACAGCAACTTCTCAAGCCGCGTCTCGCGAGGCGCTTCAAGTAGAACTCAAGGCGGGATCGTTTACGCTGCCGACATTGTGTATGTCGGGGTTGAATCCGAACGCCATCGACGCGCTGCTGGCGGAACGGGTGGCACGAGCGCCCGATTTTTTTCGCAATACGCCGGTGGTGCTGGACCTGACTGACTCGCTGGACGAAGAGCTAAACGGCGACCTCGCTATGGCGATCGGCGTGATTCGCGGGTATGGTCTGGTCCCGGTCGGGATACGCGGCGGGTCGCAAACGCAGCGTGAGCAGGCCAGGTTGATGGAATTGGCGGTTCTGCCCGAAACGCGTCGAGGCGGCAATACGCCGGCAACGACGAGTTCGCCTGCGCCAGCGGCGGCGGTCAAGACGAAGATCGTCGACGCGCCGGTAAGATCCGGTCAAAGGGTGTACGCGCAAGGTGGGGATCTGGTGTTGTTGGCGCCCGTGAGTAGCGGGGCGGAAGTCGTGGCGGACGGACATGTTCACGCCTACGGTGCGGTCAGGGGCCGCGTCCTGGCCGGCGTGAAAGGTGATACCTCGGCGCGCATATTCTGCAAGGATCTGATGGCCGAGATTGTTTCCATCGCGGGTCGTTACAAAGTCAGCGAAGATCTCGACACCCGTTTCATGGGACGTCCTGTGCAGGTTTCGCTCGACGGTGACGCATTGATTTTTCAGAAACTTTAGTGCGACGCGACCGGCGTTTGGTGAAGACATTCGTAGCGCGGTGCTCATTTCATTTCCGGTTCGGAGCATCGGGAACGCACGGCCCGTTCCGCAGTGACCGGGCGCAATGACCGCAACCATGATCGGGGTCAGTAAAACGGGCTTACCATCGGCGGTTTGTTCCGGGCACCTGAGGTCGAGTGAGGCGGTTTTGCCTGCCCGGTTAACGGAGGCGGAAACCGGTATCTGACCGCAACCGGCTCGGCACCACTTAACCAGGGTGGAATGTCCGTGTCTGGATATGGTTCCGGATCAGACCAAATAAACCACTGCTGTTCCGGTTGTTTTGTTATTTGTAGCGTAAAATTTCTTAGGAGTAATTACTTGGCCAGAATCATCGTCGTGACGTCCGGAAAGGGCGGTGTTGGCAAGACTACAACGGCCGCAGCGCTCGCTATGGGGTTTGCCGAAAGAGGCTTGCGTACGGTTGTCATCGATTTCGATGTTGGCTTGCGTAACCTCGATCTCATCATGGGCTGCGAGCGCCGTGTGGTTTATGACTTTGTCAATGTTATCCAAGGCGAAGCGCGCATCAACCAAGCGTTGATCAAGGACAAACGCAACGAAAACCTCTTTATATTGCCTGCCTCGCAGACCCGCGATAAAGAAGCGCTGAGCAAGGAAGGCGTCGGTAGAGTTCTCGAAGAGCTGTCTGAGGATTTCGAATACATTGTTTGCGACTCGCCGGCGGGCATCGAAGTGGGCGCCACAATGGCAATGTATTTCGCCGATGACGCAATCGTCGTGACCAATCCGGAGGTTTCGTCGGTCCGGGATTCCGACCGTATGATCGGCATACTGGCAAGCAAATCCCGACGCGCCGAGCAGGACCTTGAGCCGATACGCGAGTATCTGCTGTTGTCGCGGTACTCGCCCGAACGCGTCCAGCGAGGGGAAATGCTGAGCGTGGAAGACGTTCAGGAAATATTGTCCCTGGACCTGCTTGGCGTGATTCCCGAATCCCAAGCGGTATTGAACGCGTCGAATGCGGGCAGCCCCGTTATTCTCGATAGCGAAAGCACGGCAGGACAAGCGTACAGCGACGTGGTCGCCAGATATCTTGGCGAACAGCGCCCGCATCGGTTCCTCGAAGTCGAGAAAAAAGGTCTGTTCGGCAGACTATTCGGAGGATAGACGATGGCCCTACTGGACTATTTTCGATCCAAGAAGAAGCCCGGGTCGGCCGCGGTCGCGAGAGAGCGCTTGCAGATCCTGGTTGCCCACGATCGCGCTGGTCGCGACGCACCGTCGTATCTGCCGCAATTGCAGCGCGACATATTGAAGGTATTGCGCAAGTACGTGGCGGTGGACCCGGGCGCGGTCAGCGTCAACGTGGAACACGACGAACATCACGAAATTCTGGAGCTGAATATCGTGCTGCCCGAAGGAGGGCGTAACGTTTGAGCCGGTCGTTGGAGACACCGTCAAAGCGCGCCGCCGAGTAGAACGATGGCTCGGACCGATTCACCAGAGATTGACGCAACCCCCGGAGAGTACTTGTTGTGAATGCCACACCGAAAAATGTTGCCTCCAAAGCGCAGGCCCCGGCACCCGAAGAGGTAGCACTGACCGATCCGAAACTCTATCTCAACCGTGAGTTGACGTGGTTGGCTTTCAATCAGCGGGTGCTGCACGAGGCGGAGGACAGCCGTACGCCGCTATTGGAGCGCGTCAAGTTCATTGCGATCGTGGGTTCCAATCTCGATGAATTCTTCATGAAACGTATTGGCGGCCTGAAGCAACAACTCGGCGCCGGGATGCATACCCTGACGGTCGATGGCCGCACGCCCAAGCAACAGATCGACGAGTGCTACGGGATCGTCACGGCGTTGGAAACGCGCCAACGCGAGACCGTCCACAAGATATGCGACGAGCTTGCCGAGTTCGACATAAAGATTTTATCGTGGCAAAGCTTGCAGCAAGCCGACAAGTCTTTCCTCAGGGACTTCTATCACGACAATATTTTCCCGCTGGTCACGCCCCAATCGATGGATCCGGCGCATCCGTTTCCGTTCGTATCCAATCTCTCGTTGAACCTCTTGGTGCAAGCCAGGTTTGTCGGAAGTTCGGGAAAGACGGTCCTGACCCGGGTCAAAATACCCGTGGGCGACGGTTCGCCGCGATTTCTGCAGCTACCCGGACGCAATCATTTTGTCACGCTCGAAGACGTCGTGGCGCACAATCTGGATATGCTCCTGCCCGAAATGGAAATCGTATCGAGTTATGCATTTCGGGTGACCCGCAACGCCAACACCGAACGCGCCGAGGAGCACGCGGACGATTTGCTGTCCATGATCGAATCCGAGCTGCGCGATCGCCGCTTCGCTCCCATCGTGCGTTTGCAGGTTCAGGGCGATATGGATGAGACGTCGCGGGGTATGCTCGCGGCCGAGCTGGGCCTGGACGAAAATCAGGATGTGTTCAATGCCGGCGGCGATATGCTGGCGATGCGCGATCTGTTCCAGATCGCGGCAATCGATATGCCCGAGTTGCACGATGAGCCGCACCAGGCCATCGATCACCCCGAGTTGTTGGATAGTCGCAATATCTTTCACATCATCCGCGAACGCGGTCCCTTGCTGCTGCAACACCCCTACGAATCATTCGGCACGTCGGTAGAGCGGTTTCTCAAGGAAGCAGCGCGTGACCCAAAGGTTCGCGCGATCAAGATGACGCTGTACCGTACCTCGGCGGACACCAAGGTGGTGGACCATCTGCTGCGTGCTGCGCGCAACGGGAAACAGGTTGCGGTTGTAGTGGAACTCAAAGCACGGTTCGACGAGGCGGCGAATATACGCTGGGCGTCGCGCATGGAAGAAGCGGGTGTACATGTCACCTATGGCGTGGTGGGGTTGAAGACCCACTCGAAGATCATACTGGTGGTGCGTCAGGACTACGCCGGTTTAAAACGCTATTGTCACATCGGTACCGGTAACTATCACGCCGGTACGGCGCGCTTGTACTCGGACTTGGGCATGTTGACCAATGACGCGGACATAGGGCGAGATGCTACCGAATTGTTCAACTACCTGACGACGGGCTACACGCCGCAGCGTGACTACCGAAAGCTGCTGCCTTCACCGCGCATCTTGAAGGATGCACTGCTGGAGAAAATCAAACGCGAACGCCAGCTGCACTCCACCGAGAACCCGGGGCGGATTCAGTTCAAAATGAATGCGTTGGAAGATGCCGATATCACGCTGGCGCTGTACGAAGCGACCCGCGATGGCGTACAGGTCGATTTGATCGTGCGTGATACCTGCCGTTTTCGACCGCAACTGCCGGGCATCTCGGAGTCGGGTCGAGTGATCAGCATCGTCGGCCGGTTTCTGGAGCACACGCGTATTTTTTATTTTCAGAACGGCGGCGACGAGGAGTATTTCATTGGCTCCGCCGACGCGATGAAGCGCAATCTGGAGTCGCGCGTCGAGGTCGTCGCACCCGTAGAGGACGCCAGTCTGCGTGTGGAACTTCGGCAGATCCTCGATACGCAAATTAGCGATCGACGCAGTGCCTGGGACATGCAGCCCGATGGCAGCTATGTCCAACGTCAACCGGCGGCGAAGGGGGAGGAAATAGGCAGCCAGCAGCGACTCATAGAGATGGCGGCCAATCGCGCCAAAAAGGCGACCAAGGAGCCGAAGTTCAAAGGCAAACGCCGGCCGGGGCGCAATTTGCGTTGATCGGCGCTGCTCGCCGAGCCTGGTCAAGAGGGTCGGGAACGGTGCGGGGCAGTCGCCGCGGCTTGCCGCTTCGTCTATTCGGCGTGCGCAGCAAGCGTTGTGCTGCGACTTGAGCCCACCGGTAAGGAATGATACGCCGACGGCACATGCCCTCGGGGCCTGGGGTTCGACATAGTCGACAAGGTGCAGGCAGGAGCTGTCAACGGTCAGCGATTCGCTATGGTTAGGCTCGCGTCAGGGGAGTTCCCATCGTCCTGGCCGCACCCCTCCCCGTGCCTGCCCGCTCCGAAATTTGACATGAAGCAGGCACAAGCGAGTTCGAGTGCGTGATACTGAAAATTGCCCGAAAGATCGACGCCAAATAACCTCGGTTGGTATATGATTCGTCGTTTTTGGACCCGCTCCACACGCAACCGAATGGGCGCAGTAATGCATGCATTCGGCACGACTCAGAGGTCGGCCGTCGATCATGGGCATCCACTCGGTTTGGTCAAGATCACCTGAGCGAAATACATGAACATAGCGTTCATCGGACACGCCTATCATCGTACGACAAGGTCAGCCGATTTCTTTGTCCAATTGCTCGAGGAGATGGGAAAAGTCGATTGCTTTTACGACGACAGCCTCGACGGCGGGCGCGCCATCGAACTCGATCGAGTGAGCGCCGGCTATGACTTGATAGTGGTCTGGCAAATCGAGTACGTGGTGCCTTTGTTGGTGGAACTCGGTTTGGCGAATATCGTTTTCGCGCCCATGTACGATGGCTGTATGGGATTGTCGAAGAAGTACTGGCAAGCCTTGAACCAAACGCGGATCTTATGCTTTTCCGCAAGACTGTACGAAAAACTGCAGAAGCTCGGCTGCAATTGCGTTTATGCGCAATACTGTCCGGATGTCGCGAACGTGCCGGCTCTAACAAAAAGCGTTGATCAAGGGCTGTCGGGTTTCTTCTGGTATCGGAGAGATGCATTGAGCATCGGGGGGCTGAGCAAGCTGGCCGGAAATCTCGGTCTGGCAAGGATGACCGTTCAGTATTCACCCGATCCGTGTGAGACGGCAATTGTAGACAAAGCCGTATTCATGGATTCTCTGGGCATACCGGTGAGTTTCGTCGATTGGCGCGCCGACAGGGCGGAATATTTACGACAACTGGCCTACGCTGATATCTATATGGCCCCGAGGTTGTTTGAAGGTATCGGTTTGTCTTTTCTGGAGGCGATGTCTTTGGGGAGGGTCGTCGTCGCGCCGGATAACCCGACCATGAATGAATACCTTATCCACGGCTATAATGGCATTCTCTACGACCCGTCGAGGTACGAGTGGTACTCCTGCGAACTCGAGTTCGAGACCATGGCAGTCAGAGCGCGTATGAGTATCGAAAAAGGACACGCGCTCTGGCTGGGGTATCGACCGTACCTCGTCGATTGGCTGACGGGCAAGACCTCTGAACGTTCTTGCTTTTACGACAAAATAGAGCGCGTGGCTTCACTGGGTCCCGGTACTCGGGGCGATAGCGCCGCAGGCTCCGTCCGGCGCCTGAATCGGAACGCCGAAACGTTGACCGTGGCGACAGTAGTTCGAAACGCCGTAGACGATATTGAAACAACCATATCCAGTGTCATTTCGCAAACCTATCCCGATACCGAATATGTTGTGGTTGATGGTGCGTCGACAGACGGAACGCTCGACGTCATTCGTCGTTATTCGAATCACATCGATCATTTCGTTTCCGAGCCCGACGGTGGTACGTATGACGCGATGAATAAAGCGGCGTCGCTGGCAACGAACAAGTGGATTATATTTATCAACGCAGGAGATCGTTTTATCGACGAGGATTCCTTGAGCAACTTGTTATGCGATATACCGGAGTACGCGGATTTCGTGGTTGGTCATCACGTGTACCGAACCGTCAGGGGCGCGCGCGAGCTGCATCGGGTTAATGATTTTGACGTGACCTATAGCCGACTGGTGTCGGGCGACGTCGACGGGGGATGGCTGCAAGGTGTGCCGTGCCATCAGGCCACCGCTATCAGGGCGGCCTTGCTGGCGCAGAAAAAATATAGGCTCGAGTTTCCAATCGCCGCCGACCACGAGTTCATGTTCCGCTGCAAACGCGATGGAGCCAAGTTTCATCTGTCAAACAGTTTCGTCTCGGTCTACGAGTCGGGCGGCGCGTCCTGGACGAATGCGGTGAGTTGCATTGGCGAATGGCGCGAGATCGCGTTGGAGTTTACGGACTACAAGGCCCGAATCAACCGCTTTTACGATTCGGTACTCGCGCACCATCATGTCGCGACGCTCGAAAACCTGCCGCTTGCAGAAGCCATGAAGTACATGATGCGCTACCCGACGGCCGCGAAGGCCGTTTTCACGTCGCTTCGTCATTTACGGGCACTGCCAAGACACCTATTGAACAAACTGTTTAAGCGCAAGCGCAGCTCAGATGTCATCGGGGTGGGAGAACTGAGTAAATGAAGATTGTAGTATGTGCGGGCAGTCCCGGCTCTCACACGAATCAAGTCATTGAATCGCTCTATGCCGCGGGGCTCGAGCATGCGAACGAATCTGCCGATGGGCAGTCGCCCCAGAGTTGGTTTGAAACGGTGGTTGAGGCGTATGAACTGCGAGGCGCGGAATCGCTCGCGGAGCAATTCGTTCCCGGAAAACTTTGGGAGCGTCGTGCGCTCGAAATACTGGAGGCCAACATCCAGCGCGGTGCCTGGGGATTCGCGGCGTCGAATGCAGTCGGATTTCTCGAGTATTGGCGAGACCTCGACCCCAGTATCGTATTCATACTGACCTACGCATCTCCTGAGTTGGAGGTTGCCGGTTGGGCGCTGAATTTGGACCTCGGTAGCAGGGACATCGGTGCAATGTTGGATCTTTGGCGCGCTCAAAACACGCTGATCCTCCGCTTTTACAACAGAAACCGCGATCGTTCGATATTGATCAACGCAGAGCGTGCTCTTGCCGATGTGCCCCGACTGATTGAGCTTTGCAATGCGGAATTAGGGCTGCGGCTCACGCGGTCGGACACGGAAGTACCGCGGGGCGGGAGTTTGTCGCCGCTTGCGTTAACGCTTGCTAGCTTCACCACTCGTGAGCGAAATGATTTGCACGATTTGTATCAGGAGTTGCAGGTAACAGCGTCTCTTCCCGATGGGGAGTCGAAAGTCCAATCGGATGACGAAGCATGGGTGGAGTATCGGGCGCTCGTGGCAACGCAGCGCGATCTGGTTACGAAACTTGAAGAACTCGAGCGCAACAATCAGGCCTCCGAGGCGTCTCAACTGGCTTTGCCAGCCGGTGAGGTTTCTGATAAAAGCCGCCTCTCCCGATCTGAATTGGAGAGCCTTGAAACGGCTTATCAGGATCTGCAGTCGGAAAACGATATTTTGTTGACGCAGCTGCTCCAGGTTCAGGAGGAACTCGAGAGTTTCTACGGATCCAAGCAGAGGACGACCCAGCCGGAGCAGCCTTCATCACCGCCGTTAACGGCTATAGAAGGGCGCATGCGTTATCGTATCGACGACTTACGGGACAAAAAAAACTGGTATCAGTGCGAACTCGACGATAAGGGCCTGGCTTTGTGTTGGAGCGGGCCGGATCCCCGGGCAACGGTTATGCTTCCTATAGCAAGGAATAGAGCGCAGCTCCTTGTCATTCAGTGCCGGCAAACAGTGACGCGGTCGCAGCTGGAGGGATTGCACATCGAGATCGACGGTGTAAGGGTTACGCATCGCGTCCATCCGAAGCTCAATCCACTAAGCATCGAGATAGATCTGCCCCCTGATGATCGCCCGCCGTCGAGTGGCACCGAGGTGGCGATAAACCTGCCGAAGACTTACAGTGACAGCGACGTCAACCCGGCCTCTGTGGATCGCCGCCCCCTGGGTATCGCGGTTTACTCCTTCTCAATCGTACCTTTGGAGCCGAAGCTTCGCGTGTGCCACCGCAATTCTCTGCCTGGAAGGTTGAAGCAGGCCAGCAGCTTATTTCGATTGGGCCTTTCCACGAGCAGGTTCCCGCTGTCGTATTTCGACGGGCTGGCATATCTGCAGGCCTATCCCGAAGTACTCGAGGCCGTGAACGGCGGTGAGCAACCATCGGCGCTGGCGCACTACATTACCACTGGCCATTCGAATCGCTATCGGTACCAGCTCGCGGATCGCGCGCTGCCCTGTGAGGGCGATCGCTATGACCTTAAACTTCAGGAGTTGCGGGTGCAATGAATGGCTTTAGACGCAGTCGCACGTTGCCGACCCGGACGCCATGAAGTCGTTTGTCGGATCTCCGGCCGCGAGCGTCACGGATGCGCTGCAGCGTATTTATTCCATCCAGGCTATGGTTTATGTGGGCGCCGGGCGGGGGTGGACGATCGCGCGTGAACCGATGTACTCGCGGCTGGACCGCTTATTGCTGGTCGATGCGAATCCGGCATACGCGGAAGAACTTGAGGGCCTTGTGGCGCAGCACGCGCCGGGCTGGCGATCGGTAACCGCCCTACTCGGCGCCAGCGAAGAAGACACGAACTACCATGCGACGTCCTACCCTGCGTTTAACGGGGTCCTTAGTGCAACCGTTTGGCAGCCTTACTGGCCGAATATCAAAGCGCTGGAGACCTTTCCAATGCGGCAGCAGCGCTTGGAGGCGGTGATCACCGAGCGCGACTCGTTTGCCGACGCCAATTGGCTGATCGTAGACTGTCTACCCGGTATTCCGGTAGTCGAAGGTGCGGCTGACCTGATCAGTACATACGATGTGATCATTATGCGGGTTGTCCTTGACCGTGAAGTAGGCGACTTGCACGAGAGCCGTATTTCGGTGACGGACCGGTTTATGTCAGATCGTGGTTTTCGTCGTATCAACGTCGATGAGGGAAATCATCCAGCGATCGGTGTCGCAGCTTATGCCAGGGACTGGAAATCGGCCGCACGCACTATTGCGAGTCTGGTTGCCGAGCGGGACGCAAAGGCGGAAAAGCTGGAACAGTTGATCGATGAGCGCAACAAAGCGTCGGATGTCCTACTGGCCGATATCGAAAAACTGAAGCGGCTGCGCGCGCAGGATGCACAGCAGCTGGGTGAATTCAGGCTGCAGCTGGATACCTCGAACGATGTCAAGGCGAAGTATGAAGCCCAGCTGAATGAACTCCAGCAGAAGCTGGCGCAGGTGAGCGGTGATCGCGATTCGGTGCGGCAAGAGTTGGAGATCTTGAGACGGCACCAGGCGCAACTGGAGGCCATCAAGCTCGAGCGCGACGGACTAAAGGGGAAAATGGAAGAGCAGCGCAACCAGATCGAGCGACTTTCCGAAGAGGACGGCGAAAAGGAGTATCGGCAGCAGCAGATCGAAGAAGAAATGGTCAAGGCCGAGGCGCAAATCGAACTGATCAAGGATATTCTCATCCGTGAAAAGGCGTTCTAAAAAGAAACTGCGCCGCCGCCTGCAGAGGGAGCGTAAGAACACGCCGCGCCAGCATGCATCAGCGTCAATAGGGAATCGGGTGACTGCAAAGCAGGTACGAGAGGCGCTACCAGTTCTGGAGTTAAACGAGCAGGAAATCGCGCCCGTGCTCGAGGGGTATGGCGAAACTTCGCTCGCTCGCGCCAAGACGTATTGGTTCTTCGGCGAATGGGATCGACTAGTCGCTTTGGGCACGAAGTCCTTGCACATGCTGGCGGACCGCGATCGGTTCGCGTTACTCATTGCCAGCGCGTATGAGCAACTCGGGCGACACGAGGAGGCACGCCACTACACGCAGACGGCCCTCGACTGGGGGTGCCCGCCACGGGTGGTCGCTCAAGTTCTCATAGCCGGTGTGCACAATACGTTGGGGAAAGTCGCTGCGTTGAAACAGGACGAGTCCCGCATTGCTCGGCATTTCGATGCGTCAGTCGCAGCAATCGGCACGCGCGATGCCCCCTTGGCGAGTCATGCACGCGCGGTGAGGGAGATGGCTCGCATCGGGCTGCTGCCACAAGCGGCAAGCCTCGTTGATCAGCAACTAATGAATGCATATGGCGGGGAGCGAAAAACAGGACACCAAGCGACGCAGCTAAAAGTCCTAAAAGAGGAAATCGATCTCTTGCGACAAAAGTTGTCGCGTACGCAAGATGCGTCGAACTCAACTCAAGGCAGAAAACGATACGTAGAGCGTACTGGAAGTGAAACGAAGGGAACAATAGAGCCAGAAGTTGCTATATATAGCGACGAG